>NZ_CP031963.1:4199166-4560000 GCF_003443675.1 Aquimarina sp. BL5 | reverse complement strand
TCACTATCGGTCTCTCAGGAGTATTTAGCCTTATGGGATGGTCCCCACAGATTCATACAGGATTACACGTGTCCCGCACTACTCAGGATACCACTAAATCAATATATCTTACCTATACGGGACTATCACCCTCTTTGGTCAGTCTTTCCAAACTGTTCTAATTCAATATACATCTTATATCGTGGTCCTACAACCCCAGCACTGCCGTAACAATACTGGTTTGGGCTAATCCGCGTTCGCTCGCCACTACTAACGGAATCACTTTTGTTTTCTTCTCCTCCGGGTACTTAGATGTTTCAGTTCTCCGGGTTCGCCCCTATTGCTAGGTACTATATCTTCAATATAGTGGGTTGCCCCATTCGGATATCTGCGGATCATAGTGTATGTGCCACTCCCCACAGCTTTTCGCAGCTTATCACGTCCTTCATCGCCTCTGAGAGCCTAGGCATTCCCCATACGCCCTTAATTAGCTTATGCGTCTTTGCTTTAACTTGCTCTTTTAGTTTATTCGTCTTGTTATCTCCGATAAAAGATAACAAAACACTCTTTTAATTTATTATCATTAATCATCCTATTTCTAGAACAATTAATGCTCGTATTCTTTAAATCAATATGTCAATGAACGTTTTTCTTAATAACAATATAAAATCAATGATCATAAATACTTTTTCACTATGTGAATCCTGTGATTTATAAACTATCAATCCTATACCTAAAGAATTGTGGAGAATATCGGAGTCGAACCGATGACCTCCTGCGTGCAAGGCAGGCGCTCTAGCCAGCTGAGCTAATCCCCCATTATTTGAAATCCTAAATGTCGAATTCAGAATATCGAATGATGAAGTAATGAATTCTCAACTTCTAAAATTTCCTTTTCAATAATATAATTATGAACTTAATTTCATAGTAGTAAGCCTTAAATAATCCATAATAAGTCTTTTTTTTACTCATTACTTCCTACTTAATACTTTATACTAAAATCGTAGTCTCAGGCAGACTCGAACTGCCGACCTCTACATTATCAGTGTAGCGCTCTAACCAGCTGAGCTATGAGACTGTTTTATAGTAGTGAGTAATCAGTAATGAGTACTTAGATAAAATCTAAAACAATCCTTACTTAATACTTAATACTCCGTACTCAATACTAAAAAAATAATTAATTAACAGCATAAGACTAAAAATACCTAAAAATAACAATTCCTGTGTATCGTCTTTCTCTAGAAAGGAGGTGTTCCAGCCGCACCTTCCGGTACGGCTACCTTGTTACGACTTAGCCCCAGTTACCAGTTTTACCCTAGGCCGCTCCTTACGGTGACGGACTTCAGGTACCCCCAGCTTCCATGGCTTGACGGGCGGTGTGTACAAGGCCCGGGAACGTATTCACCGGATCATGGCTGATATCCGATTACTAGCGATTCCAGCTTCACGGAGTCGAGTTGCAGACTCCGATCCGAACTGTGATAGGTTTTATAGATTCGCTCCTTGTCACCAAGTGGCTGCTCTCTGTACCTACCATTGTAGCACGTGTGTGGCCCAGGACGTAAGGGCCGTGATGATTTGACGTCATCCCCACCTTCCTCGCGGTTTGCACCGGCAGTCTTGCTAGAGTTCCCGACTTGACTCGCTGGCAACTAACAACAGGGGTTGCGCTCGTTATAGGACTTAACCTGACACCTCACGGCACGAGCTGACGACAACCATGCAGCACCTTGTAATATGTCCGAAGAAAAGTCTATCTCTAAACCTGTCATACTACATTTAAGCCCTGGTAAGGTTCCTCGCGTATCATCGAATTAAACCACATGCTCCACCGCTTGTGCGGGCCCCCGTCAATTCCTTTGAGTTTCATTCTTGCGAACGTACTCCCCAGGTGGGTTACTTATCACTTTCGCTTAGCCACTCAGACCGAAGTCCGAACAGCTAGTAACCATCGTTTACGGCGTGGACTACCAGGGTATCTAATCCTGTTCGCTACCCACGCTTTCGTCCCTTAGCGTCAATACATTATTAGTGATCTGCCTTCGCAATCGGTATTCTAAGTAATATCTATGCATTTCACCGCTACACTACTTATTCTAACCACTTCATAATGATTCAAGACCTGCAGTATCAATGGCAATTTTCCGGTTGAGCCGAAAACTTTCACCACTGACTTACAGACCCGCCTACGGACCCTTTAAACCCAATGATTCCGGATAACGCTTGGATCCTCCGTATTACCGCGGCTGCTGGCACGGAGTTAGCCGATCCTTATTCGTAGAGTACCGTCAGAGTTCCACACGTGGAACTGTTTCTTCCTCTATAAAAGTAGTTTACAACCCATAGGGCAGTCTTCCTACACGCGGCATGGCTGGATCAGAGTTGCCTCCATTGTCCAATATTCCTCACTGCTGCCTCCCGTAGGAGTCTGGTCCGTGTCTCAGTACCAGTGTGGGGGATCCCCCTCTCAGGGCCCCTATCTATCGATGTCTTGGTAAGCCGTTACCTTACCAACTAACTAATAGAACGCATAGCCATCTTATAGCAATAAATCTTTAATCCTTAATGAATGCTCACTTAGGATACTATAAGGTATTAATCCAAATTTCTCTGGGCTATCCCTTACTATAAGGTAGGTTCTATACGCGTTACGCACCCGTGCGCCGGTCGTCAGCATTGTGCAAGCACAACCTGTTACCCCTCGACTTGCATGTGTTAAGCCTGCCGCTAGCGTTCATCCTGAGCCAGGATCAAACTCTTCATCGTGTATTCTTAAATATTATTTAACAATAACAACAGGAATTTAAAATCGTAATCTCAAAAATATTTCTAGTCTTAATTCTTATATGTAAAACAATTATATAAATACAATTGTAATACGCGCTGTCAATCAATATATCAATGAACTCTTTCAACGAACCCAACACAATCTTCATTGCTGGTCGTTAATCGTAAATCAAAAAGGAATCGAACCTCAAAAATGACCTAAATCAAACTACTCCAGTATAACTTTTATTCCTATGAACTTCGCTTGTTTCTCAAAGCGGGTGCAAATATACAACCCCTTTTTAAACTACCAAAATTTTTTTAAAATAATTTAAAATATTTTTTCAAGCCTTGAACAATAACTAAACAGAGTCCCTAAAAAACTCCCTCAACTACCGTAAACAAACAAAATCCTAATCAATGAACTAAACAAAAACAATATCCCGTTTTGCGGGTGCAAACATACAACCCTTTTCCGTTAAATCAACAACTTTTTTAAAGAAAATTTTAATCTTTTTATAACACCCTAGAAACATTAAACTTACAAACAGAAAAAAAATAAATAAATACAAAATCAAAACAAAACAACCTCTAAACTAACAACTATAGATTTACTAATTGGTGTATTACTCTTATCTGCATAATGATTATAAGGAACTAAAACATTGGTTTCAGGAAAGTACGCCGCTATATTTCCTTGTGGTATATTATAAGGAACTACTAAAAAATTAGATGCTTTTCTTTCTTTACCATCATATAAGCTTACCATATTAATGACATCAAACTTTTTTAGCTCACGTTTATTCATATCCTGAATATTCATTAAAACAATGCGTCGCTCATTATAAATTCCACGATAACGATCATCTAACCCATAAATAGTTGTATTAAATTGATCGTGTGAACGAATTGTCATTAATAAAAATTCATCTTCTTTTAGAGTATGTTCTGGCAAATCGCAACAACTAAATTGTGCCTTGCCTTCTGGTAGTTTGCTGAAGTCTAAATTTCTTACATTATTAGGTAAATAGAAACCAGAACCTTTTGATCTGACATTTAGATTATCGAACCCTTTGATTACTTCTTCTATTTTTTTTCGAATCAACTCATAATCTTCACTAAGTTGTTTCCATTGTACTGGATGTCCTTCACTAAAATACGCATTTGCTATTCCACCTATTATTTCTGGTTCGCTAACTAGGTTGTCCGAAGCTGGTTGTAGCATTCCTTTAGACTGATGTACTTTCCCCATACTATTCTCTACGGTGAAGTATCTTGGTTTCCCGTCCTTTTGATCTAATTCTGAACGTCCTAATGTTGGCAGTATTAAACTAGTCTTACCTGCAACTAAGTGTGTTCTATTTAACTTCGTACTAATATTAACTGTAAGCTCACAATTCTGTAGTGCTTCTGCAGTGAATTCCGTATCAGATGCAGCTGATAAAAAATTACCTCCAAGTGCTATAAAGACTTTTGCGTTTCCTTTATTCATAGCTTCTATAGCATGTACTGTATCCAAACCTTCTTTATCAGGAGCTGTGAAACCAAAAGTTTTCTCTATCGACTCATTAAGTGCTGGTGAAACGTGATGCATTATCCCAACAGTTCGATCTCCTTGTACATTACTGTGTCCTCTAACAGGGCAAGTTCCTGCACCTGGTTTACCTAAACTTCCTTTAAGCAATAACAGATTAACACATTCCTTTATATTGTTTACCCCATTTTTATGTTGCGTCAATCCCATTGCCCAACAAATAATGATCTTACTTCTTCTTGCTAATAATTGAACAACCTCATCAATTAAAGATTCTTCTACCCCACACAATTCTATTAATTCTTTTTCAGAGTATTGTTCTAAGTCTTTTAGCAACTCATCATAACCACTGGTATAGGCTGCTATAAATTGATGATCAAACACATCTTTATTTTCTTGATCTAAAGTTGCCAATTTCTTTTGAATCACTTTTAATAGCGAAACATCCTGATTGATTTTTACCTGAAGATGTATATCTGTTAGCGAAGTCCCTGAAGCGAATACCCCTTTAACTTCTTGAGGATTTTTAAATCTTATTAACCCTGCTTCTTCTAAAGGATTGACGCTAATGATTTTTCCACCATTCTCCTTACACTTTTGCAAGGCTGATAACATTCTGGGATGGTTGGTCCCTGGATTTTGACCAATTACCATTACTACTTCTGCCTGATCAAAATCTTCTAGCTTCACAGAACCTTTTCCTATTCCTAAAGTCTCACCTAATGCAACTCCACTAGATTCGTGACACATATTAGAACAATCCGGCATATTATTAGTTCCAAAAGCTCTTACGAACAAGCCATACAAAAAAGCTGCTTCGTTACTGGACCTTCCAGAAGTATAAAATATTCCTTCATCTGGGGTATTTAATTCTTTTAATTTTTTAGCCACTAACTCATATGCTTTCTCCCAGGATATTGGTTCATAATGAATACTATCTGGTTTTAAAACCATCGGCTCTATCAATCTTCCACTTTTTCCAATTTGATAATCAGACCAATTAGAGAGTTCTTCTACAGAGTATTTAGCAAAAAAGTCTTTATCTACTTTTTTATTTGTTGCCTCTTCTGCGAGTGCTTTTGCTCCATTTTCGCAATATTCACCAAGTTTGGATGGTTTCTCGGGATCCGGCCAAGCGCAACCAGGGCAATCAAACCCATCTTTTTGGTTCATTTGAAAAAGACCACTTACCGATTTCACAACACCCATCTCTTTAAACGCGTGGGTAAGTGCTACTTTTACTGCAGGAAGTCCAGCAGCGTATTCTGCAGGTTCCTGTAGCTTGATTCCTGTAAAAGTTTCGGGGCCTAAAACGGATATATTTCGTTTCTTGGTAGTACTCATAATATGCTTGCTATAAAAAGAAGTGATCTATATCAAAGATACGCCTTACGATCTATTTACTACGAATAGCAAATAGATTTTCCAATGAATAATCAAGATTTAATAAGCTAAAACAAATCGCACCAGGGATAGCAGTGAAAATCCCGCATCCGCCAAAAGCGGAGAGGAATTGTAGCGTATAGCCCGCTCGGGTGCCCTAAATTATAAAAAGAAATTCCAAACAAGACCGAAACGGATCACAGCATCACGTGGTGCATATCCAGGAGCGGAAAATTCGTTGTTCTGACTAAAAGCTTCGCCGAAATTTTCGACCTTAAAATAGATACGGGTTTGTCTAATTTTGGCATTAAAAAAGATATCAAACTGAGGAAAACCTCCAAAAGTCTGTGTTGTATCGCCAGCCTCATCTGTATTGTCAACGTCATTAAAATAGTCAATCTCTTCTGGGCTTTGCACATAAAATTCTGACAATACGGGATCATATCCATCGGCATCATACTCAGAATAATATTTAAAAGTAACACCTGCCTGTAAAAACAGTGCTTTCTTAAACCAATGATCTTGATAATACAAACTATTTCTGGTTACAATATTTGGGACATTATACACTTCGTATGTCCTAGTGACATCTCCATCAGTAACAGTATTGGTTGCTCCATCAACATTTTGATACACTATCGTATTATCCAACCCTAACCATCCAAAATTAAATGTCTGCGTTAGCTTAAGTTTTAGGAGGTTTATACTCCCGTCAAATTGTTCTGGTACTGTTAAAGAATCAGCATTTTTTGTAAAATATGTATAATTATCAGTAGTTGTATAGCTAGCCTCTAAATTAGCAAAATTCTTTACCTTAATATTTGCCTGAACCTTTTGTGTTTCTAAATTTTTGAAGTTTTTTTCTGGGTCATTATTATTATAATTCTGCCAATTGTATCCTACATAATCACTTTGATACAGTAAGAAATTATAATTTGGAGCCGAAGACTTTGTACTAATACCTAGTTGTAATCCATAATCATTAAGCTGATACCCAGCTGAAGCATTTAGATAATTACCATCAAAATCACCTGATACGATAGACATACCGTTAGCTGCTAATTGAAAACCTCTATAATTCTTTTGATATGATGCTCCGACAGAATAAATATCTCCTTTAAGTCTATTGGTAATAGTAGTATTATCCTCATCTGCTAGGCTAACTAATGTATTATATCCATAATTATAATTAGAAGTCCCCATATTGATTCTTAGGTTACCCAACCAGTCATTATTAACATCTAGAAACAACTGATTACTAAAATCCTCTAGTGCCACTTTATCAAATAAAGCTCCCGAAGATTCATAAGACTCACCAAAAAGATCATTAGCTGCTGCTTGGTCAAACTGGAATGACTTATCCGTTATATCTAATATGTGGCCAATAGACACATCTGTAGTACTACTATCGGTTCTCTTAATTATCGAATAGCTATGACTGAGATAAAATCTTTTACCAAGTAATATGCTTTCTGCATTTTCAAAATTAACCTCGATCGCTCCTCTATCAGCAAAATCAGCTGGTTCATCAAACTCTTCTGTGTTATTAAGATACTGGTTTAGCCCTGTTGCAGACAAACCTCCATTCTCTTCATTTAACAAATCCTGCGAAACAAAATGCGTTTTTATTCTATACCGATCATTTTTAGTTTGGTAATTAGCTGTTGCTCTAAAATTACCAGTACTTGTTAATGCATGTTGATACTTCCCTAATGATCGATTCCCTTTATATGCTATAGAAAGATTCAATCTCGGAGAAGTGTTTACTGTAAAAAATGCATCCAACTGCTGTCCTTGTTCAAAAGTTGTCTTAAAATACAACTCACTAAGCGGCGTAGGAACATTGTAATACTTGATGTCTTCTACTTCCATAAAGTTGAAATGCCTTGCTCTAGCTCCGAAAAGCGGCAATAAATGATTGCTCTCCTCAACTTTGATAAGACTATTATACGTTTGCCCCACATTATTTATAGGTTGCAATCCAAAATCATCTCGTCTTAGATAATTAAAATTATAATCTCTTTGGATAGTTAATGTAGTATCTACAAACGTAGTATCATTTTTTAGATCTACAATCTTATAATCAGTAATAGGCGGCTTACTCTTTCTCTTTTTGCCACTTGGTCTTGTGTTTTTACCAAGCTCCGGCCTCTCTCTGGGAGTTGTTGTACCACCAATCTCTTCTTCATTTCCTTCCTGAGCAACTGCTAGTGATCCAATAAGAAGTATAATTATAAATACTAAGTTCTTTTTCATCTATATAATAAACTGTTGGCAAAAATATACTTTTTTAACGAAAGTTAATGGTATGAATTGCCCGTTTTAGTACTAACATCAATTGCACCCTAGATTTACAATTGATATACCTTTTTTTCTTGATTCTTAAAAATAGTTTTCTGATGTTCTGTTCATACATTATCTTCGTAGCATGCTCGAATTAAAATTAAAACCTGGTCTCATCGAATGTGGCACTGATGAGGCTGGTCGTGGTTGTCTTGCAGGTCCTGTAACCGCTGCAGCGATTATACTTCCCGACGACTTCGGCAATGATATCCTAAACGACTCTAAACAACTTAGCGAGGCGAAAAGAAAAACATTGCGTCCACTATTAGAAGACTGTTGTATTACCTATGGTGTTACACATATTTTTATGGAAGAGATTGACAAAATCAATATTTTAAATGCGTCTATACTAGGGATGCAACAATCAATAGCACAATTAAAACCTCAACCTGAACACATATCTGTAGACGGAAATAGGTTTAAACCATATCATAATATACCTTATACTTGCGTTATTAAAGGTGATGGTAAATACATGAATATTGCTGCAGCATCTGTTTTAGCAAAAACGTATCGTGATGAATATATGGAAAAGATTCACGAAGAATTTCCTATGTATAACTGGAAAAAAAATAAAGGATACCCTACTGCAGAGCATCGAGATGCTATACGGAAATACGGTATTACTAAATATCATCGGAAAAGTTTTAGATTATTGCCAGAACAGCTTTCGCTAGAGTTCAAATAATTATCTTTGGTGCCTTAGGCACATTTAGTACTAGTATGCGAAATGACCAGGCTTATTAAAACTGTTATGATTAATAAAGAAAGTTATTGAAATAATAATGGCATCTCTTAAAATAGTAAAGAATAAAAAGGAAAATAAACACATGAAAAAAATAGTTGTAATTCTAATTTCCACAATTGTTTTAGCTTGTAACACAACTACCGAAAAACCAAACACTCTTATTGATTATATTCCTAAGGATGCTCAGGTAATATTAAAAATCAATGATCTGGAACAAACCAGGAATATGTTGAGGGATAATGATTTCTTGAAAAAAAATAGTGGGATTGATTTTTTTACGTACTTCAAAAAGCTCCCAATATTAGATCAAGTTAAACAATCCAAAGGACTTCTTTGCTTTTCTCCCATTGGTAAAAATGATTTTGAGTATACTTATATTTCAAAATTTGATCCTTCCATTATCAATAAAGATTCTTTGAATCAAAAAACTATTGAAAACATAAGCTATTCTAACAAAACCATTCATAAAGTAGTTTCTGGTAATGATACTTTTTATGCTACAAAGCAAGATAGCTTATTGATTGCTTCTTCATCGCAGATATTGATAGAAAATGCAATCCGACAACAAGAAAACAAGATATCGGTAGGCGAAGATCTTATGAAAGCCTATGATGTCTCTGACACGAAAAACCCAATATCTGTTTTAGTACACGGAAAACAACTAAAAGAAATTCATAATTCCATTTTACCTAATACAAATTTATCTGAATTATCAAACTTTAGTGGATGGATTTCTATTGACACCAAGCTAGAACAAAATGCAATGTACATTGATGGTATTGCTATAGAAAAAGATTCATTATCTACAACCATAGGAATTTTTGATAATACCATTGCTCAAGAAAATAAAATTGCCAAAATAACTCCTGTAACGGCTGATGGATTTATTTCCTTTACCTATGATGATTTTTATACGTTGAAAAAGAATTTGGCTTTGGCTCAGGATCGAGAAATAGAAAACATCCCTGATGATCTTGATGAAATGCTATCTGGGGTTTCCGAAATCGGAATGATTTTTCTGGAAAACGAAAAGATGCTAACCCTAACTTCTTTAGTTCCTGAAAACACTGTGGAGCAATTGGCTGGATCGGCTTCGGGATCCTACAGGAATATTGACATTTTTAGTTATGAAGAGACTACTACTTTTTCGGGATTACTGAAACCTTTAATCCCTGAATTTGAAGCTAAATTTTATTTTGTTTACGAAGATCATATTGTACTATCTCCTACTAAAAATGGTTTACAAACCATTATAGCAAATATCCTTAACAAAACGGTATTACAGGAACAGGCGTACTACTCCAACACTATAGAAAAATTATCGGATGGATCATCAATACTTATGGTCGGTTCTATTAAGCATCTTAAGGATTATATTGCTAATAATACAGAAGAATCTAAACAAAAACAATGGAAAGAAGCTAAAACTGAAGGATATCAAATAGCAGCTTTGCAGGTAATAAAAGAAAGCAACTTTGCTCATATTCATGGAGTTTTCCAGAAGAATGTTAGCAAGGGTTCTGCCACCTCAGTTACCCAAACAGCATCTACCACTTTAGAAAACAAGCTATTAAACAGGCCTATCCTGGTACAAAATCACCGAACCAAAGGGATGGATATTGCCGTGCAGGATGTAGATAATAATCTCTATCTAATTTCTGATAAAGGAACTATTTTTTGGAAAAAACAAATTAATGGTGCGATTATGGGGGATATCCAGCAAATCGATATCTACAAAAACGGCAGATACCAGCTCTTATTTAATACAGAAAACACATTGTATTTAGTAGATAGGGATGGAAAAGACGTGACTTCTTATCCTAAAAAATTCGAAAAATCAATTACGCAGCCACTGTCATTATTTGATTATGATAAAAACAAACGTTATCGTGTTCTTATTACACAAGGCAATGAAACAATTATGTTAGATGCCGAAGGAAAAGTTGTTACCGGTTTTGGTTTTAAAGAAACAACAACTAATATTATTATGTCTCCTAAACACATTCGTATAGGGAGTAAGGATTACATTCTTATAGCAGAAGAAAATGGAAAACTGAACATCTTGGATCGTTTAGGAAGAACAAGAGTAGATGTAAAGCAGCAAATAGATTTTTCTACAAATCAATGGGAACAATATCAAAACAAGTTTACATCTCTTACTAAAGATGGGAAACTAATTCAGGTGCAATCAGACGGCACCGTATCTTTAGTTCATAAAGAACTGAATGAAAATAGTTCTTTGGTTGCTACCAATAAAACATTGGTTACTTTTTCTGAAAACAAGTTATCTATCAAGGAGAAAACTTTAGAGCTTGATTTTGGAGTCTACAGCAACCCTCAAATATTTTATATCAATAATAAAATCTATGTTGCCATCACGGATGTACAATCTAAAAAAGTATACCTGTATGATAGTAATGCCGAATTATTAGCAAATTTTCCGGTATATGGAAATTCTGTGATTAGTCTTGGTAACATGGATAAGGATCCTAATCTAGAGTTTACAGTTAAAGGAGAAGAGAATAGTATTCTTATTTATCAAATAAATTAAAGGGTTTATTAATTTAATATCAACTTGATGTTTACTTTTTAATTACGTGCCCCACTAATGTGAAACAACGTAATTAAAATGTCATGAAAACTTTAAAAATTTTATCTGTATTATGCATTACAGCTTTACTCATTGCTTGCGATAGTGATGATGACGCCATTCCAATTGGCACTATTGACTTAGACGCTACTTCTATTACTTTCACCATTGTAAAAGACGATAATTTTACGGGAACTGCTACTATCACCGGAACCATCACCAATAATGGCGATGCTAATTTTAATTCTAATTCTGGACAACAGGCTATACGTTTATATCAGAGAAATCTTGGAACTCCAGCACCAGGAGAATTAGTCGACACTGTTAGCTTTACAAACTTAGATGCAGGAGAAACCTTAATTGTAAATTGTTCCAGACCTTGGAATTCCTCATCACCAGCAGAAGGTGAGTTTCCTCCGGACTACAGAATTGTTATAGACTATGATCCGGATATTTTTATAGACGGTAATGATCAAAATAACGATTCAGATCTAACGAATAATGATTTAACAGTTAGCGGATCAGGGATCAACGATCTTTTTAGAAACTAAGAACTGCTTTGATTTACACCCTAAAATTTACTTGGGTATTCTATAAAATTAAAGTATAGCGAATCTCTTTTCATTAAAAACCATAAACCTAAAAATAGTATTATGAAAATCATATACACTTTTATGCTTCTATGTTTTGCTATTACCAGTCAATCACAATCCATAGACACCAGTGTAATCTCTAATTCTGGTAGCAGCAATAGCAATACATCTCACTCGATAACTTTCACTATTGGTGAAACAATTATTGGAACTATCACCAATTCGGAATCTATTGATCAAGGATTTTGGTCTGGTATTGCTTCTCTAAATGTACTCTCTACAGAAGAGTTCCAGTTTAGCAATAGCGCAATCTCAATATATCCTAATCCTGTGCTGGATTTCTTTACAATTAGAATTCCTGATATCAACAGCTACACAATTTCTTTATTCAACCTCAATGGTCAAGAAATCATACATCAAAAAGTAAATACTTCACTAGTTGACAATCGAATTGACATTAGTTCATTGTCAAAAGGAGTCTATTTACTACAGCTTTCGATTCCTACAACCAACGAGAACAAAACATTTAAAATCATCAAAAAATAACCTCATTTTATAAAAATTTAAAATCATGAAAAATATAATAACAAATTTTCTAATATTCAGCGCACTATTATTTAGCACATTCATATCGGCACAATCGGCGCAAAAAAACTTTATCAATTACCAAGGAGTAGCCAGAAGTGCTAGTGGTGATATTCTTGCCGACGAATCCATTAATATACAAATTGCCATAAAATTTGGAGCGCCAGACGTAGCAGCAAGTTATGTAGAAAACCACGCAATTACTACAAACACTAATGGCGTATTTGCCCTATTAATAGGAGATGGAGTTCCTGTAACAGGTGACTTTAACACACTTCAGTGGGGTGGTATTGCTTCTTACGTAACCGTATCACTAAATGGAGCGGAGATGGGAACTAATGAACTAATGGCAGTGCCGTATGCAATTACTTCTGGAGATACCAGATGGTTTTCTAATGGTGATGATATCGAGAATATGAATAGTGGTAATGTAGGTATTGACAGAACTCCTACTGCTAAGTTAGATGTAAATGGTGATTTAAAACTAGAAAACGGAACCTCAGTTAACGAAATTTCTACAGACGGAACCCTTGCGAGTAATAGCAATAATGCAGTTCCTACAGAACGAGCTGTAAAAACCTATGTAGATAATGCTACAGCAGTATCTACTCCCATTGTTTTTAAAGTGAGAGGAAATGGTTTTGCGGTAAAAGACCTAGATGCTAATACAACTATAGAAACAGATATCTGGGATATCCGAACGTATGATACCAGAAATGCTTTTAATACTACTACAAAAAGATTTGTTGCACCAGAAAGCGGATATTACTATTTACACGCGGTGGTAAGACAGTCTAATGCTGTAACTACTTCTTTCTTTAGAATTAGTTTTAACGTAGATACAGGTGTAGATTTTACTCAAATTGTAGATGGAGATGATGTTAAAACAGATGTTAGCGGTATTTACTTCCTCAATGTTGGACAAGAAGTTTTTGTAAGCTTAAGAAATTTTGGGGCTGGCGATGTTCGTATAGATGGGACTGGTAGTTGGTTCGAAGGATATAAAATAAATTAACCCTTACCTATTAGATTTGTTTAGTTTTTAGTCAAAAAAACCGAAGTATTTATGCTTCGGTTTTTTGTTGTATCATTTCTGCTTCGAACAGTTTTGTAAAATGTTTCAGTAATTTTTCTTTCACTTCTGAGACATCTACTTTTTCTACTCCTAACTCAACATTTAGTGAGGTAACTGCTTTATCATTGATTCCACAAGGAATAATATTATCAAAATACCCTAGATCCGCATTCACATTAAATGCAAAACCGTGCATGGTAACCCACCTACTAGCTCTTACGCCCATAGCACATATTTTACGTGCAAATGGAGTACCTACATCTAGCCAAACCCCTGTCTCTCCATCACTTCTCACTCCTTTTATTCCATATTCTGCTAAAGTGAGCACTACCATTTCTTCCAGAAAACGAAGGTATTTATGAATATCTGTAAAGAAATTATCCAGATCCAGAATGGGATATCCTACAATTTGTCCTGGTCCATGATATGTAATATCACCTCCTCGATTAATTTTATAAAAAGTAGCTCCTTTTTGTTTCAGCTGTTCTTCATTCAATAATAGATTACTAATATCACCACTTTTTCCTAATGTATATACGTGTGGATGCTCTACGAAAAGAAAATAGTTATTTGTATCCAGATTAGCATCTTCTCTTCTGTTCTTGATTTTTGTATCCAGAATTCCTTTAAACAATACCTCTTGATACTCCCAAGTTTCTTTAAAATCTTTTAAACCCAGTTCTTGTATTTCTATCTTCTTATTCATCATTACAAAGATACGAGATTAAAAATAGTAAGCTATGATTGTATTACACGTTATCGATTCTCGAAAAGAATTAAAAATCAACGTATTTTTTTAATACTATATTTGCAGCTTCACAAAAAAATCAAAAGCCTTCAAAATGAAAAAAGTACAGTTAATTTTAGTCTGCTTATTTATTACCGCCTTTGTTTCTGCACAAAAAGTGAAAGTTAAAAAAGGAGAGATTTTCATTGACAAAGTAAAAGTCGCGCACATAGAAAAAGTAAAAGGAGATGGTGCTAAATATTATCAAATAAGCGATCTTGAAAAAAAGCCGATTTTTAAAGCACAAGATATGTTACAATCATCTTTACTTTTCGGTTCTGACAAAACATTCCCTTTTCGTGCTTATTATGGAGATCAAATAACTGATACTATTGTTATCAATAAAAAAAATTATTGGTTGTCGGAAAAACGTGTTATACAATATGCTTTAGAAGTTGGAATATTCTCTGTGAACGGTTTTGATGCTTCAAAAACGAAAGAAATAGCTTCTCAAACACCAAAAAGACCTAATTGGATCTTAGAAAGACTAGACGAAGAAAAGGAACTATTAACTGGAAAAGGACATAAAGTAGAAAGAGATTTTGATGATACTAATATTTTTGTAAAGTCTTATGCTGCTAAGAATGCTATCAGCCAACTTAATAAAAGTATGGTCAATCAAATGAAATTTGATATTTATCAAGGTGATCCAGCGGCTGATTCTATTTTAATTGGCCATGGTATTTATGAATCTGGGACTGTAAATGGAGAATATCTATTTATTTTTAACACAAAGAAAGTTCCTGTAGGTTCATACAATAAGGCTACTTTTAAAATATATGATCTTAAGGAAGAACAAGGGTTATTAGATCATGGTTTAGGGTCATTGAGTAGTGACAAACGAAATAATACAGTTCGCGAAATGGCTATAAAACTTATCCAAAAGGAAGTTTTATAATATTCAAAATGAACATTAATAGAGGTTGTCTAAAAAGTCTTCAGAACCAAAAATTGTCATTCTAAGCTTCCTACAGAGGAAGCCTAGTTTGATATCGCAGGCTCACTTTTCAGACAATTTCTATTATTTTTCTAACTCCACCTCTACATCTAATACGGTAGGATCCTCCATATACTCTAAGAAACCTACTTCTAGTGTAAAGCTTTTTCCATCTTGGCTAAACATCGCTTTTTCGGATGATATTTTTTTTATCTTCTTCGGAAAGTGATAATTGATTTTATATTTAGAACTAGCCAAAAACATCTTCATTTGTGCAAGACTATCCAAGCTCATTTTTAGTTTCTCTTTATCTAAGATCTCTGTAACCCTTTTAAACTTATTCTTCTTAAAAGTATAGGAAACCTTGGTTGGGTCTTCTCCTTCAGTATTTGATAATGGATCACCGGCTTTACCTACAGAACTCCCAGCGTTTTTACCTCCTAGTGCAGAAGCTGTTTTAAAATCATTAAATACATTCCCTAAATCCGATACATCCTTAAATTCAGAATACAAGTCGAACTTCATTTCATATGATTTAGGATCCATAAACATATGCATCTTAAAACTCTCTAATTTCTTTAACCTATCCTGTTCTGCTTGGGATAATTGTGCTATACTGTCTTTTTTCTCTTCTAGAAAATCTTTAAAAACCATTAGAGTATCTATGATTTTTTCTTCTTTCTTCTCTTCTCCTAAACCTTCACCTAGCTTATCTCCTGCCATTTTAAGTAGTTCTGAACCATCAAAATTAAAAGATATTTTTCCGCTTCCATCGTCACTAATATGTAAGTCTTCAGAAAACTGGCATCCTACTAATAGAATTGCTACTAAAAATGTTTGTACTAACAGGGAAACTTTTTTCATATATTCAGTTTTTTCAATGTAAAGAAATTGATTTTAAAAATTATTTATTGGGATTATTAATGATCACTAGTGCTGCAATCACACCAGGAACCCATCCACATAAGGTTAACAAAAGTACGATTATGATTGATCCACATCCTTTGTCTAAAACTGCTAGTGGTGGAAAAAAAATCGACAATAAAACTCTCCAAATACTCATAAACAAAAATAAATTAAATAATATAATTATAGGTAGTGTTATATCTTATTATGTTACACCCTATCTTAAAATTATTTTTATCTTGGGATAGTTTCTAAAAAAGCTAGACATTACTATATGAAATGGATAAAAACTATTCTATGTATCTCTTTCTTGATTTGTTCTCCTGCATTGTGGAGTCAATATAAATTTTCTGGTTTTATAGACAATAATACTAAAGACAATACTATTTATTTATCACTGATAGAAGATTATAGAAAAATGTCTGGTATCTATCCAGAACAAATTATCCAAAAAGTAGTTCCGGATTCTACAGGCTATTTTGTATTTACTGAAAATAATCTTCCGTCTCAGAATAGAATATATCGCATTCATACCGAAAATTGTTCTGAAGAAGACAAAGAAGCTATTCATTTTAATGGAATATGTCTTAATAGTAAAGAAATTCTTTTTATCGCCAAAAATCAAGATACGATCTCACTACCTTTTACTGTAGAGGAAGAAGTGTTTTGTGAAGTAGTTTCTACAAACGAACGCAGTAATACCTTTCTTAAGGTCGATTCTATAATAGAAAACATGCGGTATGCTTTTAGTTCTTATAGAAGTGAGGCGAACAGAAAAGTAAACTCAAAAAAATGGTTTCGCACATTACAAGAATATGGTAAAAACCAAAATGAACCCTTAACAGAATTATATATTTATTCATTTCTATCTAACAAATCCAACAATCTATATACCTATTACCTACAGGATCTAAAACAGAACACGTATTACGATGCTTTATTAGATCGATTAAAAAACAAGTATCCAGACAGTCCTTATGTTCAGCAATACAAAACGGAATTGGCCGCTGATAAATTTTCTGTAGAAATCACCTCCAAAGAAAGCTCCTCATATTGGTTATGGATCATAATTGCATTATTAATACTATCTGGATTATTAAATGTTTTTCTGTTTCAAAAATTAAGAAAACACAGAGATTCTCATCAGCTAACCGAAAAAAAACTTACCCAACAGGAAAGAAAAATACTGGATTTAATTCTACAGGATAAGACCAATAAAGAAATCGCTTCATTACTGTTCTTAAGTGTTAGTACTATAAAAACACATATTAATAACTTATATAAGAAAATAGATGTAGAAAGCCGCGACGAGGCAAAAACACTATATAAGAATAAATGATTTCTATTATTTTTTTCTAACCAAATATAAATTTCCATCGGGGGTCTAGTCCCTTTTTCCACCTCACTTTCATTGCTTTTTTATTCACATGTCTAGAGTTTTGGTTCAGAATCAAAATTCAAAAATTATTAACTAAAAAATTAAAAGACATGAAAAAAGTAAACACATTTTTAATACTACTTATGATTGCCTCAGGCTTTATGGTTTCTTGTACACATCAAACAAAAGAAAATAATGACGCCACAACAATCGCTATGAAAGGTGATCCTGCTTCAGAAACAAAAACAGCGGTTCCTATAATGACTTTTGCAGAAACTAAATTTGATTTTGGTACCGTTACCGAAGGAGACATTCTAAAACATACATTTTCATTTACCAATACAGGTAATGCTCCTTTAGTAATTGTGAACGCCAAAGGAAGTTGTGGCTGTACAGTTTCTGATTGGCCTAAGCAACCTATCGCTCCTGGCGAAACTAAAGAAATGCGAGTTGCTTTTAATACCAATGGAAAACCCAACGCACAAAACAAGCAAGTGACCATCACCACCAATACAACCGCCGGAAAGCATATCCTAAAAATCAAAGCTATGGTAACTCCTAAAGCTAAAAGCCTCGTAAGCGGAGCTCCAATAAGCAAATAAAACAAAAACAAATTTTTGTTACTCATTCGGCCTGAGTTTTAGGATTGTTTTCCAAAGCACCTATAAACTTGGGTTGATGCTACCTCTCTTCAAACAAAATATTATATCCATTCTAATTCTATTTTAATGAAAACAACGATACATTTATTGATCCTTTTTCTAATTACTAACCATACATTTTCGCAGACATTTAATCAAGAAATCGTTAATGCTAAAGGCACTGCCAACCTTACCGGAAAAATTAATTTCGAAAAACTAAACACAGCCCCTTATAACGAATGGTTTTCTAAAAATTATGAATCCTACGTGCCCAAAAAAACTATTATCAATGATATCAAAACCAACATACAAGCATATACAATCAAAATTTTTATGGGTACTTGGTGTGGAGATAGCAAAAGAGAGGTTCCAAAATTTTATAAAACACTAAACGAAGCCAATTTCCCATTAAACAGAGTCACTACTATTGCAGTAGCATCTGATCGAGAACATTACAAACAAAGTGTCGGAGGCGAACAAGAAGGATTAAACATTCATAGGGTACCTACTTTTATTTTCTATAAAGATGGCAAAGAAGTACATCGTATTGTAGAATCTCCAAAAACTACCATCGAAAAAGATATTAAAGATATCCTATCCGGAAATTATACTCCAAACTATGTATCTGTAACCAAAATACATACTATTATTGAAACACAAGGAACAGATTATTTATCCAAGAATTCTGAAAACCTGTTAAATGAATTCAGTCTTATTTCTGAAAGTTTATATGAATTAAATACCTATGCGAATGTTTTGTTCTTTGCGGGTAAAGAAAAAGATGCTATAGAAATATTGAAGTTTAATACACTATTATTTCCTAAAGAAGCCGATGCTTATGTAAGCTTAGCCAATAAATTGGTAATTACTGAAAATATAACTGATGCAATTATCAATTATGAGCGTTCATTAAAATTTCAAAAAAACGAAAAAATAAATATCAAAATTCAAGAGTTAAAGAACTCTCTTTAAATAATTAAGCGTACACAAAAAGTAGAGAAAGTCTCTAAAAAGTTTTAAAAACTTAGAATTGTCATACTGAGCCCACCGAAGATATATTGAAATGAAAACATCCATAACTTCGACACTTGTCCGCATCTGGAGGAAGCTCAGTACGACAATAACTAGATTTTTTAGATACTATTTACTAAAAACCACAAGCCGGATGTTCTGGTAATACACATAAGCCATTACAACATATATGACCAGGAACTCCACAGAAAAAAGAATTAGGTGTTGGGCATTCTCCATATCCATCTCCGTAAAAAGATCCACCGTTAATGCCTTTTTGTACTGACTTGTTTAGCACCTGAATACCGCTAATTTTTGAAATGTTTTTGAACATAATATATTTTTTAAGGTTAATGAAACCAAGATATTATGTTTATCGAATTACTATATGTTAATTAATATTATTTAACAGAAAAATACCCTGTTAAAATTTAGCAAACATCTTATTTACTTACCCATTACCTTTTAAAAAGTAGTGATTGCTTCTGCCGCCGGTTTTATTTCTAAATGTCTTTTGATTTTTCGTTTGATTTCTGGCATCGAATTGCGATACTCTCTTAATGGAACCAGCTGCTTAAATCCGTATATATCATCACCTCCTTTTCCTCCATCACGGTTACTAGCAAAGTATCCCATGTTATTTTCTTCGCTGATGATAAAAGTAAAATCATCTTTAGGACTATTAATGGGAGCTCCCATATTATAAACTGCCCAGTCTCTTTGTCCCTCGGGCAAAACCATAAAAATATCCAAGCCGCCAAAACCTAGGTGTCCATCACTGGTAAAAAATAAGGTTCCTTTATCACTTACAAAAGGAAATGTTTCTCTACCTGGAGAGTTAATCAAACTTCCTAAATTTTCTGGAGTACCATAACTTCCATCATCATGAATCGCTACGACATAAATATCAGACTGACCGTAACTGCCTGGCATATCACTGGCAAAGTACAAGAATTTTCCATCAGGTGACAAAGCAGGATGCGCTGTAGAATATTCATCACTATTAAACGGTAACTCTTTTACATTTCTCCATTTACCATTATCATAGTCTGCCTTGTATATTTTTAATAATACGCAGCCTTTTGTATTTCTTTTAAACTTTCTTTTAGAATAGTTATTTCTGGTAAAGTACACCGTTTTTCCATCCGGACTAAAAGCAGCAGAAGATTCGTGAAACTTAGTATTAACAGCGCCTTTTAATCTTGATATTCCCTTATTAGCGATATTTTTGCTGGTTGTGTACAAATCCAGAAAAGGTTCATTGGTATGCTCCTGCAGTATCACGGACATAGATTTTCTATTTCTAGAAGAAGCAAATACAAGTTCCCCTTTATAAAAACTAGGCGCATAATCAGAATTTTTAGAGTTTATCCGCAAGGATTCTACTATAAAATTTGCCGTGCCATCATGAGTAGATATCGATCGACCGGACAGAAAATCATAAACTTTCGGTTCTTTTCGCTCCTTAGGAATGGTTGATACATTAGCTGCATCTGTAGCTATATTTTGATATACGTTGGCCGTTTCTACAAAAGCATACTCATATGGAGTTTCATTAGCAATTGCCAATGGCTTTTGTTGAGAAAATGTTGAATTCAGAAAAAAGAAAAAAACCAGCCCCAAAAGGTTTTTTTGCAATGTCATTAATTACTTTTTTGTTGATCTTGTACAACGTACATCTAACTTTTACCAAATAATTACGTATTACAAAGCACCCTTGTTTACCGTGTTATTATAAACAAATGCATTTATATTTTGTAAAAGTTACGATGATGCTATCCCCATAGCACTAATTGTACTCAATTTGTGTTACATTAGACAATGTACTGATCCTTAATAAAATAAACTGTTAAAAAAATAAAAAATATAGATTTTAACAACTATAGAAAATCTATTTTCTGCTCTTATTCGCTCTATGACCGCGCTTGGCGTCTAAGAGAAGTTTTATATACTTGTAGAACAATGAAATCACGCTGTGCTTGTTAAAAAATTAACAATTCTTAATTATTTAGGGGTACTTACGAAGTACCCTCTCCATAGCTACGGACTACCTAGAGGGTATTTCAAACACAGGATACACCGAGCTCTGAGGGAAGTAGCACTTAGTTCCAACACAAGTGGCACTTCTGTTTATACCTAGTAATGCTTCTGTTTGAAATACCCCTATACTTTCTTGGGAGTACCCAAAGCCGAGCTTTCACACAAGAGTACCCACTATCATAAGTCCTCTAAGTAATTGTTTTATGTTTGGATACCCACTTATATAAGTACACCCTCCCAACTTATCATAGTAGGTTTTGAGGATTTTCAAGGGATTTTAGTTATGGAAATGTTAAAATTCAATCATTAGTTACACTGGATTGTAAAGCTATTTTAGGATTAATGTAAAATATTTAAACTTTTTTAGGACGAGACAGTAAACGAGGGTTGAGGCTCTCGAAGCCCGGTAAACTCAAGGTTAGAGAGCCTCACCTTTCGGAAACGTATAATAGCTATACCGTAATACCAAGCGAGGACTGAGGTGTAACACTGAGCTTCCGCCGCAGGTGGATAAGTGTCGAAGTGCTCTCGAAGTCCGATATTCTTAGCTGATCCAGATAGCGCAGATTTGCAATCTGTGCGGTAAATCATTATTAAGAACATTAAACATTATCGTAAAAAAACAGCCATATCATTTTAAAGACATGACTGTTTTTATACTATTTCTTATTCTTATCGCTTACTCATACGCGTCACGGAAAACATTTCCGCGCCATCGCATCCAAGCGATCTGGGTTTCTACCAATGTATTAGTTTGCCTTGATCATCTTGTATAAAAAAAGTATTCATAATATTGGAAGCTACTTTACCCTTTTCTGATGTTGTTATTATTAAAGTTTCTCCATGATGATTTCTTGCTTTTTTACTTATAGCAACTAACTGATCCAATTTCTCTTCATTTAGTTTTTTAAAAATATACAAGTTAATATCATTAGGATTATTCGCTGTATAATCATCTAGATTTGTTTGTTGGAATGTAGATTTTCCTTCTTTTTTAGAAAAAACGAAAACATCACTATCATCTACTAGAATAACTCCAGTGTAAGATTTATTAATGCGATTCGTTTCAATTAATTTAAATTCTGATTTTTCTAAATTAACCTTCGAAAAGAACTCTTTTCTAAGTTCTATAATATCTGAAAGAGCTTTTTGTCGTGCTTCAATATTATCTCTATTAACCTTATTTATCTCATTATCCTCATTAATAATATGTGTCAGTTCCCTATTTAGAGATTCTAAAATTATGACATCCTGACTTTTACATGATAGAAAAGTGAACAATAAAATCGTTGTAATATGAATATATCTTTTAATCATTATTTAAAGCTTTACTTGCTAGCGCGAGCGTCTCGCTCGTGATGTTATCCATTAGTTAGTTAGTCCTCTGCTAGCGCGAGCGTCTCGCTCGTGCCGAATCTACTAACCCATACAAAAAACCATTAGTATCAATTTCTAAGACTGTATGATCATCCTGATAATTTCTGGCACTGCTATACTTCCAATCTACAGGATCGGTTACAAAACCAGATTGGACCGGATTGTTATGAATATAGTCTATCTTTTGTTGGATCACTTTATCTGTCCAAAGTTCTATAGGTTTGTTATGTTGTTGCCAAAACTGGTATTTTACCACATTACTATTTTCTTTCCCTGCTTTTCCCATCATTGATACTAACCATTCTTTTCTACTTTCCTGCGGATTTTCCTGTATTGTCTGTATCATTTTTCGAGCAGTGAATCCTTTAATATCTCTTATGAGATCGGATGGGTTTTCATTAGCTGCTCTAAATAGTAAATGAATATGACTTGGCATAACGCAATAAGCATAGATTTCCATCCCTTTTTCTTTTCTACAATAATCGAGACTTTCTGCAAGTACAGAAAAGTAAACCTGACGTGAAAAGACGTCCATCCAATACACGGTAGCAAAGCTTATAAAATAAGCTGCCGATGGATTATGAAATTTATACTTTCTGCTCATCCTACCAAAATACAAAAAAGACTGTCGTTATAAACAGTCTTTTTAGCTATAATTATTGTTTGTCTTTACCCGCTAACCTGTATTAGTACGAGCATGAGAACACAACTTTTACTATTGTGCCTTTTCTTTATTTTTTTTCTCATACCGCTCACTCTTTATCGGCACGAGCGTGACGCTCGCGCTAGCGGGGGGAGATTCATTTATCATTGGTTAAATAACCGGGAGGTAAGGGAACATCTCCCGCAGGTGTAGGTGTTAAGCTAAATATATCTATTTTAACTATGCCTTTATCACGAATAAATTCAAAAACATTTTTTGTTAATACCTGATTATAACCCTCATCAATATACCCCAAATCTAAGGAAGATTGATATGAATATTTACTACCTAAAATCGTAATACTTAGGGTATCCATATTTAAGGGATTGAAAACAATTTTTTCCTCACTATTATCTAAAAACTGATTAATTGTTTGAAGTTTTATCTTCTCAATTTCCTTTAATAATTCTTGTCCTATATTACTACCTTCAGAAGGTAGCAAAAATTTTGAATGAGCATCTGAAAAAGAGGAGTTTTTCTTTCTTATCAACTCATTTGTTTTGTAATTTTCGTAACCTGAATAGAATAGAACAGTTATAATTATAATAATCAGTAAAATTAAAATAATTTTTAAATTCTTTTTTACTTTGCTCAAAATATGTTTACTGTTTTTCATTATTTAATATCTAAATTTATTTTTTTTCGAAGTTCCTCAAAAAAATGTTCTTCATTTCTATAAGTATTTCTTCTATCTCTATAAGTATTTCGAATTCTCAAGTATCTTTTACCTTGTTCTGAATTTTCGTCGTAAGGATTATCTCTACCAAAACTATTGTATAAGTTATCAACTTCATCCTTTAAATTAGCAAGCCCAAATAATTTTGCAAGTTCTGGATTTTCTTGAATTAAATTATTCAAATAATCTTCTCCAGATTTATTTAAAAGATTTTCAAAAATCTTGTGAGTTTCTGCATCGGGAAGATAAAGTCTCATGATGGTTGTTGTACCTCCCGTCAACTCGACAACAAATCCTCCATCAAATCCAGATGCATAAGAAGTATATCTGCTTCCATCCTTCCCAGTTAGTACATCAACTGAATTAATCTCGTGATAACTATTATTACTTTTTTTATGAAAGGAGCCTATTATATCGAAATTTCTTCCGTTCAGAGCGACCTTCCCATCAAAATTGACTTCATTTGTTCCTAACAAAGCATTTAAATAACCTTCTTCAAATATGTATTTTTTTTCTCCTTTAGGTATTGAAGAAATTACTGGGCGATCTAAACTTGTTTTACCAAAAACTTTTTGATGAGCAGCATTAATTTTATTTATTGCATAGGTTACAGCAAAATTTTGTATAGCATTTTGTACAACTTTCAATAAAACGGGATCAGGAGCTTTTCCATCAAAATCAACGAAATTAAGAGGATTATTCAAGGCATAATTATATGGTGATAAAGAAGGGAATTGATCTGCCAATGGATCAATATTCATCCATCTACCAATTTCAGGATTATAATTACGTGCGGTAATATCTATCCATCCCAAACCAAGTTCATCCTGTTCTTCTTTACCAGTAAAACCATAGTTATGTTCTGATACAATGAGGTCATTGTACCCTTTATGTTGTAGTCCAAAGGGATAATAATTCTTTTCTTGTAAGATTTCGTGAGCATAATCATTATCACCGTCTGCATCTGCATTATTTCTCAGCACATCAATTTTCCCATCTTTATCCTTATCAGAAAATGAGAGTCTTATATTTCCCAGATGGTCTTTATATTGGTATACGTAATCAAACTCACCTTCTCCATTAGGTTCTATATACCCTTCTGCATGGTTAAAGAACTTAAGTTGTCCGTTTTCATACACGTGGTTACCAGCGTATTCTGTTGCTAAAGAACTTCCTCCAGAGACAACTTTCTTTTGTTTTACTCCGGTGGCATCGTAAATATAAGTAATATTTCCTGTTCCTTCACTATTAGAAATGGCAACAGTATTAGGTAAGTTTAAATGATTATAACTAATACTGGATATTCCTTTATTATGATCCACAGTCATATTACCGTTAACATCATATTGATACTCATCTCCTGCAACTGTGGCATTCTTGGTAAACCCAAAAGGCATAGTTACCTCGTCGGTAACTTTTAATAACCTGTTCCCTGCATCATATTCGTAGGCAAGATGATCCATCATGCCAAAATCACCAGATCTACTTCGATCTGGGTTTGTTACAATGGCACCGGTTCTTTGTAAGGTTTCGATATTTCCGTTTTTGTCATAGGATACATTACTTAAGTTATACCTACCATCACTACTCGTTCCGGCAAGAATTCTATTCAATGCATCATACTGGTATCCATAAGCCCTTTTGGTATTATCATTAGCAGTTTTCCAACTGGTTTCACTAATATTACCATTATACAATGCAATTGCTCCTAAGTTTTCTGTAGTGGTGTTGTAATTAATCGTAAAACCAAATAAATCTCCATTATCTGTGGTGCCCTCATTAATTTCTTTTAACCAACCTCTAACATTATAGGTATAATCTACATCTTGTAATCCACCGCCTATTTCTTTAGACTCCAATTGTCCTAATGCATCATAGGTATTTGATATGATTCGCTCTTCTGCTTGATTATTAATCGTTTGCTTTTGATCTAACAATCTCCCCATATGATCATAGATAAAGGTATCAATGGTTACTATCGCAGCATTGTTGTCTTTGGTGTGGGTAGTTCGGGTTTTTAAAACCTTGCCCACAAAATCCAATTTATTTAAAATCCAATCTTCAGTACCGAGATAATCATTTTTTATATGGGTTTCCCAAGCTCTTCCTTTATTATCATAATAGGTAGCGGTAGTAATCCATTGATCAGTTCCTAACACTCTAACTTGGGATACCGTTGGTAAGCCTTTTACTTCTGCAGTTGCTGTCATACCTTCCCAGGTTCCGGAGCCATTAGCTGGATTAAAAGTTACTAGATTTCCAACTTCATAATTATCGTAGTAGTTGACGGTTAAGATCTTATCAATATACCCAGGAATAGTATTATTCGTATAATATACCGATGTTGCTGCTATTGTGCTGCTATTACTTTGCTTAGTTTCATACTGGGTATAACTTGTATTGTTATCTGCCGAATCTTGTATTGTTAAACGATTTTGATCATTTTTTATAATTCCAGTATACGCAACTCTGCCCAAAGCATCATATTTCGTAAACAACCATTCTTTTGGGGATTTTGCTCTTTGGTTGGCATCCTGAGTTAGCACCGGCTGATCGAGTTTATTATATACAATATACTCCCATCCTTTTCCTGGTATTTTCTTTTCGATCAATCGGTTTCTATAATCATAGATATATTGATAACAGAGCTCATTGAGCTCACTTGAAGAAATTCCATCACTTACTATAACTTTTGGAGGAATGACATAGGTAAGATTCCCAAAATCATCGTATACATAATAGGTATCGTGTGCTCCCCCTCCGCCTGCGGCACCTCCCCCAGAGGGAGAGGAGTTAAAAGTACGCTTTAGAATGACTCTACCAGATTTATCAGTGAATTCCTGTGTAGTGTGATTATCACCATCACCCGTGACCCAATTCTCATCTTTGGTAATGTTTACAAAGAGTTCATTATCTGGATAATCTCCCACTTTTACCAAGCTAGGCGCTTCGGTATTGCCGTCTATAAAGTTTACTCTAAAATAGACCACATCATCCGCGGCATTATTGGCCCTTCTATCTAATTTTATGGTATGATCATCTCCTGTAGTTTTTGCAATCCAGTCTAATCCTGGTGCAGCCTGTTTTAAAGGTCTACTTAATGGAGATTTCTCAAAAATAGTCTCTGAATAGGCATTGACATCAGCTTCTGCCATTCCGATAAAATCATTAGGATATTTTGTTTTATAATAACTATTAATATCTGTAATAACATCAACGGGGTCATAACTTCCTATAACTTCATTTTGTCTCTCGAAAGGTAAATACTGTTTTGCTTGTCTTCCATAAGTATCATATTCCATATGAGTTACAATATCCTTTTTATCAGGAGAGGCTTTGATCCCTATTTGTTGCGTAGCACGACCTAATCCATCAAAGTAGGTAATGCTTTCGATCACATCACTATTATTGCTAACTTCAGAAAAACTGGTCTTCTCCTTTTGATACACTCGTGTAAATACATAATTCTCGTCAGTGCTTAATAATGGATTTACATAAGGATCTCCAGAAATCGTTGCAGAAAATACAGTACCCGGTTGTATCCAAGTGGTTGGTTTAATGATAATTTTTTGACCTGCGCTTATATTAAGTAATGCCGGATCGCTAGATGCATTAATGGTTTCGTTTTCTATAATTACTGTATCTGCTGTTTGGGCAGTTACCACTACGCTTACTAAAACTAGCAAGACTGTAGCAATTTGTGTTACAATATTTTTCATCTGTTACTAGTTTTTGTAGTTATACTTGTTTTCTGATATCAAATTATCATCCTGATCTTTTACCGTTGATAATCGATTAAAACCATCATATTCGTAATACATCGTATATCCCCTAGGATCTGTGATACTAGTCACACCAATTTGTGGGTTATAGGTATAACTCGTTATTTCTGCATTAGCAAAGAATGTGTGGGATCTTAAATCCTTGAACTTAGATCGCATAGCAATCTCCTCAGAAGCAGTATCCTCTGCATTAGAGATTGTTTTGATCTGATCAATCAAATCGATAACCTCTGTAGGCATCCCTATATAGGTAGCGTTGGCAATTTTGGCAATCGGATATCTATTGTTGTATCCCCAAATAAATATAACTGGACTTCCTAAGGTCTGTACAACTTCTAATGGATGTCCTAGATTATCATAATCTACATATCGCATGCGCTCTTCCAGCGTTGCATTTCCTTTACTGGTATACACAAATTCTGGAGATACATGTTTTTCGGTACCCCATAATTTATAATCTGTTCTTTGTGTAGCCAGTAGGATGTTTTCAGTTCCTTGCTTGGTGTACTGCTCTACTTGCAAAGGCATTCCAATACGATGGGTATCTATCATTACATCAATAGCTTTGTTGGCATTAAGAGGTAAGGTACCGAGCGCTGCTCTATCCTGAGGGTAATACATTTTAGAGATCCCGATCTCCCCATTGTTTTTGGTGGTTTGCGTACGTGTCATTTGTTTATGAGTATCGTTATCATAGAAGTATTCTGTTTTTTGCTCTATGAGCTGATCCTCAAAAAACTGTTTTTCTGTTTTTGCCTCTAATCGTGTCCATACAGGTGTTAAGCGGTACTTGTTGGCGAAATAGATGGTATATGGCCCTGATTCTCCTCCTCCAAAACAACCACCCACTATAGGGTCAGCAAGTGAGACGGAAATAGTATAGACGCCATCCTGGTATATTTTTTTCTTACAGGCTTGATGTGCAACTGCCTCTGGGATCATAAAGACTCCGTTGTGTGGCATGGTGGTACTCAGGGTTTGTTGTGAGTACAGCTGTGAGCTTTGCTGCACCATTTTTCTTTGATCATTATAATGGGTCGTCGCTCTCAGTCTTCCGTTTAGATGGTATCTGGGGAAATAAGGACGGTTTGCTACCGCAACACCATCATCTTGATTGTAAAAGGTATAGGTGGTATGCCCTTGATATTGATTATTTTTGAATTGTATTTCAGATACGTTGGTATAGGCGATATTGTATTTTGTTTTTGGAGCCAGGTTGTTGCTATAAAACTTATACAAATTCACATCAGGTACATTGACACCATCACGCACAAGACCACTATGTATTTCTACATCAGAAAAGAATAGTTTTTGATGCACCACTCCGGAAGAAGCATAGTTCCCTTCTATAATACTAGGAGTAATTACTCCATTTTCAGGCAA
Source organism: Aquimarina sp. BL5 (assembly GCF_003443675.1). Lineage (NCBI taxonomy): Bacteria > Pseudomonadati > Bacteroidota > Flavobacteriia > Flavobacteriales > Flavobacteriaceae > Aquimarina > Aquimarina sp. BL5. Next base: position 4,530,783 of record NZ_CP031963.1, on the reverse strand, counting down.
CGTATTATAATAATAATACTTAGTCAATACATCAGTAGCATTTTCTGAAGGTTTGTCTTCTGTTTTAACCAATCGTAAACCTCCTACCATATTGTTTCTTCGTATTTCCCGTTCTACCAGTAATTCATATTGAATATCTAAAGCGGTATTGGAATTTCCATTGACTAGTAAAATGCGATAATCTCCTTCTTCTAATTGTAAAATAAAATCACGATCAGGAATAGTAGTACTGAAATACACAATCTTTGGGTTGGTAGCAGGATTACTGGTCATAATATCACAATAGGTCAGTGGTGCTTCTCCTCTATCACAAATCGTATAAGTATCACCTGATACATCCAAGGAACATCCATTAGGTTGTAAATCTCCTTCAGGGCAAGGACGTGTCTCACACTGACCCGTTCCTATTCGAGATTTATACACACAGACAAATGTCACTCCATTGCCTGCTAATGGGGGCCCGGGATTGTAATTATTGAATGTCACATCAAAAGCAATTGCTTTGTTGGCATTTAACGCATCAATGGTAAACTCCCCATTGGCAATATTCTGAAGGTTGTGTAAGTATCCGATATCATCAATATTAGGACAATCATCGAGATCATTGGTACTGGCTATTGGGTTATCACTTCCTCCCTGAACGGTAGTGGTGTATCTTTGTAGATTAATTGTTGCCTCTTCTTCTAAAGGCCCACTATGTCCATTAAAAAAGAATTCCGTGCTTCCTCCAGTAGGATATGTGATTTTTTGTAGCGTTCCGTTAATTGCAAATTCCGGTTTAGATGTGCGGTCAGCCCCTTGGAAGTCATAATCTAATCGCCTTAATCCATATTGTTGGTTAAAAAGGAACCTGTTCCCCACCACATTGGTTATACTCCCTGTTCCTCCATTATAATATCCCCAAAGATCCATATGATTAGAACTTATGTGAGGAAGTTGTGTCGGGTTAAAATAGTCAAAACTATGCGTTTTCTCTTTAGGAGTTGTAGGTGATGTATTAACAGTTCCTTGATTCTGAAACACCTCAATCTCACGAATTGCATCTAGTTTTAAACGTTTATCACCTGCTGAATATATCCCTGAACCGGATTCTGACACGAAATATGAATAATCAAATTCAAAGGATTTTATAGGCTGTCCTAAAATGTTATAGGCATTGACACCTGTAATCGCAGATTGCCCAAGCAAATCTTCTCGCTGCAGAGTACTTCCAAAATCTACTGCCAGCTTCCCATTATGAAAAATAGCTGTTGGGTTAAATTGTTTGATCTTATAGATCGTTTGCTTATGTTGTTCTACAATTTCTTGTGTAAAAACTGAAGAATTCACGTTTTGATAAAATTGAACAATATGGTCTAAAGGCAACCGCTGATTCTCTGCATAGTAGGCCCCATTACCGTAGTAGTATACGATTGTATCTTCTTTGTCAGCAGTTTCTATGTTGGTAACATACCAACTGGAGATATATTCTGCGGTATACTCATTCTGTTGGGTGCTATAGGATGTATGGGTGTATTCTGCTTTGGCAAACTCATATCGTGTTCCCTGGGTATCAGTAATAATCCAATTGGTGATCTGATCTCCTAACAAGGTATAATCAATTTTGACTTCTGGATTATCAATACAAAAAACTTGATATTTTCCATTTTCAGTCACATCATAGTTGATTCCGATGGTACCTGATAATCCGTTAATAGAAAAACTAAAGGTATCTGCCTGGATATCGATATTGTTCATACTATAATTGGTTAACAAAGCATCGGCAGCATCCATCGCCTCTACGGTAGAAAAAGCAGTCATATGCGCATTGTTGTAGGCAGCATCAAGACCCGCTCGAGTGCCTGGGTCTGTAATTTTAGCATAGGTTCCATCCGCTTGATCAGGAAGTCCATGTACCTGACGAGAAACTACCCCACCATAGTTCAGGTTCCATCCCAAACCAACCTTAGTAGCTAATTGATTCACCTTGATCCCAGAAGCGTCGTAGGTCATCGATATCGGTAGCGAAATACTTTTACCAGAAATTTGACAAATCGGAATCGAAACATTAGGAGTACCTGTATATTGGTTTAATGGAACATTTCCATATTTAATAAATGCTGCTGCTTCTGGAGAGTTAGGAATCGTAACTGCTCTAGAAAGCTCTGCTGTATAATCAAATGCAGTAGTGCCTCCACCGTCATCGCCAGTCTGTGCATATCCCAAACTTGTAATCAAAAAAAGTGTGAGAAATAATGAAATGTTTTTCATAAAAAATACTATTTAATAATTGTTGCCTTACTTATTTTTTTAAATGGATACCCCATCAATTTATTAATATGTTTAAGAAATTTTCTAAGGTGAACTTCGCCTCCCTACTTGTACGTGTCTTAGGAAGGAGAAATGTTACCTCTGTTTTTTTACTTTTTTTATTTATGGTCTATTGTTGGATTATTATATCACTGATTCGTTCTATTATATGAATAGGAACCGTAACTCTAGATATGTATTCATTGGTATATCTCCATATTTCACGAATGAATATATACTAGAAGCAATTGAGATTCTATTTCTTTACTAATAATGTCTCTAATTTTTTAAGACGTTCTTCTTGTTTTTGCAATTTCTTCTCCTGCGCAATCGTATACAGCGTCAATTCTTCTATTTTTTCTAGGAGTTTCGCATTCATAGCTCCTAATTGGATACCGTTTTCTGCTACTTCTGCGGCGGATGGAATATTGATTAAATGACCTTTTGTAGCGATATGATCTTCTACTTGTTCTAGCGTTGGTAAATTGTAACCTTCTTTAAACACATAATCTGCCCAACCGATTAAATCTACTTTTACTTCTTTGGTGTGGATATTTCCGTTTACAGCTAGTTTAGCGTCTGGGGTGCTTGTGCCGATGCCAACATTTCCATTGTCTTTTGCAAAGAATATTGCCTCATTATTTTTGTTATAAACTCCAAAACCAGGCAGATTGGAAATTCCATTACCATTTCTATCAAGTTTAAATATAAAGGCTCCATCTGATTCAAAAAGCATATCATCTTTCGTAGAAGCATTTGTAAAACCATCAGTCATACTTATCCTACCTGGAAATCCGCTAGCACTGTCATCGATAAATAGTCCAGTATTATTAGCAATATGCAATCCTGCCTGTGGACTATTGGTTCCAATACCCACTTTACCATCAGCCTTAATAACAACTTTATCGCTAGTTGAGTTTTCAGAAATGGTTCTAAACTTAATAATATCACCTGTTTTGGATCCGATATGCAAAGTCCCATTACCATAAATTTCATTAGAATCCATAATCATTTTTGAACTTCCTGAATCCGAAATTGTTAAAAAACTCCCAGAAGGGTTCCAAGTCCCTCCGATCGTTCCGCTTTGTTTTATTTCTAGTTTTGATTGAGGTGAGGTTGTTCCAATACCAATATTACCATTAGTCATAATTTTTAAGAATGAAGTGCTAAAATCATTTTTGCCAAAATCAAAACCTTGTGCATCACTTATCCGAAAACCATAAGTTCCGGCTTCTGTATTACCTCCTCCGTGTTTAAACGACAAGTAATCCCCTATACCAGATAACCATCCTGATTGTAGCAGAATTCTATCATATTGTTTATCCGTTAATCTAAATAAAAAGTCCGTGTCGATATCTTTTACTCTTCCTGAAGAAGAATTTAAATTAACTTGCCCAAAAACACTAAAACCAGACACTAACACACACAGAAATAACAATACTTTTCTCATAATTGTAAAATTGATATAATTAAAAATTGTAATAAAACGCTTCTAAATTTCCAATTAGATGCTATTTTATACTAGATAGTGTCATACAGTCTACTTATGTTACTACCAAAATTCAATTTTTTTCATTTTTTTATTGAAAGTTTACGCTTTGGCAGTGTATTCTCACCCTTCGGCTACGCTCAGGGTTCGGATAGGTTCAGAATTGAGGACTGGTTCATATCAGGGTTCGAGAACCTCACCCTTCGTAGATGTATAATAGTTACACCGTAATATCAAGCGAGGACTGAGGTTCTCGAAGTCCGGTTCATATCAGGGTTCGAGAACCTCACCCTTCGTAGATGTATAATAGTTATACCGTAATACCAAGCGAGGACTGAGGTTCTTAGCTGATTACACATTGTATATGCGTCAGGGGTAGGAATGGAAATCCCGCATCCGCCTCAGGCGGAGAGGAATTGTATTGGATAGCCCGCCAGGACGCCCTAATTCATAGAAAATCGATTTTTGTACTGTGTTAAAACATTCTTACATACGATTGTCCTGACTATCCTTAAAAATCAATTGAAAGATTATATCATACTTCGTATCTTTGCACGCTTAAAACGGCAGCATTATGCAATTATCAGAACAAGAACTTGTAAGAAGAGAGAAGCTAAAATCTTTACGCGACTTAGGTATCAATCCATATCCTGCAGCATTATTTCCTGTGGATCATACTTCTGAGGACATAAAACAGAAATATGAAGAAGGAAAAAAAGTAATCATCGCAGGAAGATTAATGTCCAGACGTATACAAGGGAAAGCTTCTTTTGCAGAATTGCAAGACTCTAATGGCCGTATACAGGTATATTTTAACAGAGACGAAATCTGTACTGGTGAAGACAAAACCAAATACAACGAAATCTATAAAAAATTACTGGACATTGGTGACTTTATTGGTGTAGAAGGCGAGCTTTTTACCACACAAGTTGGTGAAAAAACGGTGATGGTAAAAGATTTTACCTTATTAAGTAAAACGCTTAAACCACTACCTCAACCTAGAACAGATGCAGATGGCAAGGTTCATGATGCTTTTACGGATCCAGAATTGAGATATCGTCAGCGTTATGTAGACTTAGTCGTCAATCCCGGTGTAAAAGATGTATTTGTAAAAAGGACAAAACTCTTTAACGCTATGCGTGAGTTTTTTAATACCAAAGGATATTTTGAAGTAGAAACACCAATTCTACAGCCAATCCCCGGTGGTGCTTCTGCGCGTCCTTTTATAACACACCATAACTCTCTAGACATACCTTTATACATGCGTATTGCTAATGAGTTGTACCTAAAACGATTAATCGTTGGTGGTTTTGAAGGCGTATATGAGTTTTCTAAGAACTTTAGAAATGAAGGAATGGACAGAACTCATAATCCTGAGTTTACCGCAATGGAAATTTATGTAGCCTATAAAGACTACAACTGGATGATGGAGTTTACCGAAAATCTGGTAGAACACTGTGCAATTGCTGTAAATGGAACGACAGATGCTACTTTTGGAGAACATAAAATAAACTTCAAAACACCTTATGCTCGTGTAACGATGACTGATTCTATCAAACATTTCACTGGATTTGACATCACAGGAAAATCTGAAGAAGAGATTCGCGAAGCGGCAAAAGGAATGGGGATCGAAGTGGATGAAACCATGGGTAAAGGAAAGTTGATCGATGAGATTTTTGGAGAAAAATGCGAAGGAAACTATATCCAACCAACATTTATTACAGATTACCCAAAAGAAATGAGTCCTTTATGTAAAGAGCATAGAGATAATCCAGAGCTTACAGAGCGTTTTGAGCTTATGGTGTGTGGTAAAGAAATTGCCAATGCATACTCTGAGCTTAATGATCCTATTGATCAACGCGAACGTTTTGAAGCACAACTAAAATTGAGCGAAAAAGGAGATGACGAAGCGATGTTTATTGACAATGACTTTATTAGAGCTTTAGAATATGGTATGCCTCCTACCTCTGGAATGGGAATTGGTATGGATAGGTTAATCATGTATTTAACCAATAATCAATCGATACAAGAGGTATTGTTTTTCCCACAGATGCGTCCTGAAAAAAAGGCTGTAGAATTGAATGATAACGAAAAAGCTATTTTTGAAATTATCAAAAAAGAACAAAGCATGGCTTTAGGTGATCTAAAAACTGCTTCTGGTTTAAGTAACAAAGCTTGGGATAAAGGAATGAAAGGTCTTTCTAAATTAGGATTAACCAAAGTAACTAAAACTGAAGATAATCTTATCGTAGAGGTCGCAGAGTAAATCATATTCTTTTTAAATAGGAAAACGGCTCAGTCAAAATAATATAAAACCAATAAATACAAAAAACGTAACCTCTTCAGGTTGCGTTTTTAGTCACTACTTCTAAATTAAGGCTTTCTAACTATACGAAACTGTTTTCCCAACACTTACAGTGTAGTTTTCTGCAGCGATGGTATTAATAAAATTCCATTGTGCCTGACTACTACTAGTCGTAAAGGTAACCTGTAAAAATCCTCTTTGTGTAGCATCCATATATTGTAAGTCATCAATCAGGATCTCCAAAGCTTGCTGAAAACCTTCGGCCTGATTCCCATCTACACCTAGAAAACCTTCGAATCCCGGAGAAGAAACTGAAGATGTAGCAAATTCTGCTCCTATTTCTTTTCCACTTACATCTTTTAACGCACTATACCAAGCGTTATGAGTATCACCAGCTAGACAAACTGTTTTTCTTCCTCCCAGCATTGCAAAAAGTTGTTCTCTCTCGATAAAATAACCATCCCAAGCATCTAAGTTATAAGGAATAACTGTTTGTACCCTAGCGATCTCTTCGTCGGTCAATGTAATATCTCCAGCTAGCAATCTTGTTTTAATCGCTGTTAGCTCCGTTAATGAAGCTTCAAAAGCAGCAGCCGTTTCTGGAGTAGCAGCTCCTAATGCTCCAACTTCTCCTACGACCCTACCGATAAGAATAAGTAATTCTGCTGGCATAAACATTTTACCCATTAGTACTTGTTGTCCTAATACTTGCCAGTTTGCATTACTTCCAGCGATTGCTCCAGACAACCAATTTAGCTGTTCCGATCCTAATAAAGCTCTACTAGGGTCTTGCAAGGCTGTCTGAAATGCAACTGTATCTAATCCTGTACTTGGGCTAAAGAAATCATTATAAGAAAGTTGCTTATCTCTACCTATAATTCGGGTATCTAACATATGTAAACTTAATACACTACCAAAATCAAATGTTCTGTAAATCTTAAATGGATCTGTAGATCTTAGAGGCAAAAATTCACTATATACTTGTATTGCCGTTTGTTTTCTAACTTCATAGGATCCTTCAGTATCTTGATGATTCTCTGCACCATCTTTATAAGCATCATTGGTAACTTCGTGGTCATCCCACACACAGATAAATGGTTTTTTCTGATGGGCTAATTGTAGTTGAGCATCACTTCTATATTGCTTATACCTCGCTCGATAATCTGTAAGTGATACAATTTCATTTGCTGGTTTATGAACTCTATCTAAGGCTACAGTATTTTCATTAGTACCGTACTCACCTTCTCCATATTCGTAGATGTAATCTCCCAAATGCACGATCACATCTGCTTCAGAATTAGCCATGGCTCCGTACACATTAAATAATCCTGCTGCAAAATTTGCACAAGAACAAACGGCTAACTTCACATCAGTTATCATATCCCCAGATGCTGGAAGTGTAATCGTTTCACCGACTACAGAAGTTGTTTGTGTTTCCAACTCAAAGAACCGATAGTAAAATTTGCTATTAGAAGGTAGCTCTTGAACATCTATCGCTACTGTATAATCCCTGTCTGCTCCCGTTACAAACTCACCACTTCTCACTACATCGTTAAAATTTTGATCTGAAGCAATTTGCCAATTAATTACAGTATTAGAACTACCAGTATCAGGAGTAAATCGTGTCCATATAATGACTTTAGAATCAGTAGGATCAAAACTTGCAACTCCTTCAAAAAATTTGTCTGTACTAAGATCCGGAATACCAATATCTATATCGTCATCTTCATTACAACTGATGTATATAGGAGCTATCATAAAGCCTCCTGCAACTAATAAAGATTTTTCAAAAAAATTTCTTCTGTTCATTGTGTGTATTTATTTTTCTTCAAAAATATTTTATCACAATAAACTTGATGTTATCTCTTCTTTAAATAAAGATCAAACTATTTTTCTTCCAATTAAAGAAGTTAACCATTACATAATGTTTCATTAAAATGGTTTTACCTGACAAGAAATTTATTCTACCCAAGGGCAATAACACGCATACTTTTTAGATCTACAAGAAAAGTCAATACCTAATGTTATTTGATGAAAACCGCCATTATTAAACGTTACTGGATTTGATTGATATGAATAGGTATATGCGAACATATATTTCCCGAAATTAACGCCAACAAAAGGAGTTATATAATTCAAGCTCTGGCTTTGTATTTCAGAATTTTCCACAAAATCTATAGAGTCAAAACTTCTTCTATAAGATAACCCACCCCATAGCTTTCCAAATTCCATATCACTATATACCTTTAGGTTAAAATCAATACTAGACTGCTGGACGCCTTCCCTATGCGAATATAATATAGAAGGTTCGTATGAAAAGGTTTTTCCTGGACGGTCAAAAACATACCCGACAGATACTAGATAGTTTCTTAAATTATTAACCAATTGCAGGTCATTATTGACCCCAGAGTTTTCTAAAAGATTCTTTACGGTAACATGTGTATAAAAATTATATAGATTATATGAAAAACCAACGTCTATATTAAATTCACTTTCACTTAGAGATCCTGGTCCTACCAAAGGATCATTAGGATCGAATCTGGTTTGATCCAATCTGTATTGAATGACTCCTGCACTTAATCCAAAAGACAGTTGATTTAAATCTACCTCACTTCTGGAAAACATCAAATGATGAGCATATGTTACATATCCTCCTGTCTGAGAAGAAAATCCATTTTTATCATTATAAACAATCGCTCCGATTCCTGATTGAGAATCACCAATTCTCCCATTATATGCTGCAGTATACAATCCTGGACTATCTTCTTCTCCAACCCAGTTTCTACGACCGGTTAATCGAACCTGAGAGCAATTAGCTGCCCCAGCCATTGATGGATGTAATAGATAATAATTATCAGTGAGATAATCTGAATATATAGATAAGCCTTCTTGAGCATTTCCAAATCCTATAAACAACAATGTTATTATTGCTACTAGATTTATTTTTGTAAATTTCATCTTGCTTGTTTTGAAATAGAGAAATAATACTCCCATTATCGTTTTAGTGTAAAGTGTCTTCTATACGTAGCTGATCCATCTCTGAACTCTGCTACAAACCAATAATCCGTTGCGGGCAGGGGTTTTCCTCCATATGTACCATCCCATTGATTATCCCTATTCAATTGTTGAAGTAGTTTTCCATACCTATCGAAAATGTAGATATCCATCTCTGGAGTGTCTTCATTTCCAACAACTCCCCACTGATCATTAAATCCATCATTATTAGGAGTAAAGAAAGTAGGAAACCCAATTACGAATATAGATCCTGTTATAGAACCACATCCATCTATGCTAGTCGCAGTAACTTCCCTGAGTCCTACAGGGACATTAGTAAATACATTACTGTCCTGAGGAAAACCACCATCTAGACTAAACTCATAAGGACCATCGCCATCTACCGTTGCTATAATATCATTACTATCTGCAAAAGATCCGTTAGATAACCGAAGGTCTAGGGTTTGTGGACCATTAATCCCTTCAATTATTACTTGAGTAATTCCAGAGCACATTGATACTACATCTGTATAAACTATCGTATACATCCCTGGTGTATTAGCGTCATAGAAAGATTGAGTAGCTCCTGGAATTATGGTTCCGTCCAGACTCCATTCGAATGAAAAATTCGCATCGTTTAATTCTGTGTCAATAGTAAATGAATCGGAAAAGTCTACTCCAAGACATATAGAACCCGGCTCTATCTCTAATTCTTCTATCGTTTGTATTTCGACAAAGAAATCAACTTCATTTTCACAACCATTGGTATCAACTTCCTGTAAAAATATAGTTTGGCTTTCTCTAATTTCTTGCCCAGCACTTAATTGTGTCCCTGTTCCATTAGGTCCGGTATAATAACTTTGCCCTGCTTGTAAAGCTGGTAATGTATAACTTTCACAAAAACGATCTCCAGGATTAACTGGCGCTATAGGATTTGGTAAAGGATTTATGGTAATATCCAATACTTCTTCATCAAAACAATTGGGTGTCGTCGCTGTTTCGGCATACACATATATCACCTGGCTTATATCAATAATATCACCGGCATTGAGCTGAGTACCTGCTCCGTTGGTTTGGGTAAAATAATCCCCAACTGCTAATGTTGGCAATTCATACGACTCACAAGCAGAAACTGGATCTATAGGGTCAATAACCGGAACACTAAGAATTTGATATAAAACCTCTATACGATCACTAGCACAGTTTTCTGTTGTATCAAAAGCTTCTACATTATATACATAATCTCCTACTGCTGTATCTGTAGGAGTAAATGTCGTACTGTTTGTAATTAAAGGACTCCCATTCTCATCATACCAGTTTGCCGTCTGACCAGGCAACACATCTACAGACAAAACAGGTGTTGTAGAACCGACACATATACTCTCGTTACTTGGGTTGGTAGGTTCTACAATATCCGGACAACTACAATCTGGCGCCGTAACTACCAACATCGCTTCGCACGAATCATTACTTGGATTCATAGCGATTATTGTAATATCAATTCCATCCGTAATTCCGGTAATCATTGAATTAGCTACATCAACAGTTCCTTCATTAGCTGGATCTACCGAAATATTCCAGGTACCGTTAGTGGTAAAGGACACATCATAAGTAGCTCGGTCAGCAGCACAGCTTGTAGCTCCAAACGCTAAAGTAGGTACTGTACTAATAGTTACGTTTATTACAGCTGTATCTGTACAACCATTACTAGTTACCGTGTATGTATAATCTCCAGCAATATTTGCATTTGCAGAAATAGCACCACCTGGAATAACTGTATCCGTTGAATCTGTCCAAACACCTCCTGTATCTTCTCCAGTTAATTCTTCAAATAAGTCAATAATCATATTATCTCCTTCACATAGAGCAACCGGTACTGGTGGCATATCATTAGGCTCACCGGCTTCTGGCGGAGCTGTCACTGTAATAATTACATCTACAAGATCACTCGTACACATTCCTACAGGTTCATAAGCTTCTACTCTAAATGTATTATCACCTACTACTAACTCAGATCTTAAGGGCGTGAATGTATCTGTATTTTGAGCTCTTGCTATAGGAGTTACTCCATCGGCTAAATACCAGCGCCCTTCTAAACCAGGTGCTAGTGTAACCGTCACAGACGGTAAGGGTGTTGCATCAATACAAGTAGTTACAGGTGCCGTGGGTACGACAGGTTCATCGATATCCGGGCATTGACAAGTATCATCGATTGTAACATCTATTAGATATCTAATGGGTGGACACCCTGTAGATAATACCGGAAGCGTATAAATATATTCTCCATCCAAAATACCTGCTAAGGCAGGATCTAATGTCCCTAAATGACCTCCAGTTAGCGCAGTACCTGTTGCTGGTACACTCCAAGTTCCTGTGGTCAATGTTCCCATTGGCAACTGATCAAATAAATTGACCGGATCACATATCGTAATATCAAGTGGATCCACATCTACATCTCCTATTTCTTCTCTCCAATCTCTTTCTTCTGTTAGAGGGTTATGATTATTTGGAAAATCAGTAGGAACTGTTCCTCCATTATTTGCATTAATTTGTACAGTCACTCTATCCAGTACAACTGTATCGAATGCATCATCCAATCCATCACCGTCTCCATCTGCTCCACCTGCTACTACATCAGAAACTCCATCTTGATCAGTATCATATCCCTCAATAGTGTCATCTAAACAATCACCAGTTACCGGGTCTGAGTTTGTATCTATATAATCGGGAGCTGGCGTAGTGTTAGAATTTACGGGTGTTATTGCAGAACCATTAGTATCGTAACTATCATCGACTCCATTAAAATCTCCATCGACTCCACTTGGCGCGATATAACCTGCAGTAGATTGCCCTTCTATGTTATCAATAATACCGTCACCATCAGCATCAATATCAAGGAAATCTTGATTAGGATCACTATCAGAATTGATAACATTATGCACTACTGTAGTAGATGTTCCATCGGTATTGATTCCTCCATCAAATTGTCCATCTCCATTCCCATCTGCTGCTGCATTTCCTGATTCTACGATATCATAAATACCATCATTATCGGCATCTAAATCCTGAGAATTAGGAATCCCATCTCGATCGAAATCACAACCTGTGGTAGAAAGGAAAATATTATCAATCCCAATATCATTACCGTTACCATCTATATTTTGTCTATTAATTACTCTTATGGTTACTACTGTAACTCCAGGATCTGGTGTAAATACATCTTCCACTAAGTTCCAAACGTCAGTACCATTTGCTATTTCTCCTGAATCTTCACTAAAAATCGCGATACCTGTATTTTGATCTACTACTTCTATTGTTAGATTAGCGGGGCGTTCTCCCATATTATTATTTAAACTAGCAATAGACATACTAAAAGTATACTCTATTCCTGGAGTAACTGGTAAATTATCCGCTACAAAAATAGGCGCATCTGCGAATACACTGGATTTCATATTTATAGCTAAATATCTACCATCTATATCTCCATTGGCGTCTTCTTCGCCAATAAGATCTGTTGATAAAAATGTCGCATCAAAACCACCAGCTGTTCTGAAATATGTGGAAGTTGCTACATTATATTCTCCATCGTTACTTATATCTTGTGGCAAACCTGGTTGATATGTCAGACCTAAACCTTCGGCATATCGACTCCTGGTAGGGCCTCCAAAACCGAAATCTTCCTCTAAAACAAAAATAGGAGTTATTGTCGCGGCAGTGCAAAAGCCATCTTCTATTATATCTGGAATCCCATCATTATCATCATCATCGTCATCAACGTTTGAAACGCCATCATTATCTGTATCATTATCTTCACATGGTCTAACCGTAATAACTGCATTTACAGTCGGGCAAGAGCCACTTCCTCCAACTGTATAGGTAAACGCTCCTCCATTTGGATTAGAAGTATCATATGTATCAATCCCATTTTCCCATGTTCCTCCTGGGTCTGGTCCTCCATCTAATTCATCAAACAAATTAATAATACCTGTTCTACCACATAAAAATATTGTTGTATTGAGACCTGGATTTCCTGGATCTTCTGTTTGTATAGTGATTCTTTCTTGTGCAAATCCACCACCACCAGATACCTGAACTTCAAGCGTAACAGGTTGCTGTAATGCATCGAAAACAAGGAAAGTTCCATCATCTCCTGTTTCTCTTTTTAATTCTTGTCCCGTATTAACATTCCTCCATACATATAGATAGGCATCATTCGGCGGACTTGCAATAGCATTAATTTGGATCCTTGAACCTCTACATATTGAAGTAGGTCCGCCACCATCAACCTCTAAAACAAGGTTAGATTGTGAATATATTAAATTAGATAGAAGAAAAAGCAATAATAATTGCGCCCTTAAGTATGTCTTTGTGCTCACGATGGTTAAGTTTTGAGTATGGTAATAAAATCCGTATTCTATTTCGATTAGGGTGGGAGGATCGTTAAAATAGAATACCGAAAAAGAAATAACGCGCTATTGAGCATAATATTTTCGTGTCTTAAAAATATTCGACATGGTGTCATTTAAAATCGTCAGGAGTACATTAATAGACTTTTTCTTCATTTATTTGACAAAAAATCCTACACAGGTTTTATGTAATACTTAGAAAGTTAGATTTTATAAGATTTACTTCAGGTATCATTCACTTTATAATTTGTTGATTATTCTACATCTCTAACAATGAAAACTTATCAGTACACCCAACCAATTACGGTTAATCAGTAATTTAATTTTTGGATAAAGCAATAATCTCCTATATTTGAACATATTAAAACCACAAATCATGCCTTATATTAGTGATGACGAACTATTGGATTTCCAAGTTCAAATAGATGAAGCTAAAGAAGAAAAACGTGTTTCTAATTACACTCATACCAAAGCACTTAGAGACGAACAAGAGAATGCTAGAAAGTTTAAAATCGCTACGATTATTTTAGGCATTATTGCACTTCTAGGAGTTGCAGGAACGGTATATTTTATGAAATTCAGCACTTCTGACGGGATGATTTCCAAAAGTGAGTCTAATAAGCAGTCTGCCATGCTTAAGAATAAAATCACGGAACTGGAAGAAACGATCAAGAACCTATCAATGGATCAAGAGATCAATGCTTCAGAAAATGAAATTGATAATCAGGATAACGAATTAGAGAAGGCTTCGTTACAAGATGAGCTGGTATATGCCGTACAAATTGGAGCTTTTGAGGAAAAAGATTTATCGTTATACTCAGATAAATTTGTTAATTTCAAAGAAATCAAAGCAGGAAGTTTTAATAAATATGCTCTTGGTAATTTTGCATCATTATCTGAAGCTAAAAAGTTCCGTAGAGAACTAGTCCGTTTAGGTTTTAGAGGTGCTTTTATAGCTTCTTACCAAAATGGAAAACGTATAAAAATTGAAGAAGCTTGGTAATACAAGTTCTTAAATAAAAATTCCTCGAGATTTTGTTTTAAAAACCTCAAGGAATTTTTCTTAACTAAACTAACCAACTCAATCTAAAACTTACTATACATTTACTACTACATAACTCCTTCCGGTTTTTTTGTAGTATACTCCTTTATGCTTGTAGTATCTCACACCTCTTACCTTAACAGATTTATATCCTGCGGGTAATACATTTATACGTGCACCAACAGGTGCTGCAACAGTCACATATCTTCTATTCTTTTTTACATACCAAACGCCTCCACTTCTGTAATACTTCACATTCTTATGAACTACAATTCTTGGCTTATGCACTTTAGTAACTACCACACGATTCGAGGGGCGTACTCTTACAGTAGTCGCACAAGACGCTGTTAGCGTAGATAACAAAATACCTAATACCAGGGTTCTCAATAATGTCTTCATAATAATTATCTTTTTTTGTTCTTCGTTATTATGACTATTGCTATCAAAAAAGGTTTAACCTTAATCCAAAAATTTTATTTCTCTACGTACTCTTGTATGGGAACATCATCAATGAGTACATCTTTGAGAACTACATTATCTCCTTTGATATATACCAACGCATATACATTATTAGATGAGCCACTCCTATTAGCTTTAGTATATGCCAGCTCCGCATCATATGCCTTCGTTTCTTCCATATAAAAAGTATTAAAAGGCAATTGAAAATTCACTTTACCTTTATAATAATAGGTTACTCGAGCAGTCACATAATCGGCTTCTATTTGTAAAGGTGTTTTGCTGATTTGAGAGACCTCTGCGAAACCTTCACTATCATTTTTAAGATAAATATAAATCTCTTCTCCTACCACATACGTAGAATCTTCTGTATTAAAATGATTCATCTCATACTGCAGTGTAATGTACTTACCTCTAAAAGGATCTGTCGGATCAATCGGTCTTGTTTTAAACTTATAGGCTTCTCCAGAAATCATTACATCCTCACTATCCATAACCATTTGGATAGGAACAAAAATCTGAGCCAACGCTACTATAATAAATAGTATAAATAAATAGATGATTTTCATTTCAGTATATTTTTAGTGTACTTATTTTTTTGCTGTCTTTTTAGCATCATATAGTTGGTCATAAAAAACCCAATCCCCACAATGACAAATAACAGTCCTCGTATTACAAAACTCATATCGGTATCAAAAAATCTGCATATTATCAGTATGGAAACAACTAATAATCCATAGTTAAGAATCCCAAAATTAAATGTATCAGCACCCATCTTGATAGCTGTAATTCCCAATACAAATACCAACACATTAGTTAGAATCATAGGCAATGTAATCATATCAGAAAGCAAGAAGAATAGCACTCCAAATATTATAAATGAAACTTGAAACAGATTTATCGATCGGATCCCTGTTTTAATGAGCGTATATCCCAAAACGGTAATTGCTATGACTCCTAAAAACAGCGAAGTATAAAACTCTTGAGAAACATACATCGTCGTATCATATATTTCTCCCCAAGGCCATCTGAATGTAAATATCATTAGCAAAATAATAGTTCCTAATGAACCGATAATTAGATGACCATTTCTTAGTGTTCTTAATTCTCTATATACAGACAATCTGCCTATATTATAGAATATTCCAAAAAGGGTCATATACATAACAAAACCTAATTCTTCATTACCTTTTACAAATGCACTCAAGCCAACTGTAATACTTGCGGGTATAATCCAGCTAAAAATTGTTGTTGTATTACTGAGTAGGTTATTCTTTATCAGCAACCAATAATGTGGTATGATTACCAAAATAAAGAGCACATATAACCAAGGTGTATCATTACCTCTATTATTCCAAAGACCTACCTCTGTAGCGTAATAAGTACTTGATAATATCAGCAGCAATGTAACTGCATGAGATCTAAGAAGGTAGATCAATGGTAAGCAAAGTATAATCCATGTGCGTAAAAAAGAACCTAAATCACCTGATATATTATAAATCTGACTCACTAAAGATATACTGGCTCCAACAGCAAAAAACAAGAAAGTTCCTGAGGCTTCTTTCCAGGTTCGGCTTTTATTTTTTAGAATAGAAAAGCCTGCTGTGCATTGTCCTATTAGCAATGGGATAAATGCCAAAATTGTCTTTGTCATTCTTGAGAAATCATCCCAATTGTGCGCTAACATCAGGATAATACCTGACCCTACAAGTAATGCTCCAAAAACCCCAAATATCGTAAACAATCTATTAGGTTTAGCAGCCTGCTTCTGATCGTAATATAGCGCTATCTTATCTGAAATCTCAGATGAGATCACTTGATCTCTGACCAATTCTTTTAATTCTTTACTAAATTTTGAACTCATAATTTTTATGATTGTTACTTATAAATTTTGGTCTATTAACAAAATAGCTACCCTTTAT
Source organism: Aquimarina sp. BL5 (assembly GCF_003443675.1). NCBI lineage: Bacteria > Pseudomonadati > Bacteroidota > Flavobacteriia > Flavobacteriales > Flavobacteriaceae > Aquimarina > Aquimarina sp. BL5. The sequence goes on along the minus strand of NZ_CP031963.1, from coordinate 4,513,880 downwards.
GATATTTTTTCCTTTTGCAATTGAGAAGAAAATCCTAAAGGCCTTTTAAAGCTTTTTTCGAAAGTTAAATTTCTTTTCTTATAAGCACTTAATAAGAAATAAAGACCTAAAGCTGCAACTAAATGTTTTAATGAATGACCACTAACAAACCCTAGTAACTTATAAATTTCTGTATCAAAATATTCCAATAATTTCGCAATTATATATGCCGTTAAAAGTATCCAATACTCAAAATCGTTACCATATTTAGATTTGAAAAAAATTAAGATTATAGGAATAGACAACATTGGATAAAACTGTACTAATGCATAAATTCTCAGATCTCCTGATTCACTGAAAACCCAATATCCTACAGAAAATATACCTATTAAAATTAATGGCCATAAAAACAACCCACCTATCCTCTCTGATATATACTCTTTAATTACAATAGAAAACAATGTCATAAATACTACAGTCATTGGTAACCTGTCCCAAACCAAGGATTGAGTAGTAGGGTATAAATGATAGTAACCCGAACCAATTCCAACTAATACTATACCAAAAAAAAGTAATGTATAAGATAACATGGATTTTTTGATAGCCATAAAATTGATTATACCTAAACCTCCAACAACTATAAACGGATAATTAGAAATCACATTCCAAAAATTTGGAATATTCATAAAGCTTCTAGAATCACTAAACAAATGATAATATTCTTTTTGTATAATTGGATTTATAAAAAACATTCCTATTATTACAATCAAACCCAAAATAAGTAGTAAGGAAACTCCTATTTTTTCTTTTTTCAAAACTTCTTGATTTTAATATTAAGTAAAAACTATCAATCAACTTTAAATTAAAAAGACAGCCACAGCAGCAGCTGCCTTTTCTAATCATCAAAACAAGGAACTACAAAAATGCAGTTCCTCCTTTTGATTAATATTCCAATTATGCATCCTTACTTTCAATGAATTTTTTATCTCTAGTGTTTTTTTGCACTGCAATGGCAGCAAACAAACTAAGTGTGAATGACATCCCGTAAAATCCTTTTTCACTAAGATCTAGATCTGCATTCCATAAACCTATGATCAATAACACAATAGATGCTAATGCCGCGAACCAACTGATACCGTAATAGATTTCTGTAACCTGCAATCCCTCTAGCTTATCTCGTACATTTTTCTGAACCGATACTGCAGAGAATAGACCAAATAATAAGATGGTAAAATAATATCCCTTTTCATTTAATAGCATTTCTGCATTCCACAAACCAGTACAGAATGAAATCATACCCGCAAACAATGCTACCCAAGAAGCACTTATAAATGCTGGTGTTGGTTTTTGATCATATACTTTAGTTTCTTTTTTAGCGATGTCATCTTTTTTAATTTCTTCTGTTACATCGTTACTAAACTTGTAGTCCATAATAATTGATTTTGATGATTAAATTTTTATTTCAATTGTTTGTTTTGAACAGGACAAATTTGCAACGACTTGATCGGTTAAAAAACTCAATATTCACAAAAAACTTATGATATATTTGTGATTATTAAGTAATTTATTCAATATTTACAGTATAATCACCCTACATATACTTACGATATAATGAACACAATTTCTTCTATAATTGCTACCTTATCTTCTGAAGAGAAAAGAAGTTTTATAAGCACCCTTAAACAGAAAAATAAAAGAAATGACACTAAAAACATTCAATTATTCAAACTATTAGATCCTATAAATGATAATAGAAAAGACTTAGATATACAGTTATACGGAAAAAGAGCTAAAGGTGCTTTTCACGCTCTCTGTAAAAGATTACACGATAACTTAATCGATTTTATTGCTACCAAAAGTTTTGACAGTGAAACCTCTGAAGAGATGGAAATATTAAAACTACTCCTCGCCAGCAGAATTTTCTTCGAACAAAAACAATATAAAATTGCAATAAAAACCATTAGAAAGGCAACATTAAAAGCTAAAACCTATGATCTATTTAGTATACTGCATGAGATTTATTATACTAAAATTCAATATTCACATGTAGATCCAGACACATCTTTAGATCATTTAATAAAGGATTTTAGAAATAATCAAAAGTTATTACAACAGGAGGAGAACTTAAATCTTTTTTACGCTAACATTCAGGATAAGCTTTCTCAAAATCGTAGCAATATTGCTCAAACCATTAGTGATTCTTTGGATAATTTCGACCTTTCAATTACAAATGACTTGACGTTTCGATCATTATTCAAAATACTCGAAATCATAAATCAAGCAGCAAATGCAGCTCGTAATTTTCATTCGATTCTTTCTTTTGTAGAAGAGACTTATCAACAAATTGAATCAAAGGAACAATTTACTGATAAGCATCTATTCTACCATATTCAGATACTATATTATGTTGCTAATTCTTATTTTAGAAATAAAAACTTTGTCACATCGCAAGAATATCTAAAAAGAATGGAGCAACAGATGACAAAGCAAAGAGGTAAGTACTACAAAAGATTCCTCCCTCAACTTGAACTACTGAAAGCTCTGAATTATAATTACACTGGCCAAGCAGAAAAAGCAATATTGTCTTTAGAAAATTTTGACTTCAACAAAATAAAAGATCAAACCTCTTATATTTTAGATCTAAAACTAACCCTAATTGTATTCTATTTTCAGCAATCTCGATGTAAGGAAGCCTTAAAATTACTAAATGAATTACATCATAGCGATACTTGGTACACTGAAAAAGCCGGAATTATCTGGGTGATTAAAAAAAACCTTACAGAAATACTATTACATATCGAACTAGATCATATAGATATTGTAGAATCGCGAGTAAAAGGATTTAGAAAAAAGCATCGAAATTACCTTAAAAACAATAATGAAGATCGAGTTTTGGAGTTTCTATCATTAACAATGAGCTTTTACTTACATAGTGACACTATAAATACAAAAGAGTTTTTAGCTAAAATAAAAGATTCCTTAAGTCGAAATAATCCTGAACAGGAAGATATTTTTACGATGAGTTTTTATGCCTGGTTAAAAGCCTGGGTATTAAAATCCGATCTATATCAAACCACACTAGAAGTAGTAACTCAATCTAATAAAGATTAATTTTCTGATGCAGAAATAGGATATAATCTTTTACCAATCACATCTAGAAATAAAATAAGTAAAACAGGAAGCATCCATTGATGATAAATCATATATCTACTTATACTATGCTGTACAATACATACCAAAATGACATTACTAAAAGTGAACAACATCCATATAAATGCTATTAAAGCCAATTTTTCTTTATACTTCATCCAAAAATATAAAGAACCTATTAAGAGCAATAGCGATAACCATATCATATAAAATCCTCCAAAAGCATTTTCTACGTTCTTATAAAAAAGATCTAAGCACTTCCAGAAATTATCTAACAACAAAGGCAACCACATATTCATTAAGAATTTATCATTAGCAATCAATGCTTCAGGAGAATCTGGGTTTGATGGCATTAAAAACTTTCTTCCTTCTATAGAAAGTACTCCATAAGATATATTGACAAAATTATAATCAAAATGATGAAATACATTATCATTCACTGGGACATAAAAATCATCCAGTAATTTTCGATCCATAGCAATTTGATACATATGCTTATAATATTCCTGAGTTTTGGAATCATCATAAATCTTATAATCCTCTTGATCCGCTACAAAAAAAGGCATAATCATTACCTGAAGTCCTGTACTTGAAATATTTATATAAGTATCGTGAACAACATAGTTAAATGTTTTTTGCACTAATGAAATTAACATTGGGAACAGTACTATTACAATGATTGGAATTGCAAATTTTCTGAAATTTTTAGTAGCATACCACTGATATCCAAAAATCAACAACAATACTGGAATGATAAAGAAAAACTGTGTTCGTATTAACATTCCTATAAAAACACTAGATAGTAGATAGATGATTACTTTTTTATTGTTCAAAAAAAGATATTGAATCAAAAATGCTGCAATGACCAAAAAACAAGGATACGCCAAACCCTGGGTTACGATGCGATTTACGGTCAAATATTCAGGAATAAAAATAGGGGCTAATAAAACAACATCAATTAAAATCAATAATCTCTTATCTACCTGAAATACATTTTTTATAGTTCTAACTAAATATATAGAAGAGGCAAATCCTAAAACCAATTGAACGAATACTATAATGGGATAATAATGACCTTCTCCAAATAACTTCCGAAAAACAAACAAAAAAGTACCATATCCTGGCGGTGTAATCAAAGACAGACCTACATAACTTATCGTATCAGGTTCGATTATCACTCCAAGCCAAATAACATATACACAAACAAGTAGATAAAGAAATATTCTAAGTAAATGATTTGACACACTATACTGCATAAGGCACTTTAATAATTGAAGACTAAAGTAATTTAATTATTCTAATTCTTATAAGATTATGCTTTTCAATGCTTAAAACACTAAACATCTGACGTATAGGTTTTAACTTTCCTTTCACTTATAACCCATATGTATTTCTTTATCTTCGGCCGATAAAAAATAACTCATGCGCAAAAGTACTCTATATCTATTACTAATAGTAGTAGTTACATTTTCTAGTTGTTCTGCTTTTCAGAATAAAAAAGGAAAAACTCCTGCAACTGCAGGAGCAAAAAAACCTGGCAAAGACAAAAATGCTATCAAACCATATAGTGAAGTCATTACCAAAAAAGCAAAAAGTGATCCAGGGCTTTTTACAGTTCATAACATAGAAGACAAATACTTTTATGAAATACCAGATTCTTTGTTCAACAGAGAAATGTTAATGGTTACAAGAATTGCTAAAACCGCCACAGGAATTGGTTTTGGTGGTGGCAAACAAAATACACAAGTACTTAGATGGCAAAGAAAAAACAAACAAGTATTACTTCGCGTTGTATCTCATCAGATATATGCTGCTGATTCTTTACCTATTCATGAGGCCGTTGAGAATTCGAATTTCGAACCTGTATTGTTTTCGTTTCCTATAAAAGCATTTCATAAAGATTCTGTTAATAACGCCACGGTTATTGATGTCACAGATTTATTTAAAAAAGATGTGAAAGCACTTGGTTTCCCTGCTTCCAGAAGAAAAAGATACAAGATTACACGATTAGATGCTAGCTTGTCGTATATAGATTCTATTAGAAGTTACCCTCTTAATATAGAAACACGACATGTAAAAACATATAACGCTGGAGAGCCTCCTTCTAATGCAAGTACAGGAACAATTTCTTTAGAAATGAGTAATTCTATGATTTTACTTCCAGAAACACCTATGAAACGTAGAATATTTGATCAACGTGTTGGATGGTTTGCTAGAGGTCAAACGGATTATGGACTAGAGGCACAAGAAAGTAAAACGATACGATATTTAGATCGATGGAGACTAGAAGTACGAGATGAAGATGTTGAAAAATTTAATACTGGAGAGTTAGTAGTTCCTAAAAAACAGATTATTTACTATATCGATCGAGCTACACCAGAAAAATGGAGAAAATATATTAAACAAGGTATAGAAGACTGGCAAGTAGCTTTTGAAAAAGCTGGTTTTAAAAAAGCAATCATTGCCAAAGATCCTCCTACCAAAGAAGAAGATCCAGATTGGAGTCCTGAAGATGCACGCTACTCAGTTGTTCGTTATTTAGCTTCTCCAATACCAAATGCTAATGGGCCGCACGTAAGTGATCCAAGATCAGGAGAAATTCTAGAAAGTGATATTAACTGGTATCATAATGTAATGTCGTTATTACGTAACTGGTTTTTTGTGCAAACAGCAGCGATCAATCCAGATGCGCAAGGAGTAGCTTTTAAAGACGAAGTTATGGGGAGGTTAATTAGATTTGTATCTTCTCATGAAGTTGGTCATACACTAGGATTACCACATAATATGGGAAGCAGTGTTGCATATCCCGTAGAATCACTTCGTGATCCTGAGTTTACTAAAAAATATGGAACAGCCCCATCCATTATGGATTATGCTCGTTTCAATTACATAGCACAACCAGGTGATGGCGATGTAGCACTCATGCCAGAAATAGGAATCTACGATAAACATGCCATTAGATGGGGGTATCGTCCAATTCTTGGAACTACAGCAGAAGAAGAAAAGAAAACCTTAGATAGCTGGATTCTAAAACATGCCGATGATCCTAAATACCGTTTTGGTAGACAACAATTTGGAGTAATAGATCCTAGTTCACAAACAGAAGATCTTGGCGACGATGCCGTAAAAGCAAGTACTTATGGTATTGCCAATCTAAAAAGGATTGTACCTAATCTAATAAAATGGACCGCAGAAGATGGAAAAAACTATGATGATCTAGAAACCATGTATGGTCAGGTTCTAAACCAATTTAACAGATACATGGGACACGTTGCGTCTAACATAGGTGGTGTATACGAATACTACAAAACCTACGATCAAGAAGGTGCCGTATATACGCATGTAACTAAGGAAAACCAAAAACGTGCCATGGCATTTCTACAAGAGCAGTTGTTTTCTACTCCAGATTGGTTATTAGACAGTACTATTTTTAATAAAATAGAATCTGCCGGTAGTGTGGAACGTGTAAGAGGATTTCAGACCAGAACATTAAACAATTTACTTGATCAGGGTAGAATGGCGCGATTAATAGAAAACGAAGCTATCAATAACAAGGATGCTTATAACCTGATTGATATGATGACAGAACTAAGATCAGGCATCTGGAGTGAGTTACGAAAAGGTACTGTAATTGATGTATATCGTCGTAATCTTCAGCGAGCATATATCGAAAGGTTAGAATTTTTAATGACAAAGGAACAAGCGCCAATACCACCAAATTTTAGACGTTTTGTAAGACGAACTAATGTAAACGTTTCACAAAGTGATATTCGACCAATTGTTAGAGCAGAACTAAAAAACCTACAGCGAGATCTCAGAAATGCTATAGGTAGAACAGCAGACCGAATGACACGTTATCACTTACAAGATGCTGCAGAGAGAATTTCATTAATACTTGATCCAAAAAAATAACGGAATAATCTCCGTACTATATTTTATACAAAAACCACGATACCCAATGTCGTGGTTTTTTATATTGAGAATTTTTAGTTTCTTTAAAAAAAACATTAATCGTAAATTATATGTTTACATACAATTACAATTCGCTACAAAAGACCATTGAATGTCTAAGACTAATTTAGCCAATACAAAACAAGGGAAACAGATTACTGAATTGAGGAATCAATTGGAGAAATCAGGGTGGACAATAATTGAAGAAATTGAAAGAGAGTTTAAAGGAAAACCTAGATGGGAATTAAATGATAAAACACCTAATCTAATATACTCTTGGTCAATTCGTAGAAATCCTGTTTATGAACCAATTTGGTTAGATTTTATAGCTTGGTGGGATTATATGACCTACGAAACTTACATAAATGATTGTACACATTGCATAATTAGAAATACCGAAATACAATTAGACTTTAATAAAGATAGGAACTTAAGGAATGAAAATATCAAATTGGACTGGAAAAATAATCTTAAAAACTTTGTGCACAAACTAAATGGAATTGAAAAAAACAAAAAGAGTATATAACGCTATATACAGCAGATAAGGAGATTTAAGTTAATTCGAAAGATGGTTGTTTATTGACAAAGTCGCGAAATCTTTTGATCTAGAACTTCTTTTATTATATATTTTAGTAATTGTAGTTCTTAGGTAGGTATTAAATAAGAAAAACAAAAGTAATCACTTGTTTCCTGCCCGACTTGACACATATTAAACATTATAAGCAATAAAATGAAGACCTTAATTGAAACAGAAAGACTATTGTTAAGAAGAATTACTCTGGATGATAAGGAGAAACTATTTAGGTTGTATTCTGATCCAGATGTACAAAAATATACTGGGGAACCTGTGGTTGAATCTATCGAAGAAATAGAAAAGGCAATACAGATAAGAATTAACGATTATGATAAGTATGGATACGGAAGATGGGCTACTGTTCTAAAGAATGGGATGCAATTTGTAGGTTGGGCCGGTTTAGCCTATTTACCAGAATTTGATGAAATTGACCTTGGTTATAGATTCTTGCCTGAATTTTGGGGATCGGGTATTGCAACAGAAGCATCTCAGGCAATTTTGACTTACGGATTTGATAAACTCAAATTAAAAAAGATAATTGCAATTGCAATGAAAGAAAATAAAGCATCAATCAGAGTGATGGAAAAAATTGGCATGGAATTCGACAAGTTTGCTCCGTATGAACCTGGGAGTGAAGATGCCGTATGGTATTGGTGCGACCAAAAGCTTATATCAAAACATAATACATCTACTGAATATACTAAATAGATTATAATCAATAAAATATTGATTACACGCACGTTAATTTCTGCAAGTAAACTCTACTATTAAAATCCGAAAAACATATCAATTACGGCAAAACCATAAAAAACAACATATTTTAGAAAGAATAGTACTACAAATAAATAGTTAATAAGTAAAATATTAGTATTTTGCGGATCTAAATTGCATTTAATCTGTTTTCCCAAAATAGAATATATGAAAAAAACTACTCTTATCGTTGGCCTACTTATGCTATTATGTTATTCTGGATTTTCGCAAAACAAATCTTTGGATAGTATACTTCCTACAATTAAAACACAGAAAGATTCTGTTGTTTTTGATAACGCCATGAAACATTTTAAAAAACTTTGGTTAACAGGAAAGTATGAGACAGCATTATCTTATGAGAATAAACTACTATCTATTTCTAAGAAAATACAGTATAACAAAGGAATTGGTGATGTATATACCCAAATTGGAAATGTTTATAATTATACGCAGCAGCATATAAAAGCATTTCATAATTATGACAAAGCCATTATTTATTATAAAATAGCAAACTACCCGAGAGGCCTAGCCATCATAAATAATAATAAATCAACAATAGAACAAGGAAGAGGAAACTCAGAACAAGCAATACATTATATCCTAAAAGCTAACTTATATTTTGAAAGAATAAAAGACGGTTTAGTTTTATCTAGTACCTATAATAACATGGCTAATATCTACTCGGATATAGATAAATTAGAACTGGCAGAAAAATATTATAAAAAATCAATTGCTCTAAAAAAGCAACACAATTCAAAAAAACTAGGAGCGTCCCTTAATAATTTAGCTTTAGTCTACATTGCACAGAAAAGAATAGATAGTGCAGAAATATTGACTAAAGAATCCTTAAAGATTAGTAAACAAAATAATAGTACATTAAGTGAGTCTTTAGCATATAACAGACTTGCATCTTTAGCATTGGATAAAAGAGAATACCAAAAATCCAAAAAATACTATGACTCTTCGTATTACGCCGCTCTAAGAGCACAAAACAATAAAGTTGCTGCAAATACAAAACAACAATTAGGTTTAATCGCAATCAGAACAGAAAAATATGAAGAAGCAGAACGTCTATTGACAGAAGCGCGCAAAGAATTAATAAAGCTAAAAACTACCCCTTTATTACTTACTAATTATAAATATTCTGCAACATTAGATTCTGCAAGAGGTAATTTTACAAAAGCATTCGCATGGCAAAAGAAATATCAGGAGATAGCAGATCAAAATTCATCTGATGAAACTACAGAAAAAATCACACAAGCAGAAGCTCGTTTCAAATCTGAACTAGAACAACTAAAACTTCTGGAAGAACAGAAAAAAAGAGAACTACAAACAAAAGAAGAATTATATAGGTATCGAATATTTACTTTTATAAGTTTAGGCGTTTCGATTCTCATATTCATCTTTTTAATTTTCATCATAAAAACACGTAAAGAAAGAAAAAGATACATAAAAGAATTGAACGAGTCTAATCAGGTGAAAAACAAACTATTCTCGATCATCTCTCATGATCTAAAAAATGAGATTCACGGTCTTGATGGCACATTAAATTTATTAAAAGAAGATGCTATATCTACAGAAGAGTTTCAGGAAATTATTCCCTTGCTTGCAAACAAAACACATCAAACTTCGATTATGTTGAATAATTTGCTGAACTGGTCTAAATCACAAATGAAAGAGTTGAATGCAAAACCAACTGAGTTTAATATCAAAGATGTAATCCATAGCAAATTTACCTTTTTCGAACCTAAAGCAGAGCTTAAGGATATTAAACTGGAGAATCAACTAGATTCTACAATGGTGTTTGCTGACAAAGACATGTTTTCCATCGTATCACAAAACCTAATAGCGAATGCTATTAAATTTTGTAAACCTGGAGATTCTATTACCTTACACTCTGAAGAAAAGGAAAAACATTATGAGATTTGTTTTCAGGATACTGGAGTCGGGATACCTCAGGAAAATCTGGGAAGACTTTTTTCAGAAGATACTTTTACCACGGAGGGTACCCAACAAGAAACAGGAACTGGACTTGGCTTAAAAATTTGCAAGGAACTTATAGAGCTAAATAAAGGTGAGATAAAGGTGAAAAGTATCCTTGGCGAAGGAAGTACTTTTTGTATTACATTACCAAAGGCATCTTAAAAAGGAAAGTTCAAAAAAACTTTATAAGCAAAAGTTTACTTCTAATCCCAAAAAGATATATACAAAAGTCGATCTAGACTGGATCGGCTTTTAAGTTTTTATAAATTTTCTGCAGTGATAGAAACTGCTTTTATAGTGTCATCAAGATCATCATAGGTAAGAGCTTCTGTAATGAACCAGGTTTCAAAAGCACTTGGTGCAATATAAATCCCTTGATCCAGCATTCCGTGAAAGAATTTCTTAAAAGTTTCATTATTACCTTCTGCAGCGCTTTCGAAATCAACAACAGGATTTTCAGAAAAATGAACTGAGATCATGGATCCAATTCTATTGATGGTATGTACTACTTTTTTCTCTTCTAGAACCTTAGCAATTCCCTTATGTAAATATTCGGTCTTCTTATCTATACTATCAAAAATCCCCGAATTATCATTCAACTCACTTAACATAGCTAATCCTGCCGCCATGGCTAAAGGATTACCACTTAATGTTCCTGCTTGATAAACCGGACCTAAGGGAGCCAAATGATTCATAATCTCTTCTCTTGCAGCAAAAGCTCCCACGGGAAGTCCTCCTCCGATGACTTTACCAAAAGTAACGATATCGGCATCTACCCCTAACAATTCCTGTACTCCTCCTTTTGCTAACCTAAATCCTGTCATTACTTCGTCAAAAATCAACAAAATATCGTGAGCATCACAAAGAGACCTTAATCCTTCTAAAAAACCCTTAACCGGTGGAATACATCCCATATTACCAGCAACAGGTTCTATAATGATACAAGCAATCTCTCCTTTATTAGATTTAATAATACTTTCTACATTTTCCAGATCATTATATCTCGCAAGTAAGGTGTCTTTTGCTGTTCCTTCAGTAACACCTGGACTATTAGGACTGCCAAAAGTTACTGCGCCACTACCCGCTTGAATCAGAAAAGAATCACTATGTCCGTGGTAACAACCTGCAAACTTGATGATCTTATCTTTTTTTGTATAACCGCGAGCCAATCTCACGGCACTCATACAGGCTTCTGTACCAGAATTCACAAACCGTATTTTATCAATATTAGGAACCATCGATACCGCTAATTCTGCAATCTTAGTTTCAATTTCGGTTGGCATTCCAAAACTGGTTCCTTTTTTGGCTTTTTCGATGACAGCATTCACCACTGGCGGATGTGCATGTCCTAGAATCATTGGTCCCCAGGAATTAATGTAATCGATCAGCTGATTTCCATCTTCGTCATACAAATAGGCACCTTTTGCCTCTTTTACAAAAATTGGATCTCCTCCTACCGCTTTAAACGCACGTACTGGTGAGTTAACTCCTCCAGGAATTACTTTTTGAGCCTCTGCAAAAAGAGCACTACTTCTTTTATAAATCATATTGGATTAAAATTCTTCAGAATCATCATCAGGTTCTTCTACTTTTAGAACTTGTCCGATGGCAATTGCATTATCTTTTAAATTATTATACGCCTTAAGCTCAGCAACTCTAATATTATATCTTTTGGATATGGAATATAAGGTATCTCCTTTCTGAACAATATATTCTCCTTTTTCTGTTTTAGCAACCACTGGCTTTTTTTCCTTTTTTGATTTTTTGGCTACATATTTTTTTCCTAAAACCTCAGCATCATACTTATCTAACTTATATCTTTCTACAATACTTATAAGTTTAGCCGGATACTTTTTATCTGTAGCATATCCAGCTGCACGCAATCCATATGCCCAAGATTTATAATCATCTTGTTTATATGTAAACAGCTTCGCATAACGCTTTCTGTTTTTTAGAAATAAAGAATGATCTCTAAACGAATGACTTGCCTTTTCGTATTTCCTAAAACATTCCTGAGAACGATCATCATCGTGATATACTCTATCTCCAGTCCAGTCGTGGCATTTTATTCCAAAATGATTATTAGCTTTTCCGGTGAGTTCACCATAACCAGCTCCGGACTCCAAGATACCCTGAGCTAATGTGATACTCGCTGGGATGCCATACTCAGTCATCTCATGCTTCGCAATACTTGCATATTCAAATATGTAATTCTGAACCTTTTCCTTATAGGAAATCGTATTAAGTGGTTTTTTGATTTCTTTTTTGGGCTCCTTGATTTCCTTTACTTCTCTACTTATCTCCGTTTTTCTTGAAGAAGGAGTATTGTCCCTTCTGGTAGTTGCTACCTTTTTACTACCACCACAAGAAATCAAAAGTGCAGTGACACAAAACAACATTATAATTTTCCTCACGTTCATATCAAATTGTAATAAGCGGGAGCTTCTTTTTACTTAGCTTTTTATTCATACCCAAAATACCTTGTAAACCTCCAGTATGAATGGCTAAAATACGAGTATTTTTTGTAAAAGCCCCGTTCTGAATACTATCAAAAAGACCATATAACATCTTTCCAGTATAAATAGGATCTAATGCTATATTTTGTTCTTGTTTGAATGTATTGATAAACTCTATTAACGTTGTATTTATTTTACCATATCCGCCAAAATGATAATCTTTTGCTAAACTCCAATTAGTTTTACTTGTATACTTTTCAATTTCTTCGGAAAGAAAATCTCCTTTTAAAGCAGGAAATCCAATTACATGTTGATGCCCTAAACTTGAATTAATAATTCCAGAAATTGTTCCACCAGTTCCCACGGCACAGCATACATAGTCAAACATCTCGTCTTTGGATGTTAGAATTTCTTCACATCCTTGTATTGCTAAATCATTGGTTCCTCCTTCCGGAATACAATAAAACAAACCAAATTCCTTTTTTAATGATTCCAAAAAGTGTTCCGATCTTTTTTGTTTGTAATCATTTCTGCTAACAAATTTTAATTTCATACCATTTATAGAAGCAAATCTAAGTGTATCATTTTCTAATAACGTACGATCTAAATCTTTTGCTAACTCATCACCTCTGATCACTCCAATAGTTTGTAATCCAACTAATTTCCCAGCAGAAGCAGTAGCTGCAATATGATTACTATAAGCTCCACCAAATGTAAGAATGGTATCACAACCGTTTCTCTTAGCTTCCAGTAAATTATATTTTAATTTTCTAAACTTATTACCAGAAACGTATTCATGAATAAGATCTTCACGTTTTATATAAAGTGATACTCCGGACTCCGTTAAAGTAGGATGAATGATCTCTTGATTTTTAGACACTAACAATTCAGAAGAAAAAAAATGCATGTAACGGTTTTATACAAAGTTGTGCAAAATTACGATTATTAATTCTATACAGGAATGCTAAGTTTTTGGACATTAATTATATCAAAATAATTAACTGAAAATGAAAATTTTATAAAAACCACAATTCCCAATCCGATAGGTTTTACAAAAAAAGCGATAAAAAAAACACTAAATCAAGGTTCATCTTTATAAAATTTCATTTTTTAACATTTTACGCTTTCGCCATAAAAAACGTTCTTAGATACTATATTCTAAGGCAATCATTGAATGTTCAAAATTTAAACACAAGGTCTTGAAAATATCAAATTATTATTTTTTTAGTCATTTTTCTATCAATATCATATTTTTTTATAATTATTTTTATAAATTGGTCAACCAATTCTCAAAATAATATAATTATGAAAAAAAGTACTATTTCTAAATTTTGTTATTCTTTATTAACACTAATTTTCGTTTATTCATTTGCTAGTTGTTCTAATGACTTAGCAGAGGAATTATCTTCCGAAACCGAAGAAATTAAAGACAATATTGACCAAAAACTATCTACTGGAAATTTTACTTGGAAAAACTGGTATCTATCAGTTCCAATAAACAGAGGTAACGGTAAAGCTACATCTATATATTATAAAGACTTAGAAGCTGCAAATTTTACTAATGATGAGTCTTATTATGTTAAGAAAAATAGCAACGGAAGCTATACCTTCAAAACTAAATTTACCGGATACACAACATCAGGAGAATATGGACTTGACAAGAAAAAATACTGTAGAACTGAATTAAGAGAGTATTGGAGAGGAAATCAATCCACTTCTGATAACTGGTCTATGAATTCTGGTTATCACAAAATGGAGTCCAAGCTAAAAGTAGAATCTATTGGAGGTAACAAAAGAACATTTGTAGCACAGATACACGGATATGGCGGTAACAGTCCTGCTACTGTAAAAGTGGCTTGGGACAAGGGAAAAATTAAACTAGAATACTACGTAAAACCAACAAATGGAAGAACAGATTGGACTAGTAAAGACATTGTAAAAAAAGACCTAGGATATGTGGGACACGATATATTTACGATTTATCTAGAAATCAAGGACGGAAGGTTACGTACGAAACTATACTGTTCTGCCCTAGGGATTAATACTGGATATGTAACACAATATGACTATGATGCGAATGGTTATACTTATGATAACTACTTTAAAACTGGTAACTATTTTAACTGGAATAAAGATTATAACGCCACGTCCACTGTTAGAATATACGGAGTAAAGACCACACATTATTAATTGTGTGTTCCTAATAAATAATTTGAATTACCTGCTTGAAAATATTTTCAACAGGTTTTTTTAATTCATAAGTACTTAATAAAACTCCAAAATTTTCGATGCTTTAGATAAGAAAGTTCAGTTTCCATCTCATATGCCTCCCTCTCAAAAGAAATATTGCGATACGCTTTTTTTGAGTTTCGATATTGAATTAAACGAATTAGATACTCAGTTAGGTATACAAAATAAAATGGAATTACCAGTAGTTCTAACTGTTGTTTTAAATGAATTTTTTCGTGGTTTATAAAAACTTCATCTCTCTTTAGACGATGATCTTTTACCACAATAAATGGCCAAAGTGCGATTCCCACAAAATGACGACCTATCAAATATTTGTTAACTACAATTGGCATCTTAGCGCAAGATAGTATTTTTGTAGCGATGAACAACCCAAAAAAAATACTAAAACCTGAGGAAGGAGACTACTATCTTACTCCTGAAGGGTACCGCTGTTTTACAGAACAATACCACTTAAAAAGAGGATATTGCTGTGAGAGCGGTTGCAGGCATTGTCCTTATGGCTATGATAAAAAGACAAACAAGTATACTTAGAGCAGTTTTTATAGCACTCATGGTATGATTATTGTGCCTGTTTATTAAAAAATATTGTTGAACACACAAAATACCGGATTATGAAATTTTACTCTCTATTATCGCTGATCCTTATTATAACCCTTAGCTCCTGTTCCAGTGTTCGGGTAGCTTCTGATTATGATAAACAAGCTAATTTTAATACTTACAAAAGCTATGCCTTTTTTAAACCAGGAATTGATAAAGCCGAAATTAGCGATCTGGACAAAAAACGTATTCTAAGAGCTATAGAGGCGGATATGGCCGCTAAAGGATTTACAAAATCCGAAAAACCAGACTTATTAGTAAGTATCTTTACTAAAACTAAAGAAAACATAAACATTTATCAAAATAACTTTGGATTTGGTTACGGATGGGGATGGAATCCTTGGTTTTGGGGAGCAGGACAAAATACTGTGTCTAGAACCACCGAAGGCACCTTATACATTGACTTGATAGATGCTTCAAAAAAAGAATTGATTTGGCAAGGTATGGGAACGGCTGCTTTAACAAAAAAAGTAGACAAAAAACAGCAAAACATGAATAAAATTGTCACTGAGATACTAGAAAAATATCCGCCCGAAATTAAATAATTACTGTAATACTTAATAACGCCATAGCCTTTCTGTTAATAGATAGGCTATTTTTTTTACGTACATTTATAGTAAACTTGACCAATAAAAATATGCGTAATTTTCTTCTAGGTGCATTAATTGCTGCATTCATTGCTTTAGGAATTAACTATCTTATCACTCAGTCTAAAACTCAAAAAACTGAAATACAGTCCTCTGATCTTATTTTAGATCAAATAAAAAATGTGGGCAAGCTAGTAGTTACCGAAGGGCACTTCTCTGAAGTTATTACGTATAAAGATGCCAAAAAATATTATTTAGATATCCTTAAGGCAGAGAAAAAAGCTATTGTTGTCGTTAATGCTAGTGTAACGGTTTCTTATGATTTAAGTAAAATTGAACACACTTTAGACCAATCTAATAAAACAGTTACGATAACCAACATTCCGGAAGCTGAAATCAATATAAACCCAGATATTAAATATCACGATCTGGAAGAAGATTTTTTTAATCAATTTAATCCTGAAGACCATAACCTTATTCGGAAAGAGGTTATTCACCAACTTAATAAAAAGATAGCAGCTTCTACCCTAAAAACAAATGCTGAAAACAGATTGATTAGTGAGCTTCAGAAAATATATATACTTACAAATTCCTTAGGCTGGAAATTGGTTTACAAGGGTAATTCAATTACTGATTCTGAACAGTTATTGCTCTAACACAAAGAAATACTGCCCTTTTGGGGTGGGAAAACAAGTGCTTTTTATATATAACTTAGCTATAATTCATACTATAAACCAATCGATTATTTTCATGAAATCTATCCCCATGTCCCAATCCTGTATTTTTATCTTCTTATTAGTATCCAGTCAATTGATAATGGCACAAGCTCCTTACGGCAATGCTGGTGAGCATACTGCCGTTACTTTAGAAAATACATATGCCCCAAATGGGTATTACGAGTATTTACCTACTGACTTTGATCAAAGCTCGGGAAACACGTATGCGTTGGTATTGTTTTTTCATGGAAAAGGAGAAAGAGGAGACGGCAATAGTAATCTAGACAAGGTTTTAAAGCATGGTCCGCCTAAATTGATAGAAAATGGAACCGATTTTCCTGCAATAGTTATTTCTGCTCAATCTCCAAAAAACAGTGGTACTTTTAGTCCTTCGGATTTCACTAATCTGTACGAATATATAATAGCAAATTATCCTATAGATCTGAATAGAGTATACGTTACTGGTTTAAGCGCTGGTGGAGGTAGTACCTGGAATGCGTTAAGAGCGGATTATACGAAAATTGCTGCTGCAATACCCATCTGTGGTGCAGGAGGAGTAAACGATCCATCAGGTTTTTTGCAACAAACTCCTATATGGGCGCATCATAATTTTAGTGACGGAACCGTAGGAAGGGGTCAAACTATAAACAATATGAATCGAATTGCTAATACAGGTAACTCTGTTATGGAAGTATATCCATATGGTACTGGAGGGACCGTTGCAGATAGTGATTATACTATGCAATTTGATACTACAAGCAAAATCTGGTCATCTGCGATTGGAATTAATAGTCCTTCTGATAAAATGTCATTTACTTTATATCGAAATGGTGGTCACGATGCGTGGACCAAAACATATAATAATCAAGATGTGTGGGATTGGTTATTTGCGCAAAGTCTAAACACACTTAGTACAGAAGAATTTGTAACCATATCAACAAAGATTTACCCTAACCCAACCTCTGGTAATATTATAATTAAAACTCAAAAAACTTTAGAAGAAAAATTAGAAATATATGATACAGTCGGAAGGAAAATATATGATCGTATGGTAACCAACAACGAAGTAATCGATATAGCTTCTCACGGATCTGGAATATATATAGCCAAAATCATCACTTCTTTAGGTAGCCAAAATTCGTTTAAAATTGTTGTACGATAATTAAAGAGTTCTCTTTTTTACTTCTTTAATCACACTTTTTAACATAGCGGGAACTATCAGTCTATGAAATGGTTTTACTGGAAGAAAATATAATTTTCCGAACCAATTATTAAAATTTACTGTCGTAGAAATAGTAAAATCTTTCTTATCATCGATTTTCGGGCCTAATAACAGGGAAACTCTAAAATTAAGATGACTGTCATCTTCGCCTAAAATAATTTCACTATCTGATCTATCAAATACCTTAAAAATTCCAACTCTTTCCCCTATCTGTCCTTTAAAATTATTTAACAATTCTCTTTTACTCTTGGTCTTACTCCCTGTTTTTAAGCCAAAAACAGAAACAATCTTATTTCTTAAAACAAATAATTTTCCAATCCACCCTGGTGAAGCCGAAAAGAAAGTTTTAGTTATAGTGATGATATCAATAGTATTTTCTTTATCGGTAAACTCGGCTTTAAAACTATCCGAATAATCATAATTACTTTGTGAAAGTAATGATTCGCGAGGGATGCATACTTTTTGGAAGCTCATACTATTTCTCAATTTTTAGAAGAACAGGATTAAAAGCTTTGGAAGCAACAATAACCTTATCTCCAATTCTTAAATCAGTAATTTCTGATTCTTGAGCAATTACTTTTACCACATTAGTACCTATAAGCACAGTAACAATATAGACTACCTCTTCTTTTGCTATAGCAATTACCTCTCCTGTAAACTGAAACTTACCACTAAGTTGATCATTAGTAAAAATGGATAATGGGTTTCCTTGTTTACTGATTTTGCCATTCTCAAGACAGTATATTTCATCAGACATTTTCATAATCTCTCCTACATCGTGACTAACTAAAATTGTTGTGAGTTCATACTTTCTATGTACTTTTAGAATGTAATCCTGTAACTTCGTTCGCATTTTAATATCCAGCGCAGAAAGCGGTTCATCTAATAGTAAGATCTCAGGCTTACGAACCAAAGCACGCACCAATGCGACCCTTTGTTGCTGACCTCCAGATAATGTTTCAGGTTTTCTATGCTGTAATTCCTCTAACTCTACAATGGTAATCAACTCTTGGATGATACTTCTATCCTGATCTTTTTCTAGAGCGAACTCTAAGTTTTTTCGCACTGTCATATTAGGAAATAACGCATAATCCTGAAAAACGTATCCTACCCTACGTTGTTGTGGACTAACATTTATCTTTTTTTCGCTATCAAACCAAATTTTATCATCAACCACAATTTGTCCTTTATCTACTGATAATAATCCAGCTAATGTTCTAAGAGTAGATGTTTTTCCAGTACCAGAAGGGCCATATAAAGTAACAAATTGTCCCTTCTTAATATTCAGCCGAATATCAAGAAGCATCTTTCCGTTAGCGGTACTAAGTGTTTTATAAATATGAGCTTGTATCATCTCCAAAACCTTTTAAGATATCCACCATTAATCAAATACACTGATAACAATACTATAAAAGTTATGATGACTAAAATCAGGGAATACGTATGTGCATTACTATAGTTCAATGCTTCCACCTCATCATAAATCGCAATAGAAACCACTTTGGTCTTTTCTGGAATGTTCCCTCCGATCATTAAAACAACACCGAATTCTCCAACGGTATGGGCAAAAGCCAATACAATTCCTGTTAATAATGAAGGTTTTATATTTGGTAACAACACGCTAAATAGGGTTTTAATTTTGGACTTTCCTAAAACATAGGAAGCCTCTGTTAGCGAAGCAGGTAAACTAGCCAAACCCGACTGAATGGGATTAACCATAAAAGGCAAGCTATAAATAACGGATCCTATCACTAATCCGGAGAACGAAAAAATTAAACGAATTCCAAACCAATCTTGCAACCAACTACCAAAAGTATTTCCTGGACTAAAAGTCATTAACAAATAAAACCCTAGAACCGTTGGAGGTAATACCAAAGGCATACTCACTAATGTTTCTACAACCGGTTTGATTCGTGATTTAGAATGCGCTAACCAATATGCTAAAGGGATTGAAACAATCAATAGAATTATTGTAGTCACCAAAGCAAGTTTAGCCGTTAATATGATTGGGCTCCAATCCATCATTTAGAAATCATAATTTCATTCACTTTTATCATAGCGATTACTTCTTGGTTTTCTGTTAACATCATTTCATCTAGTGCTTCAGTAGCAAGAATAGCAATCATGTCTCCTATATCCGATTTCAGGATTAACTTACTTAACAGCATTCCTTTTGTAACATCCTTAATAGTAGCTTTGACTTTATTTTGAATACTTATCGAAAGGGTATCTTCCTTACTGATGATCACCTCCGTTTCTTTAAATAATACTTCTACAGCATTTTCTATCTTCAAATAAGAAGCTGTTTCTGGAGTCTCTACTATTATAGCTTTAAGTTCCACATGCTCGCTTAATCTAACCGAGACCATTGATAAACTTTCGCTTACTTTTATATCCGATATATGTCCTGAGAAAACATTCATTATTTAGTTACTAAATATCCGAAATCTTCCAGTATTTCTTTGGCTTCTTTCGAAAAAAGAAAATCATAAAACTGTTGAGCATTCTTAAAATTCCGGTTTTCTCTTTTAATCATAACAACTCCTTGTTCAATAAGCGAATACATTCTTTCATCCAATGCTATCCAGTGTCCATTGCCTTTCATTTTAGGAGATAATACGACAGATTTTGCAGTAAAACCAATCTCTGAAGACTTTGAGGTAATAAATTGATTGGTTTGTGCAATACTTTCTCCGTATACCAATTTACCTTTAACCTGATTATACATACCATTATTTTCTAACACTTCAATTGCTGCCTGACCGTAGGGTGCAGTTTTAGGGTTTGCCAAGGCAATGTGTTTGATATTTTGATCTTTTAACATTTCTATAGAAGGTTGAATATTATCATACATAGACCACAAAACCAATTGACCATACCCATAGATTTTAGGAGGACGAACAGCTAAATCGTTTGCATGAATTTCTTCTGGATACTTCATATTAGCCGAAACAAAAACATCATATGGAGCACCTTCTTTTATCTGTGCAGTCAATTTACCAGAGGAACTGATAACAAGTTCACATTGTATTCCGGTTTGTTTTGTAAATATTTTAGAAATTTCTCCTATCGCAAACTGCATATTAGCAGCTGCAGCAATCGTGATCACACCCTTTTCAGACGGTTTACATCCTAAAAGCAATAGAAGAATTATGATACTTATGGTAGTGACTACTTTTGGCTTAGGCATTTTCTTCTATTTTAAAATCATTTTTTGTGTTTGATAATACCTTTCTAATACCGCATCTATAGTATCCACAACTTCTTTGGCGTTTTCTTTTGTAAAACATAAAGGTGGCTTCGTTTTCAGCACATTATCATCAGGTCCATCCGTACTGATGAGTATGAATTTATCTCGTAATTCATTTTTAATATGGTGTGCTAATATGCTATTGGTCTCGCGATTCTTTCCTTTTATGATTTCGATTCCTAAAAACAACCCTGATCCTCGTACATCACCGATACAATCATACTTTTTCTGAAGCTCGGATAAGATGGATTTATAATAATCACCAACCTCTTTAGCATTTTCTTGTAATTTTTCTTCTTCGATTACTTCCAAAACCGATAATCCAATGGCACAGGAAACAGGGTTTCCTCCAAAAGAACTAAAAAACTCCACTCCTTTGCTGAAAGATTCGGCTATTTCATCGGTAGTAATAACTGCTCCCATTGGATGCCCATTTGCAATTGGTTTCCCGACAATAACCATATCCGGAACAACATCTTGCGCTTCAAATCCCCAAAAGTGATCTCCCAAACGACCAAAGCCTGTTTGAACCTCATCACTAATGCAAATCCCACCTTGTTTTCTAATCACCGGATATATTTCTTTTAGATATTCTTCTGCAAGAGGTACTTGTCCACCACATCCTACGACAGGTTCTGTAATAAAAGCTGCAATAGGATGATCAGTATCTTCTATTTGTTTCACTGCTTCTTCAGCATATAATTTACCTGCATTTTGTCCAGTATGTTTACCTCTGTAGGTATCCGGAATTTGAGTTTTTAGAATATATTCTTTTTGTCCTTGTCCCTTTGGGTTATTGAATTTATAATCACTGATATCAATAGAAATCTGGGTATTACCATGATATCCATGTTCCATGATCATTATTTTTTTATGTCTGGTATGTGCATACGCCATTCGCATCGCAAGATCACTAGCTGCACTTCCTGAGTTTACAAAAAACACTTTGTTGAGCGTATTTGGGAATTTTGACAACAACTTTTCGGCATAGGTAGGTAATAGATCATAAAGATATCTGGTATTCGTATTCAATTGAGCCATTTGCCTTTGACCAGCTTCCACTACTTTGGGATGTGAATGTCCGATGTGTGGAATATTATTATAAGCGTCTAAAAAGGTATTTCCATTAACATCATACATATATTGAAAAGCCGAACGATTCATAAAAATAGGTTCTTTATAGCTTAGGGATAGAATAGGGCTTATATACTGATGTCTTCTTTTTATCTCTTCTTCAGTAGATGGTATTTTATGAACCGACAATCCTATTGCTTTCCTAAATACGTTCTCTGCTCCGATTGGACTGATTCTTAACCATTTGTGCAACATCTGCCAGGCAGATTTTTCACTAACAGTAGCATATACATTATCAGAATTTATTTTTCTGGAATGCGCAGAATTACATACACTCGTGCAAAGTCTTGCGGCGATCAGGTAATACAAGATTTTAATTTCTTTTTCTTCCAAAGGAAGAACGCTGTGATACGCTTTTAGAATAATTGGTACCCAATCTAAAGGCTTTTCTTTATCATAACACGCATAGGTAATGGCAATCGCTAATTCATTGATTAAATGCGAATGTGCTAAATCTCCAAAATCGATAATTCCTGAAACTCTCTCGTTGTGAACCAAAACATTCCATTCATTGGCATCATTATGAATCACCTGTTTTCTTAATTCCGGCAATACTGGAACTACATTTTCTTCAAACTGCTGAAAAAAATAGTTTACAACATTTCTATTATGAGTATCTGGAATATCGTTAAGGAATTTTTTATTTAAATGTACATATTGAATATCCCATTCCCATTGTCTTGCTTTAAGCACATAACTATCAAATTTTTGGAATTTAATATCCATTTCAGCAAGAAAGGTTCCCAATGACGAAAATAGTTCTTCTGTAGATTCTATATCACCTAAAAATTTACCCTCCAAAAACGAAAGCATTCTACAGATAGTTTTAGATCCATCGATATGTAATACTTTTATAAAAGTACCATCTGTAAAAGGAATTGGCTTAGGAAATATATCCGTTTCTTTTTTCTGAAGGTTCAGCAATGTCTCGTTTTCTGCTTCAAGAATAGCCAGTAATTCTTTATTATAAGAATACGTTTTAAAAACATATTGCGTAGATTTAGTTTTGACAATATAATTCACATTATCATAGCCGTTTAATCTTTTAACTTCGGGCTGACCAAAAGAAAATTCAGATTCTAAGAGTTTATCTATCATTGTGTGAATGAGAAAAATGTTCCTTGGATATCTATTTTAGAATCCTATGATAAATATACTGTATCCAACCTGCATTCACGAAAAGAATCCATTATAAATTTCGACAGTTTTAGTCACTTAAGAATTTTTATCTATCGGTAATTCCATTAGATACAGATCTAAACCAGGCCCCCAATAATTCTGTTCTGTTTCTTTTAAACTAAATCCAAATTTCTCAAAAAACTTATATGCAAGTTGCGACGTAGTTACAACTACTTTTTCTAATGTTAAATTCAATTTCAAAATTGACAAGCAATGTTCTACCATCTTTTTCCCTAGTCCCAATCCAGTATAATTAGGATGAAAAAATATCCATGTTATTCGGCCTGTATTATCTTTTTCTCGAAAATTACATCCTGCTCCTCCAACGATTTTGTTTTCATATTCAATTATCAAATAAGTAACACTATGCTGTTCTAAATATTCTTCAAAATCGTTCACCTCTTTTGGATCAAAATATTTAGGAGTATTTAGTTTAAAAATATCAAATAATTCTTTTTTATCGTGTACGTTGTATGGTCGTATCATACTAAACATCTTAAAAACAATACAATTCCTAATTAATTTGAATAGAAAAATTATCTACAAAAAGTTCTATATCTTCAGTTGTTGGATTAGCCGTAGCTCCTATTTGTACTCTTTCGTAAAAAGTGGGTTCCTGTAAATTAAAATCGATTCCATTTTCGGCAAAGACTTCTCTAAAAATTGCTGCATTGGGCATGTTCATGCCATTACTTGTGATAACGTCATTATTATTTATAACTAGCTTATTCACTCCATCCTCATTATCAGATAAAGTTAATTCCCAACGAATAGAAACCCATTCGTTTCTTGGAAATTGAAATGTTGTTTGAGCAAGAGTACTTGCAGAAATTTTCCCTCTTTCTATAGACAAGAAATCGTTTCCACCTGACATCTTTAACCGAAGTCCTGGACATTGGTTATCTCCATCTGATGATGGATCGGCATCTACTAAAGGGTCCCAGCAAGAGCAACATTCTAGATCAATCAAAAAAAGATTTTCAATGTTAGCAGTAGTGTTTAGATAAAAATCTGCCTGGATAATAACTTTATCACCTACAAAAGCCTTAAACTCGCCTTTCTCAATATCCATTTTTGATAGTAGATTATCTGATTTAAATGCAAATATCCTCAATGCATTGTTTCCTTCTGAGAGCGTAGTATTAGAGATTGTAATCTCATTTATTTGATCTGAAGGGTTTGATTGCTGTATATTAGACCATCTACTATTATCTGAAAGAAAAAGCTCGTCAACACTACTGCTCTGAGTTTCGAACCCGTCCTCAAACAAAAAGGACGGAGCAGTTTCTATCAAAGTATCGTCATTACTAGAACAAGCAAAACAAAAAGCTAGAATAATTACTATACATAATATCTTCATGACAAACTAGGAATTTGTTATGAAGATACTATATTTATTTAATATTTATAATAATAACAAAGCCGTGGAACCTTCATCTTTTCAAGACTTATGAGTACTTATTGATCCAATCTTTCGGCAATCATGGACGCGAAATAATTTACTCCTGTCTTAATACAATTCTCATCAATTGCAAAATTTGGAGCATGCGGCATCGAGATAATTCCTTTTTCAAAATTAGAACCTCCTAAGAAAAAATATACACCAGGCACTCTTTCTAGAAAATAAGCAAAATCATCACCACGACCGTCTGGCATTTCTCCATATAGCCTGATTACATTTTGCTGTCCATAAACTGCAGAAATGGAATTCATAGTTTCATTCGTTAACTTTTTATTATTCATAAGATTCGCTCGATCCCCAGAATACGATACATTTACCAACTTCTCTGAATATTTTGATGACTTAATCTTCTGTTTTACTTGAGGCAAAATTTTAGCTAATTCATTAAAGATACTAGAGCCAACGTACGTTTTAATTGATATTAGATCATCCGTCTTTTTAATATCAAAATTATCATATACCGTTATATAATCTTTAAAAATAGTATTCGGGTTTGCTAAACCAATAGCAGGACTTAATAAACTTTGCGGATCAAAAAACTCACTATCAGCCGCTACATTTTGAAAGCTTTTAAGCAATGTTTTGGTGTACTCAAGCACAGCGTCATTATCAGCTGAGTTTTTATAAACCACTTCTATCATTTTATAATCAGCAAATAGCCATTCTGGTTTGGTTGAAATCATTGTTGCAGGAAGTGGAGCGATATGTGTTCCATATATTTCATCTGGATTAATGATATCAAATAAGCCATCTTCTATCATTGCCTTTGCTCCTTTATAATTCTCTTCAGAAGGTTGAAAAATAAAATAAACCGTTCCTTCTAATTGATCTTTTTGACTCGCTAGTACATTAGCAATCCCTAATGCGATAGTGGCATGCACATCATGTCCACAAATATGGCGAACACCCTCTTTTTTTGATTTAAAATCTACCATATCTGGTATATCAGATTGCATCGCATCAATATCTGCTCTCCATGCAATTTTCTTTCCTTCTTTTGCTCCTTTTAAAATACCAACAACACCATTCCCTCCAATATTTGTTTTAACCTCTAATCCGATAGAGAGTAAATATTCTTTGATTTTATGAGCTGTTCTTTTTTCCTGTTCTGAGACTTCTGGGTTCATATGAAAATCTCTACGAATCTGTACAAGATCGTCAAAGATTTTATCTGTTTGTTGCTGTATTCCTTTATGAATAGTAGCCTCTATTACTGCTTCTTGTCCAAAAGACACTAACCCACAAAAAAGAAATAATAAGGAAACTGTTGTGTTTAATATTGTTCTATGAGTAATCATTTTTACTGTATTTAAATTTATACCGTAAAAATGTGATATAATTAAATAATGTACCTGACACATATGTGACAAAAACTATCTTTTTGCAATTTTACTTCGTATTCTACTCAAAGATTGGCGTTCTATCCCTAAATAAGTTGATAAATGAGATAGGCTTATCCTATTAATGATATCTTTATTATGAGCTACAAAGTCTAAGTATCTTTCTTCGGCATTTTTAAATAGAAAACTCTCTACTCTATCTGTTTGGAAAGTCAATACATATTCGGCAATTAATCTTCCGTACATCTCGCTTCTCTTATACCTTTTATACCCTTCTTGAATTTTATCATAAGGTAACTTTATAATAACAGATGGTTCCAAGCATTCGATAAAGTACTTAGATGGTATTTGTCTAATAAAAGCCGGGTAATCTGTGGCATAATTATTTTCGTTTACAAAACCTGTAGTTATCTTATTTCCTTTTTCATTAATATAATATCGTCTTAAGAGACCTTTACACACGAATGCAACTTCTTTCTGAACTTCTCCGCTCCTGAATAAAAATTCTTTCTTATCATATTCTTCTATAGTCAGATATGAACGTAAAAAACTCAATTCTTCCGAGTTCAAATCAGGAAATAATTTGATATATGATTTATAATACTCCTGGTGTTCTTCTTTCAAATTCTTCTGTTTTTAAATACTATTAACAAAGTGTTACTTAAAAAAAAAACTTTGTTTTCATTGGCATTCGATATTTAAATGTACTTCTTTTAGCTGATTCCAAATTGGGTGATTTGTTTCTTTAGGAGACAAGTAAAACCAGACCAAATGTTTTTTTCTAGCATTACAATATTCATATTTGATATTTGCATTTAACGTAATCATATCCTTTGCAAAAAATTCATCATAAAGTTTTATTGAACCATTATAATGATTGTCTTCAATTTTCTGTATCAAAGATTGTGTCTCTGGAATATCTTTAAAGAAACTAAAATTCGTGATGGCTCCAGTATTCATAAGTCCGTCAAAATAAATATTCATTATGTTTTCTAATACCCTTTCATTTAATGTTGGGTTTTCCTCTAAGACCCATAGAAAAACATAAGAAAAATAATCTTCGGTATTTGTTTCTCCCCAACCCGGAGCAAATCGAATATGTTCTTCTCCTTCATAATCCAAATCCCCCGCAAATATTAAAGGAAACTCTAATACTTCACTCCGCCAATCATTCTTTGCTTCAAGAACATTTTCTATATTATTATGCAATCTGAAATAAAGATATCCCGCACCTATGGCAATGAGTAAGATCAAAACCAATAGTATTTTTAATAGTTTTTTTAGCATAACGTTTAATATATGTGTCGTAGCAGGGCAAAATGTTACCTTGCTTTTCGATTTTTTACGCATTGGTTGCTAACTTTTCCTTTCTGCAAGCATTGCACCTTACTACATATACATGAACCAATCGATTTATCACCGAACTGCTATAATCACATATATGTTGTTGTACGTTCGTTTTTTTTTACATTCCAACAGTTTCATAGATATAGCTTATTCCAGTTTCTGGATTTCGTAAATATCTTGAGCGTTCAAATTCGTTTGTTTGATCTTTTGCATAAATTAGAAAATTTTGGTCAGGTTCAAACCATTCAGGCAGTTCAGTCCAATTTTTCCAATCATTTCTGATTGTGTCAATTTCAAGTCCGTTATATTTAACAAATTTGTCAAACCATTTTTTGTCAGATTTAAATTTGAGAAATAGCTCATATTCGAGTGAAAAATGTGGTGATTGATAATATTCACCTTTAATTAATTCAATTTCATTTGGGATCTCACTACGAGACCAATATTTATAAGCTTTCTCAGCATTCTTGGTTTCAACAGGGAAGCAACTAACCAAAAGAAAAACAAATCCGATTAATGTTATTTTTTTTATCAATTTTAAGTTTTTTCAATTCTGACTAACGTCAATTTTGTTTATTGATTATTATGCTGTTGTTAAACCCTAAATCTTCGGGTTTTAAGTCAAATTTATCGATTTGTTTTTTAATTCTTTTGACAAGCCCTAGTTTTCTTTTTTGATCGAGGAATAAATATAGTTTAGGCGGTTGGTATTGTATTTTCTTAGTTATCATATTCCATATTATTACTGCCAACTTTCTAGCTGTTGCGCTTACCGCTGAGTGCCTTCCCTTCCTGTAGGCTACTCTTCTGAAAAAATCAGAAAGATGAGTATCTTTTAAGTTTCCAATAGCATTTGCTGCTTGCCTGAGTGCTATTTTGAGTCTGTTACTTCCTTTGGGCACTCTATTACTTAGTATTTTTCCTCCAGATATTTTGTTGTTGGGAGCCAACCTTAGCCAAGAGGTAAAATGTTTAGCAGTAGGGAATTTTTTAAAACCTTCAGGTCCAATTTCGCTCATAATGCTAAGAATGGATGAATGACTCAATCCTTCAATTGCAAAAAGGTCAACACCATCAAAATATCTAAAAGCAATTTGATTCATATTTTTAATTTTAGGAGCATTTTTATTGATTCTTTTATAAGTTTTTTCTGTTGTTTTGAGTTTTTTTCTTTCGGGATATTGTTTGAGTTCTTGTTTTATAAACTGCTCAATCTTTTTGTCACAAGCTTTTATGTTTCTTTGGAAGAATTGATAACTTTTGAGCTCTTGTTGCAATCCAAAAAGGAAGTCTTCTCTATTATTACCGTGTAGCGCTTTTGCAATTTCTTCTTTAGGTTTTCTACAGTTAAAATGCCGATGTTCTGCTAGGTTATATGGATCAAGATTACCTTTACAGATATCTTCAATGATTTTCATTCCAGTAAGTCCGCAAACATCTTTGACTACTACATCCAATCTGAAGTTCAGTAGTTTTAGATATTTCTGCATTTTATGTGTTGCAGATGAAGCAAGTTCAATCCAATTTGTTCTTTGTCGGCAATATGTTCGTAAATGTTCAGTAACAAGATCTGGTAGAAAACTTCCCGTAAGTAGCCCAAGAGTATGTAGTTTTTGTATCCATCTACAATCTTTCACATCGGTCTTTTTTCCTTTGGCATTTTTAGTGAATTTCCCATTGACTAGTACTACCTCAAAACCAAAACTAATAAGTTCCGTATATAGATTCTGCCAATAATCTCCTGTAGATTCCATAGCTACAGTAGTTACATCGTTGCTCACAAACCACTCACATAATGAAGTCAAATCCTCAGCATATACGCCAAACTCTTTTACATCTTCTAACTCTTGACCAATAGCAGCATAATGAGAACGACTTCCAATATCAATTCCTGCTGCATTGAAATTCACCACATCCATTCCTAGTTTCATTTTTCTTTCCATTTTAAAAAAATTAAAGATTCATAAAAAATGACCCTAAGGAAATGTAACTTTGTACTTGAAAATTATTCTGAACGGGGTAACTGAGCAATCAGTTCCACCACTGAAATTATCAACAAGCCTCTGAACCACGAATTCAGAGGCTTTTACATTTCAACCAGAATTACGCCCGAGCTATTATGCATCAGTTTAAAAATCGGCCTTTCATAGGATCACAATAAAGTTCGGGACTTCGTAACGTTAGCAAAAGAAATTAATAGAGTTTCTTTATGTGGAGAATTACCCACAACGGTTCGGCTATGGTTAATACGGAAATTAAAATTACTTAATTTCCGATTAAGCACTTAGCCAAAACTTTTTATTTTGCTTTAATTTTTTATTTTAATGCTAAATCAAAAAGATTTGGCGGACTTTATAAAAATACACTAAACTTTGGATTAAACCCCAAACCCCGTATTAATTATAGCCCTTGTTATCGGTTTTTTTCTAATAAATCTAAAATAGATAGTATTTAGTGAAAATTGACCTGTTTATTCTTTTAAGATCTTCATTTATTAGAGGTAACTATTGGTATATTAATATTTTATATATAATAATTTTTTTTATTGTCGCTTGCTTTTTGATAATTGTGAGGCTTCTGTTAAATCTAGTCCATTAGTTTATGAATTGAGTTAACTATATGAATAAAAATATTGCAAAATGAAACAAATAAAATTTATAGATTCTCTCACACCATTGCGAGGTATTGCTGCAATTATGGTAATGTTTTTTCACTATGATGCATTTTTAATGATGCAAGGTTTTCCTAGGTTGATATCGACAAATAGCACCTTTTTTATAGCTCGTGGTGACCTTTGGGTAGATTTTTTCTTTATTCTAAGTGGTTTCGTAATATGTCATGTGTACAGTCAACAATTGAGTAACTTAAACAAAAAGGTAATTAAAAAATATATTTGGGCAAGATTTAGTCGAATATATCCATTGCATTTTTTCATCATGATTTTATTTGCAATTCATTTTTTAGCATTACTTGTCTTTGTTCCTGAGTTTGCAGATAAATTAAAACCACCTTCTGGTTTTAATGATTTTGTTTTGCAATTATTTTTCCTTGATGCCATAGGTCTTATTGATGGATGGTCTTGGAATGTACCTTCTTGGTCAGTAGCTTCGGAGTGGTGGATATACCTATTAGCTATTTTAGTTATCCCTTTTATTAATAAGAATAAAAATACAATTACTGCTTTAGCACTTGTTGTAAGTCTTTTTGCTTTAATATTAATACACCATTTTACTAAAGAATATGCAGCAGGTACTCCAATTTGGAGAATCACTAGTACTTTTCGCTGCTTATTCGAATTTTCTATAGGCGTATCTATCTATCAATTCTATAAAAGTCTCAACAACACTCAATCCATTTGGGCTAGTGATTGGATGATGTTTTTAATTGGAATTGGAGTAGTACTTAATTTACATTTTGATATTTATTTAATTTTAATAATTCCTTTTTTTTCGGCTTTTTTATTGTGTGCTGCATTAAACAATGGTTTGCCATCTAGAATACTGAATGCAAAACCTTTTGTGTTTTTAGGTGATCTTTCCTATTCCATTTATTTAATACACATTTTTTGGTTGATGCGATTCGGAAGAATGTGGGTTGAGTTATATTATAAACCAGATTATCCAGAGAGTGAGCCCACTTCTATAGATCATTTTATTTGGCTCACTGTTTTATTTTTCGCCACAATTAGTTCTTCATATTTAACACATCGTTTTGTAGAATTAAAAGCACAGAAAAAACTTAGAACTATTTTTCCTTAAAGTATTATAATCTTAATAGTGCTAATTAATAATAAATAAAAAAAGATTAGAAGTGAAATAATATTTAAATATCTATTTAAGAAAAAATATCAAATAAGAATTTTCACAACATCTAAAGTTAATTGATGAATTCTAGTTTTCTTTTAATAGGGTTGCTTTTTCATTATTTTGATAAAACAATCTTTAGCTTAGTTCAATTGGTTTTTGAAAAGTTGACGTTTGTTTACGTTTTAATTGGGCTATTATTATGTTGTTATTTAGAATTAAAGGATGGTAAATCTGGTATAAGAAAAATCTTTTATTATAATATAAATTAACAAACATTTCGTCTAGGACAGAAACCATAATTAATTAGAACTATCATTATCGGTTTTTTTCTAATAAAATAGATAGTGTTTATTGAAAATTGACCTGTTTTTTCTTTTCAAACCTTCATTTCTTTGCTGTGATAATTTAATTTAAATTTTATAGTTATGAAAAAAATATTGTTTTTAGTAATGCTTGTTTTTAGTCTTTTCTCTTTTTCTCAAACATCGAATAGCTTGGATAAAGAAGAGTATTTGTTAGACGGATATAATTTTACTTATCAATATCAGACAGGAGCTGCTGTCGATATTTCATTTAATGGAAGAAAATTAACCTATCAATGGATTGCAGGAAGAAATGCTGGGAAGCCACCAAAGACTTATGTTTATAAATCAAGAAAGTTAGATTCTGGAGTTTATATGGTTAACTGGAATGAACCAAAATTGAAAAATTTTATAACTCTAGTCTACAATTTTAATACAAACACTTGTGCTTCATCAGTTATTGTCAAATATGGTGATGCGAATCCTATATTAGCATTTGATGGTGGTATTATAAAAAATGTAATAAAACAGTAGGTAGCTAGGTCAGATTGTTTTTCTGAAATGATTTGCAGTTTGACCTGTCATTTTTTTAAAAAAACGATTAAAATTTGAAACATCAGAAAAATTAAGCCGATTCGAAATCTCACTAACCGTATTGTTTGAAAATAACACCTCTCTTTTTACCTCGATCATTAAGCGTTCATGTATAATTTGTAGTGCAGTATTTAATAAATATTTTTTACATAACTTATTTAATAGGTTGTGACTTATTTTAAGAGCCGAAGCATATTCACTAACAGTATGCCATTCAATAATATGTTTGTCTAATAATTTTTGAAACCTGTATATAATTTGATTATAATCAGATTTGTAAGTTTGATTTTTTTCACGGTAAATTCTATCAATTAAGCTAATGGAATAATAAAGCAAGCTTCTAAAAATATGTGAACTGTCTCCTTTTAGTAAATTAAATTCTTTTTCTACTTCTTTAAAAACCCATTGGCATTTCTTGAAGTTTGATTTATTTAATTGGACTTGAATTGAGGGACGATTATAGGAAAATATTATAAAGCGATTCAAAAACACATCGTCTCTAAAAAATGTGTTTAAAAATTCTCCTTCAAAGAAAAAACTAAAACCTTTAGTGGGTTTGCTAACTTCCCATTTTCGTATTTGGTTAGGAAGTGTAACTATAACAGTTCCTTTTTTGTAAGGAACTTTTTGATTATCCAAACTATAGAATCCATTACCTTCTGAGATGAATAAGACTTCGTAAAATGTAATGAAATGTTGTTCATTAGAAAGTACATATCCTTCTAATGTTTCAATTCTCCCCAAATCAACTAATAAGTTTTTACCGTATTTGTTTTTTAGGAAGTCATATTGTTTCATATTAAAATTGATGAGTTTTTGTAATTACCGATAACAATAGTATATCAAAACTTTTTTTATTCTAAGATCATATTAACGTTTCTAAACTAAACGTCCAGTATTCTTCTATGATAGTTGATTTGACCTAAATGATAGGTTAGATGTGTTGTAAGATGTATAAAAAACCTTAACGTACTTGGGTTCTTATCCATCAGTACTCTAGGATACTCTTTTTGTAGGTCTTCCTGTGTTACCTTATCCAACGCATCTTGTACAATAGTCATCGTTTCATTTACCATAGCTATTAACTGTGATCTTGGTACATTTTTTAACGAAAACTCTTTATCTCTTTGTCTTACATATCCAGTTTTACCATATTCTGCACCTATATAGGTATTGAGATTACCCACAAGATGTAAACATAGGTTTCCAGCAGAATTACTGATTTCTTTTGTTTCGATCCATAGATTTTCTTCTTTGGAATACGCATTCACTTCTGCTTTCAATTTTGTCAAATCCCTGTCAAAGATTGTTTTTAAAACTGCTATAATTGAATCATTCATAAGTTTTTATACACTGTTTATTAATATTTCTAAGGTATCATTTTTTTAGTCAAAACCATGTTTTTAACTGTTTTCAAACGACTACAAACGTTTACAACCGAAAATAAACACTTCCTAACCGAATCTAGAGATCATCCGATTCTAAGTTTGCATCATCGAAAAACATAAGAACTCGATATTATCAATTCTTTAATCTCCCTGTTATAGACAGGCTTTTAAAAACTAAAATCATGAACACACTTAAAAACAAAGTACAGTTAATTGGAAATTTAGGACAAGAACCAGAAATCGTAAACCTAGATTCTGGAAGAAAATTAGCAAAATTCTCTATCGCTACAAACGATTACTACTATAATAAAGCAGGTGATAAAATCACTGATACACAATGGCACAATATTGTCGCTTGGGGGAAAACCGCAGAAATCATTGAAAAATATGTAAACAAAGGCCAGGAAGTAGCTATAGAAGGTAAACTTACATCGCGTAGTTATGATGACACAGAGGGTAATAAAAGGTACATCACAGAAGTCGTTTGTAATGAGTTTTTGATGCTAGGAAAATAGTTAGAAAGGAGCTGTATGGATTTCATACGGCTCCTTTCTATTTACAGAAATTCACTTAACTCATCTGTTTTGATCTTTATATATTTTTCCGCTTTGTAGTCTAAGTTTATAATTTTAATGACTCTTTTTTTGCTGTGATAGTTAACTAAATAAACATCTTTTGAAATTACCCAACCCAGAAATCTCTTTGCTACTAACTCTATAACATTTCTTGGCAGCTTCACATTTTCAAACTTTTATATAGTATCTAAGACTTTTCCATTTTTATCATAAGCTGCTAGTATCTTACCATCGGGGATATAAAAAGAGACATAGGTTGTTATACCAATATAATTATCTATTACAACACTCTATATGAACCTTAATCCAATAATTATATACAGTCTGCATTAAAGTTTTACTAGTAAAATTCGGAAGTACGATGGAAACTTGGTAAATTTAAGACTAATTGTATTGCTCTTTAATGAAAACCTACTAGAAAAGATTTACAAAAGTTCTCTTAAATTATTAAGACAAATAAAATACTTGTTCGGATCAATTAAAAAATAAATCTCATATAACTAACATCTAAAAAACTGAAACAACCTATGAAAAAACCTGTATCAATTGCCAAAATCAGTGATTTAGAAAACAAACAACCTACGCATGCCTTAGTAAATGGATTAGACCTAGTTATTGTCAAGTTTGATGAAGAAATATCTGTACTATATGGTCGATGTCTTCATAGAGGTGCCTTGATGGCGGATGGACATGTTGATGGGCATAATCTTATTTGTGGAGTACACGGTTGGGATTATAGAGTAGATACTGGTATTTCTGAGTATAACAATAAAGAGGTTTTACATAAGTTCAGTACTAAGATTGATGGAGATAACTTATATGTAGATGAAAAAGAAATCGATGCGTATTTGGCAAATCAACCACAACCTTTTAACAGAGATGAATATCTAGGAGCTTATGCAGATACACATCCAGAAGACACAGAACCTTATACTGGATACATTAAAGAGCTTGCTAAAAACGGATTAAAAAATTTAGGGCATCACGGTTTTTCGGCTTCTATGGGTGTAGATAGAAATACATTGCCTAAATGGAATGATATTCAATTTTTACCTGCGCAATTGGCAAGTAGGCCTTTATTAGATGATGAAGAAGTAGCTACCAAAGTAGTAATTGGTCCTAAATCAAAAAAACCTTTGCATATAGATATTCCTTTATTTGTAAGTGATATGAGTTTTGGAGCACTCTCTAGAGAAGCTAAAATTGCTTTATCCAGAGGTGCAGAAATGGCTGGAACCGGAATTTGTTCTGGAGAAGGAGGCATGCTACCACAAGAACAAGAAAGCAATACTAAATATTTTTATGAACTAGCGTCCGCACAGTTTGGATTTTCATGGGATAAATTAGATAAAGTACAAGCTTTTCACTTTAAAGGTGGGCAAGGAGCAAAAACGGGTACAGGTGGTCACTTACCAGGGAGTAAAGTAAGTAAAGAAATTGCAGAAGTTAGAGGTTTAAATCCAGGAGAAACTGCTATTTCACCTGCAACCTTTCCAGATTTTCATGGTGTGAAAGATTTCAAAGCTTTTGCCGAACAAGTACGGGAACGAACCGGAGGAATTCCAATTGGTTTTAAAATTGCCGCCAGTCATATCGAGAAAGATATCCAGTTTGCTTTAGATGTTGGTGTGGATTATATCATCTTAGACGGACGCGGTGGTGGAACCGGATCCGCTCCTACAATTCTAAGGGATAATATTAATGTACCAACAATTCCTGCCTTAGCCAGAGCTAGAAAATATCTTGATCAAGTGGGCGCTACAGATGTTACCTTAATTATCACTGGAGGATTAAGAATCGCAGAGGATTTTGCAAAAGCAATGATGCTTGGTGCTGATGCTATTGCTGTATCTAATTCAGCTTTACAAGCTATCGGTTGTTTAGGAATGCGCGCATGTGGAAGTAACAATTGTCCAGTAGGCATTGCTACGCAAAAAGAATCGTTAAGAAGTAGATTGATTATTGAATCTTCGGCAAAGCAATTACACAATTATTTTGACGCAACCAACAACTTAATTAAAGTTATTGCAAGAGCCTGTGGATACGATGATATTTCGAAATTCAATCACGATGATTTATCAACTTTTGATCGGGATATGCATAAACTAACCAATATCAATTATGCTGGTGTACTTTAAAACACGATAACTGACACATACTAACTAAACCAAAAATATGACAACTCAAATGCATTTAGCAGCTCAATATCTAGCGGCAGCTGGAATAAGTTTTGTAGATAAAAAAGATGATGATAGTCATACAAATCTTGGATTTTCAGTAGAAAAAGAAACACTTTATACAAGGAAATTAGACAATAAACCAATTGTCCTTTCTCTTAGCTATGATCTTTTTACATTAGAATGGAATGACGCTAGTTCTAAAAGCACCTTGCGATTAGATGGTACAACACATGCTGAAGTGATACAATGGATCAATAGAATGGCGAATAATAGTAATACCTCTGTTCCTTATTCTTATGACATTCACTATGAACTTCCTTATCAAATAAAGGATGACTATGTCTTCAAATTAGAAGATGCTTCAACGCTTCAGCAATTAAAAGAACAAAGAATATTAGCACATACTGTTTTAAGAGAATTTCTAGATAGAAATAAACTAGATTCTGAAATTAGAATATGGCCTCATCATTTCGATACCGGAGCTTTCGCTCCTTTAGAAGACGAAGCAGGTCTTGCCATTGGATTAGGTTTAGCAATTCCTGATGAATCTCATAGTGAATATTATTTCTATATAAGTGCGTATCAGGGTCACGATGGTGTAGATACAGCAAACTTTAAATCGTTATCTCTTGGCGAATGGAAAAACGAAGGTTTTAAAGGTGCTATTTTACCCGTTACAGATGTAAATAAAAATAATGGAGTTACTTTTTTTGAAGAAGCTCTTTCCATTTATAAAAACTAGTAACTATACAACAAATTCATTCTGGTGAAAAAAAAGTTAAAAAGCCCTGCTTAGAAAAGTCAGTAGATGCACTGGATAAAATTAATTCGATATATCTAATGGATCCTTTTATGCAATATTTCATTCATAATGCAAAACAGATTATAAAATAATACTATTCATACCTTCCTAATGCCCGTTTTAACTTGGTATGAATCCTGTCACGCAATCGTTCTGGCTGTAATACCTCGATACTATCTCCAAAGCCTAAAATTAATCGCTCTAACTCAAAATTCATTTGCACTCTAATACTAAAAGTTGCCCCTCTCTCATCTTGCGATAAAATTTCTTGGGAGTTATGAAATGGTTTTGTCACCACATACGGAGCATTACGATTATCTATTCTAAATTTTATCAGTTCGGGAACTACATTTTCCGAAACCGTAACACCAATCACATCTTTATAATATACATCACCATCAACATGCTGATCGATATACGTAATATCTTCATCAGAATTATGAATACTTTCGATTCTATCTAAAGCAAAAGTGGTCAACATCTTTCGTTTATGGCCTATGGCTAATAAAAACCATCGGTTATTAAACTCTTTCAATAACTGCGGATGGATATTAATTTCAGTTTCGTCCTTTGCCTTAAAAGACTTGTACGCAATCTTCAATACCTGTTTGTTTTGTATGGCATGATACAATCTATCGATATGCTCTAACCCCTTTAGTTGTTCATTTTTTTCTAAATGAATAATTGGGATGTTATCTTTCTGAGTTGCATATACAGAATCTTCTAATCGTTCTATGACTCCATTCATTTCTTTAAACAGCGAAAAATCTTTAAACTGGCGTAATATCTGTATAGATTCATTCATAATCTTAATATCATGATCCGTGACAGGGATATTCATAATGCTGTAATCCTCTTCTGCATATCGATAATATTTACGCTGATACACTTCTATGGGTGCATTATACCCTAATTTATCACTACGCATCATCTGTATGTCCAACTGCACAGTTCTTTTACTTACATATACATCTTTTCCTTCATATTCATATAATGCATCAGAACATGCTTCAATAAGATCGTCTAAAACCCACTGCTTAAACTTATTACGCAGACATTGATCAATTGTCTTATATCGGATTAATGCATTTTTATTAGAAGCCATTTTAAAAATTTTGTAAAAAGTAATAAATAATTTTAACTACGCAAAAAGAATGCGTACTGCAGACAGATATTTGTACTATAAATAATAAACAAATAAAGATTTCGAATACGCCTTGCAAATTTTTGCATTGTGTATCATTTAATTAACAACTAAAAAATACTACAATGAAGTTTAATCAATTTTCTAAAAAGAAGCAGGAGATCAGAAATTATCTGTTAGCCGATGCATTTGAAGGCTTCGATGGAATAGGATTACATACTTCGGTTGTTAATACTACTCCAGAAAAAATGCCAAGTGTAAACGGTATGACAGAACTGGAAAAAGCACTGAATTTACTTAGTAAGAACATTCGTAAAGTGCTAGTAACAGATAGCTATACTTCGCATATAGTTTAGATTTTGTAGGCTACAAAGAGTGATCGTAAAAATTGGTTGCAATTTTATCAAAGTAAAAGTCTCTTCTCCCCAAGGAGAAGGAACTCTAAAAACTTTTTAAAACAGCTACCTAATAAATCACTTATTGTAAGAGTACAAGATACACTTATCGAGCATTATCTGTCATTATTTTCTATGACGCTTATTGAAACAAGGTTACAAAATTAGTTTTGTCAATCTGAGCCTATCGAAGACTCACGTAGATCTACCAGATCCTAACTAACAATCTGATATATCACACGGAATCTATCGAACTACAGTTTGCCGCTACCCGAAAAGGGGAAAGTAAGGTATCGCAACTGTAATAGGATCACTTTCCCAACCCTATTGATTATTTCCCATAGGTACTAGGTATGAATCCACATACTAGCTGGGGTTACAACCTATGGGCGTACCCCAACAATTGGAATATCAAACAACTAACAACATGAAAACTTTAAAATTTTTACTATTAGCCGTCTTATTAGGTCTTAACCTCGTTTCTTGCGACCCTCCTACTCTCCAAGAGGAAGTTGGAGTTGAGGAAGTGGAGACAACTTCTCTCACTGAAGATGATGATGAAGATGTTGATCCAGGCAAATAATAACTTAGTAATTGCTTAGAACACTTTTAAAAAAGGGTTTATCCAAAAATAAACCCTTTTCCCATTTTTTATTTATAATCATTAAATTATTTACATTAGCCATCAAATTAATATTTATATGAAGCTTTTGAGATTGCTAAAAATATTAACGTGCCTTTTCTTTATCTTAATTAGCTGTAATCAGGATCAACAAATCTTGAGAAATAAAAAACCCAAAACCAATCCAATTGATACTTACCTAGAAAATGCAAACGATTATTCCAAAACCATTAAAGAGAGAAAAACGTTTCTCAAAAAGGCATTAAGCATTGTTAAAGACCTACCTGTCAATAGCTTGAAAATAAATTCTTATCATGAAATTTCTTACACATATTATTCTTTAAAGGAATATAAAACTTATAAAAACTTAAATTATAAGGCTCTGGAATTTTCATTAAACACATTGGATTCCTTAGGTATCGCACAAGCATATTCCAATTTGGGGATTTATTTTAGAGAGAAACAAATTTTGGATAGCACCTATTATTATTTTTTTAAAGCTAATAAGATGTATAATTCTTTTGATAGGGGAAACAGATACAACTCTATTCAATACGCTTATCCTCAAGGTAAAATTTTAATTGACTTGGCAAAATTATCCAGAAAAGTAAAAGACTATAATAAAAGTGAGGCATTTACAATACAAGCTATTCAAAAATTTAAAATGTCGGGTGATATGAAATATATACCTTTATCTTATAATAACCTTGGAATAATATCCAAACAACTACAAAAGTATGAAGATGGTATAAAATACCACAAAAAGGCTATGCAATATGCAAGAAATTCTCTTAAAGACACACTTTATAGAGCAATTTCATATAATAACATAGGTACCGCATTTAAATCTCAAAAAAAATATAACAAGGCAATTAAATATTATAACAAAGCTTTATCTTTTACAAAATTTTTAAATAATAGACCTAAACGATATGCCCGCTACATTGATAACCTAGGCTATGTAAAGTTTCTGGCTAATAAAAACAATGACAGTGCTTTCTATTTATTTAGCAAAGCATACAGAATAAGAGATAGTATTAATGACAAAGTTGGATTATCAACTAGCTATCTACATTTAACCGAATATTACCAATCAAAAGGAGATAATAAATTATCCCAAGATTTTGCAGAAAAAGCCAAACAAGCCGCTACTACAATCAATGAGAACGCAGAACTCCTACAGGCCTATGATTTATTGGCACAAGTTTCGCCTCCAGAAGAAGGAAGAAGATATGCTATGGAGTATATTAAATTAAGCGATAGTCTGACCAAAAGAGATAATCTATTTAGAGATAAATTTGCCAGAATACGTTTCGAAAGTGAAAACCTAGAAAAAGAAAATCTACAGAGAAAAAAGGAAATCATAGAAATCCAAAATCAAAATACCATCTACTTTCTTGGTATCATATTGCTGATTACATTTATCGGCTTTTTGATTTATTTTTCCAGACAACGAACCCGCTATCTGGCGCAACAAAACAAAATTGTAGAATTCCAGACAGCTTATGAAACAGAAACCAGGATTTCTAAACGATTACACGATGAAATTGGGAATGATATTTTTCAGGTGATGATGCAATATCAAAACGATCCGCACGATCCACAAATCACCCAAAAACTAAATACCGCTTATACCAAAGCCAGAGATATTTCTAGAGAAAATAGTGAGTTCGAGGTAGATGAAACCTATCTAGAGGAATTGACAGATATGCTAACTAATTATACTAAAAATGATATCAAACTTATTCTTAGAGGTATAGATAAAATTAGTTGGGATACCTTAGATAAAAATCTAAAAATTACCATCTACAGAGTATTACAAGAATTGATGACCAATATGCAGAAACATAGCCAAGCAGATCTGGTGGCGGTTGTCTTCAAAAATGAAAAAAAGAAATTGATCATAAAGTATTCTGACAACGGTGTGGGTATCCAGAAAGACGAAATAAAATCCAAAAATGGCCTCCGCAATACGGAAAAGCGTATTCAAGCTATTAAAGGAACTATTATCTTTGACTCAGAAATAGATAAAGGCTTTAAAGCTGAGATTAAAATCCCGTGTTAAAAAGGATCAAATATGTTTACAAAAGTATTGGTAGCAGAAGATTATGAAATCGCTAATCAAGGTATTGTAAAAGTACTGAACGATGAAGTTAAAATTTATAACATTCACGAAGCTCAGTATTGTGATGATGCATATTTAAAATTTAGAAAAGCACATCAGGATGAAGAACCGTTTGAGTTGCTAATTACTGATCTTTCTTTTAAAGAAAATCATAAAGTACAAACCAGAACT
The DNA here is from genome assembly GCF_003443675.1 of Aquimarina sp. BL5. Taxonomy (NCBI): domain Bacteria; kingdom Pseudomonadati; phylum Bacteroidota; class Flavobacteriia; order Flavobacteriales; family Flavobacteriaceae; genus Aquimarina; species Aquimarina sp. BL5. The sequence continues at coordinate 4,471,849 of NZ_CP031963.1, read as the reverse complement.
TCTGGTATAGAACTCATCCAAGATATTAGAAAAATACAACCTGATATCAACGTAATCGTATATTCTCAAGAAAGCCGACCTGATAAAATTAATATGTTATTCCAAAAACTCAATATAAACGGCTATGTATGCAAAGGTCAGCATGCCATAAAAGAACTAGTGCACTGTATTCAAGGCGTATATAAAGGAACTATTGTACTCCCCCCAGAAGTAAAAGATGCTAATCAAGATAACATTATCAATCTAGATGATTTTGACATCATGCTTTTAGAAGAATTGGCCCTTGGGTTTACCAAAAAAGAGATTGTACAAAAATTAAAAAAACAAAAAATCTCTCCTAATAGTGAAAGTACCATCGACAAAAGAGTGAGTAAGCTCTTTGATGATTTCAAAGCCAAAAACACAACCCATCTGGTAGCAATCGTAAAGGATTTGGGGTTATTATAGTATTCTTCAACCTTATTTAATTTATAACCTTTTCTTGTACTTTGGATGCTTGCTTTCGCCAGAATGACAAGTCAACTACCTCGGGGGCAAGCCCACGAGGCATTAAAACGAACTGATTTTTAATTTCGAGGCAAGCCTCGGAGTATTAAACCCTTTGGCCGTGCCAATAAAAAAGTACTACAAAAGAACTTATCATTCCAATGAAAACCGGAATCACCTACTATACTTCGAAAACAAAATTTAAATAAGATCCTCGAGAAATATTTCTTTCATTTTTTTTTTCAAAAAAAACTCTCCAATTACGGAAATCTGTAAGGACTTCATCCGTAGTAGATTTATGTTTGTACTATCAAAAAAAAGTAGCATTGTATTTAAATATTCTAGTCAAAAAACGAACAGTATAAACAAAAAAAGTAACAGGAAAAATGAATACAGACCAGGCAATTATATCCGGAATTATTAGAGGGGATGAACGGGTGTTAAAAGTTTTTTATCGGGATAACGTTAGATATATTCAGGGGTACATTCTTCGGAATTATGGAAGCATTGAGGATGTAGAAGATGTTTTTCAGGACGCATTAGTAGTTCTATATCAAAAAATAAAATCAGGGCTTTTTAAAATTCACGTTCCTATAAAGACCTATTTTTATGGAATCTGTAAAAATATTTGGAGAACTCGATTACGTAAAAAACAACAGCTTAGTACGGATGACAATCTCTTCGAAAATAAAGAAGAGATAGTAGATTCTATCACTATCGAAATCGAAAATAAAGATCGTGAACATTTATATCGAAAACATTTTCAAAAACTAAGTAGTGACAACAAGAACTTAATGCTTCTTTATTTCGAAGGAAAATCCGCTAAAGAAATTTCACAAATAACAGGGTATACAGAGGGATATACCCGAAAAAAGAAATTTGATGTCAAAAAACAATTATTAACAATGATCGAAAAAGACCCTTTATATGATGAGCTAAGAATCACCGCATAATAGTGAATGTCACTGTTTTCAATCTAAGTTCGATCTAAGAAAATCACGTCAATTCGAGTGATCTGACGAAGGAGGATTGTATCGAGAATAATGATTTTCTATCTAAAAAAACTATTCTCGATACAATTTTTCTCCATTTCATTCTGAAAAACCACTCGAATTGACGCTTTTTAAACATTATAAAGCAGATTGAACCGTGGTTTTCAGGTAAAATCAAATATTCAAAAATTAAATAAACCAGATAAGAATCTGGTTTTTTTGTTTTTGAACATAATATGTACTCAAGGCTAACGGATCATTTATGGACCGAAATACATTCTATTTTCATAAAAAAAATGAAAAAAAATCATTTTATTTTTTACTACGCAAAAACAATGCGCAATACCACAAAATATTTGCAGAGTAATTAACAACAAAACGTTCTTAAACATAACAAAACAGGTCAAGTAATAGTTACTTCTAATTCACCTTTAACTGAAACAACTTTTACAATTACCTGTTTATTGATGCAGTAGCTCAGTGGTTCAGAGCATATGGCTTATAAAGTTTTTTAATTATCATTTAAGATTGGTCAAAACAAGCTTACTCCATTTCCACCCATAGGGTCGTGGGTTCGAATCCCACCTGCATCACAAAATGGTCAACAAATGCTTACTTCTATAGGTTCGATTCCTGTCCTTTCGAAAGAAAGGCATTGGTTATAAAGTATTTGAATTACCATATATAATTGAGGTCAATTACTTCTTACTTCACACTTAGGATAAAGATTAGAAGTAAAATTACCTAATTGTTTAATTTTAAATAAAAATGAAATGAAAAGAGATTTACTAAAAATCAGTTTACGACAACAAGCTGTATTCATTCCTGAAAACCTTATTTCAGAAGAATCACAGGAGCTTAACCAGATTACTGCTGGATTAGTTGCTAATGCCGCTAAGCTAGGATTTGGTTTTTCTGAAGACTTACTAAAAGCATTAAATACAACTTCTCCTACATATAAGTTAGCGTTTTTGGATATGCTAAAAGAAGTTACAGGTGTTCATAAAAACTGGACTCCTTTAGTAAAAGGTTGGGATACTCCTACTAACGAAGATGTTTGGGATCATATCGCTACTTTTTTAGGAAATGTTTTTAAGGATAGAAAAGGTAAAACATTACCATGTGGACACTTGATTCCTGAGAACACCTTTCCATTAGAACGCTATAACGGATGCCCTTTTTGTGGAACTCCTTTTGAATTTTCAGCATTAGAAAACTTTGGTCAAGGTAGTAAACTTAAAGTTCTAGAACTTTGGACTAAAAAGGATCTTCATAAATTTTTTATAGATCTTTTATCATCAAAAACAGTATTGGACGCTACTCAGGTAGAAAGTTTACAATGTTTACTGAACTCTTTCTCAATTCCTAAAAATGTAACTATAGGAATTAAGGAAACCTCGATGCTTGTTATCGATGCTTTGATACAAAACGGGAAAGAAAAGGAAGTTCAATCATTATTAAAAAACCCAAATGATATTCTTAGGTATTTATGGTATAAACATACTGGTTTTTTACAAATCATAGAGCCTAAAACGATTATTAAAAGGGCTAAGGGTAATAGTAGTCATATCTATCTTCCTTCTGATAAAAGTAGTAAAGCAAAACTAGAAGCTAAAGCTTCATTAAAGCTTAAATATACAAGAGAAGAATGTAAAAGAGTCGCTGGTTGGATCAATGCTTTAGAAATACCATCGGATAAAATCTGTGAAACGATGCATCCTAAAAGAGGAATCTGGGTACGAATGATTCGTGCTTTGCGATTAGCAGAATATAGTAAGAGAAAAGAATTTGATAAGCTAGCAGAGGTATTGGATATTTTCTATAATGAAACCTATGAAGTGTGGCAAGGATATGTAAATCATTATAGATTGAAATATGATGCAGAAAAAACCTTCGAGTTATTAAAACAACGTCCTGGTTTATTTGCTAGATCGCTTTTTTCTAATATGCTTTGGTTTGGAGCGGATATTACATTAAAACATTTTAATGACATCGTAGATAAAGTACCAGCTCGTTTAATTTTTACATTAAATATGTACGCTAAAAATTATTTTGACAAAACTATAACAAGAGCTGTAAAACCTCTTGGAGGAACGAACAAAATGATTCCGGCAAATAAATTCTTACAATTTTATACGGATACACAATTAAAAGATATGCAATCCAAGATTGAAGATATCTGCATCGAAATAATTAAGGCGAAGTTTGCCAATAGTGAGAATGAGAATCAAACTGTTTTTATTGATGAAGCTTTGTATAAAATACCATTAGCGATAGGCGATAGAAGTGAAACAGTACAAGATCTTCCATCTGTATTGATGGGAACTCGTTTCCCATTAGAAGGAGACAAAGTACGCTTGTTCATGCAATGGGGTACTGGATTAAAGGCGCAACACTTAGATATGGATCTAAGTTGCACCGTATCTTATGAAGATACCTCTGCTTATTGTTCGTATTCTCAGTTAACAATTCCTGGTTGTAAACATAGTGGTGATATCATTAACATTCCAGAAAAAGTAGGTACTGCAGAGTATATAGAAATTGATGTAAATAAGCTTTCTGAAAAAAATGCAAAATATGTAACCTTTACATGTAATGCATATAGCAACGGAAGTATTTCTCCTAATCTTGTTGTAGGTTGGATGGATAGTAAGCATGCTATGAGAATTTCTCAAAAAACGGGCGTAGCCTATGATCCATCTTGTGTAATTCATCAGGTTAGAATCACACAAAGCCTTACAAAAGGTTTGGTGTTTGGTATCCTTGATGTAAAAGCTAGAGAGATTGTTTGGTTAGAGATGAGTTATACGGGGCAAATTGTTCAAAATTTAGATATGAAAGGCGTTGAAGCTTTATTAACTAAGTTAGATAGTAAACTAAATATAGGATATCTATTAGAGCTTAAGGCAGAAGCACAAAACCTGGAAATTGTTTCTGATGAAAAAGAAGCTGACGAAGTTTACACTCGAAAATGGGCGATAAACGCTGCAGCAGTAACGCAACTATTCATAGATTAATTTCTAATATTTTATATAGGAAAAAAAACCAGGTCTCTCAACCTGGTTTTCTAAGTTAAAACATATTCACTGACGACTGACTAGTCGAGTATGAATTGAGATATAACCCCATTCTTCTTTTTGTAGCGCTTTTATATAGTAAACAGTTTTCTATAAAAAAACCCTACTCGTTTATAGTTAAAAAAAATCCATAACACTAAATAATTGGATACCGGAATAAAAGATCACTTTGAACCCAAGAAAAATTTCCCTATCATTATAACACTAAAACTAATCAGCTATGAAAAAAGTATTGCCCCTATTCGTATTGGTCATTTGTCTATTCTCGTGTAAAGATGATCAAAAGCAAAAAACTACTGATACAGAAAATGAAACAGAAGTTGTTGAAAAAAATCAAGACAACGATTTTAAAAAAAAGAATACTGACCGGATCAAGACTAGTACTAAACTAAGCAGTATTGATCTTGCTATAGAAGTAGAAAATTTTATCATCTGTAAAAAAACAGCCACTGAACGAAATGACTGTAGAAACAGTATTACCAAAACAATTTCTAAAACCTTTGGACTTACCGAGTTTAGTGATCCAAAACTAGGTTATGTAGTATACGACAGTATTCGCCCGATCGCAGAACGATCTAGGAACTGGTTACAGTTAGGATCTGTAAACCAAGAAACCATAGATCAGGCATTAGCACATACCAATAGAGGTGGTTTAGCATTGATCATTGACACCGCAGAAACGTATGGACACGTGGTAATGATTGTTCCAGGAGACAGTAAAAAATCGGGTTCTTGGGATATGAAGCTACCCCAGGTACTATCATTGACCAACTATAAACCAGAAAAATCATTTAGTAACAAGTCGTTGTCCTATGCTATGAAGAAAAGTGAAGATCTTAAAATTTTTATCAGACAGTAGTTAAACCAATAGTTTTTAATCCAAATGCGCAATTTATTTAGTAGCAAAAAAGAAAACAATATTCCAACGTTTTCGCCATATAATATTTCTATTCTCCCAAATTTTCAACTATCCGGGTTACAAAATAAATTAAGTGATTTCTTAAAAGAAACTTCTAAAAAAGAATACCAAGTTATAGTAGATAAGGGTACACTATCTGTAAAAACAGAAATTACTATTGATACAAAAAAGAATAAAAAGAGTTATACACAATATGCAATAGCACAAAAGGCTAATATGTTAACTGTAATTGCCAACAAAACATTAATTAATTTAGATGCCCAAGAAGAAATCAATACTCCGATAGATCTTTTTACCAAAAAAAATACACTGGTAGCATATATCTTAACACATGTAAATGAACTTTTTGAAGATGGTTTCTGGAAAACACATCAGCAATTAAAAATGGAGTATATTACTAGTATATCTCCAATAGAAAAAAACTATATACTCGCAAAACTTCAAAAACAAGAAGTTTGTCTTGTATGTTTAGGTATTACCAATCTAAAAAGTGACCTTTTTGAAATAAACAAAAAAAATAATTATTACTTCGTACTCACTTCAGAAAGAAACCTAATTTTCGGAACAGATAATAAGAGTTTCCTTTTAGAAAATATAACAGGACACACACTTAATATTAATGAAAAAGTAGGAAAAGATACTATTACAAGTGATCGATTATCTTTTGATACAGAATTATTTAATGATAGCCTATTTGCAGATCTAAAGGAAATATTAAACCAATCTTCTACACACAGAATTGAGTATTACACCGATATTCTTTTTGAAAAATACAATGAAAAAGAAGCACACCTTCAGCATTTAGAAAAGTTATATCAGTATCAAACTTCAAAAGAAGATCGATTCAAGAGAAATCTAAAAGCACAATTAGTATATCAATTTGAAAAAAAACAATGCAATGAACAACTTGTTGTCAAACCATCCTTCTTAGATCTTTTGTATTCTGAAACTGATTTTGGAAATACACTATTTCACGTGCTAAATGATTGGAATATCCATCCGAAAGAGCAAATTACTTTTTTGGAACTACTAATTAAAGATGTTGATAATTTCAAACTTAAAAACCTCGATGTTTTTTATGACGCAGCAATTGCTGGTATCATAACACAAAAGAAACCACCGAAAAACACTCAAGAATATCGAATCAAACACCTACAATACTTAAAAGAAACAAAGCAATATGAGAAAGCAATTCCTTTTTATGAATTTGTACTGGAAAACTTAGAAGATGATAGCATCCTAGAACTCATTTCTGATACAGAAACCAATGTTCTTGACGGACAGGATTGTCATCCGCTACGCATACAGTTATTAGAGGATTTATCCGAAATAAAAACATCATTACAATTATCCAATAGCGAAGAATTATTGGAACTAGCACGGCTTCAACCTCTCGTTCTGGATCGACTTACCCAATTAGTTGCTTCAGGGATTTTTGTTGATAAAGTAAATGATATTTTATCATTATTTATGGAGGAATCTTTTTCTAGTACTCCAGTAAACAAAACTGCTACAGATACTCAAAAACAATATAGCAAAAAAGAGCTTTTCGAATTGGTAGTTCCTGACTGTTTCAAGGATGCCAAAAGTTTTCTGGATTCCTTTACAAATATGATTGCTCAAGTCAATCCTCCAGATTATAAGGAAGTAACTACATATTCAGAAAAACTATCTGCATCCAATTTTCCGGAAGCTCAACAGATTTTAGAGGAACTTATGTATCAATTGCAATTGGATAAAATGGAGTGTTATATTGGTAATGGAAATTTTTCTAAAGAAGTTATTGGAATTGAAGGAAGTCCTAACTTTTTAATCCTAGGAAAAGATCACTTACTTAAAAATAATGCATATTACTTTACACCTAACGAACTAAAATTTAATCTTACGTTAGAACTTACCCATATTCTATTCGAACACACTCGAATCACTTCTAAGGATATCTGGCGTGGAGCTAAAAGCAAAGGAATGGATCTCGCAGGAGTATTGTTGATCGCACTTCCTATGGTTAGCACCTTAGGTAACTTTGCCGGTAAATTTATAAATATAACTCAATACACAAAAATATTCTCCAGCGTAGACCAAGTAACCAATGTAGTTGATAAAGGACAAACTGCACTTGAATATGGTGAAAAGATTACAGATAAATTCACAAACAACAAAAAAGAGAGTGAGCTGTTAGCCACTTCCAGACTTATGGAGATATCAGCCGATCGTATTGGTTTATTATTGACGAATGATCTAAGAAGTTGTGTAAGCGTTTTACTAAAAACAAGTGACGATTTTGCGAAATCCCAAGAGAAAATAAATACAAAAGGACTCCTAGAGTATCTCGGACAAAAAAATAAAAAGGGAGAATTCATACATCAGGAATTAATTATTAGAATAAAAACTCTATGCAGTTTCCATCTTAGAGAAAGCGAAAAAATCTAAATCATTTTCTTATTACGCAAAATGATTGCGCAGAAATATTTCTTCTTTGTACCATAATTGAAACAAAGATGAAAACAAAACTAGAAAAAATAGAAAAAGAACGCGGAGTCAAAATAAACTTCGCTTGTGAATCTGGAAGTAGAGCTTGGGGTTTTGCATCGCCAGATAGTGATTATGATGTTCGCTTTCTGTATACAAAATCGTTATCATGGTATCTTTCCGTATCCGAAAAACGAGATATAATAGATATCATGGATGGAGATTTTGATGCTGTGGGATGGGAGTTACGTAAAAGTTTACAACTACTAAAAAAGTCAAATGTCCCTGCAATTGAACATTTGTTTTCACCAATCATATATCTCGGAGAAACACAATACTTTCAGAACTAAAAAGTATCGCTACCGAGTGCTTCTCACCTATCGCTTGTATGTTTCATTATTTAAGTATGAGTAGAAAGTATGAAGAGAAGTTAGCTAGTGAAACAATTAAATTAAAGAGTTTGTTCTATGCATTAAGAACTTCTTTGGCTGGAAAATGGATATTAGAACACAAAACAATGCCTCCTGTAGTCTTCAGTGAAATGTTATCTTTAGTTTCAGATGATATTGCAGATGAAATTAAAAACTTAACAGTTATAAAATCTATGAATGATGAAAGTTATGTACATACCAGAAATGAAAAAGTAATACGATTCATATCTGAAACCATAACAACTAATAACAACTATGCGAAATCCCTTCCCTCAGGAAAACCTGATCACGAAAGAATCGATGCATTTTTGTTTAAAAGTATCACTGAAAAATAAGAGTAAACGTCACATCGAGTGCCGCGCTTTTTGGGCGCGGTGTATCGAGATGCATCTAAGATAGGTCTCGTTATAATTTTTCTACGCCAAAATGCTTCAAAAAATCACTCGACCAGACGTAAATCAAATAGTAAAAACACTAGATATTAAAATGAAAACTATAGCAGAACTTAAAGCATCAGGAACTATCATATTCGAATGTATTAGCGGCAGTCGAGCATATGGTTTGGATACAGCTACCTCGGACACAGATATCAGAGGTGTATTTATCTTACCTAAAGAAAAATTCTATTCACTTGAGTATACAGGACAAATTAATAATGAAACAAATGATATCGTATATTATGAACTACGAAAGTTTATTGAATTGTTATACAAAAACAATCCTAATATATTAGAATTATTAAATATTCCAGAAGCGTGTGTTTTAAAGAAACATCCCATTTTTGATCAAATTAAAATAGAATACTTTCTATCTAAGCTATGTAAAGATACATTTGCGAATTACGCATATACCCAAATCAAAAAAGCCAGAGGACTTAACAAAAAGATTGTAAATCCGGTAGATAAAGAACGAAAATCTGTAATCGATTTCTGCTATATTAGAACCAACAAACAATCTTTAACATGTAAAGAGTTTTTGACTAAAAGTGATTTGGAAATTGCTAACTGCGGATTGGTTAAAATCCCACATATGAAGGATTGTTATAATTTATTTTATGGTGAGGAAAAAGAATACCAGGGAATTGCAAGAGAAAACGCAAATGAAGTTTGCCTAAGTTCAGTTCCCAAAGAAGAACAACCAATTGCCATGCTATATTTTAATGTCGACGGATATTCATCTTACTGCAAAAAATATAAAGAATATTGGACTTGGGTGGAAAAACGAAATGAAGCACGCTATAATAATAATGTAGCTCACGGGAAGAACTATGATACCAAAAATATGATGCATACCTTTCGATTATTACACATGGCGGAGGAAATAGCAAAAGAAGGTACAGTACATGTTCGAAGATCAGATCGAGATTATTTATTAGGTATAAAAAATGGAGAATTTGAATATGATGATCTAGTTAATAAAGCTGAAGAATTAAAAGTAAATTTAGATGTTTTGTATAACAAATCAAATTTAATAGAAAGACCAAATTTGGTTAAAGTAAATGAGCTATTGGTCAAAATCAGAGATAATTTTTATAATTAATTTTATTTACGCAAAACTATTGCGCAATGCAGCCTCATCTTTGCTTCATCAATTAGATAATACCATGAAAAATAAAGTAAACATTACAGGAAAAACATTGATCGATTTAGGATTCAGATCTGGGAAATGGTTTCCAGAAGCTATTGAACATATCAATACACATCAATTGGTTGATGAAGCAATGGATGCATATTTAGAACAATATAAAATGCCTCCTATCCAGGAATTACATAAAGCGCCTATAGATTTTAAAATCAATATCAAAGCGGAGAACGAGCTAGAAGAAGATAATGTTACTTCGGTGATTACTTCTATGGAGCAATTAATGAAAACTCCAACGGTTGTAGATGGTGCGGTGATGCCAGATGCTTGTCCTGCTGGTCCTAAGGGAACCATTCCTGTAGGTGGTGTTGTGATTGCTAAAAACGCTATCCATCCAGGAATGCATAGTGCCGATATCTGTTGTTCTGTAATGTTAACCGATTTTGGAAAAACAGATCCTAAAAAAGTATTGGATGCAGCGCACGCCAGTACACATTTTGGACCTGGAGGAAGACCTAGAGGACAACAATATAAATTAAAGGATGAACTATTAGCTGAATTCAAATCTAATTTCTTTCTTAAAGAAGATAAAGATATCAGTATGGCCAGAGAACATCTGGGAACACAAGGAGATGGTAACCATTTCTTATTTGTAGGTACCTCTGCAAAAACAGGAAATACGATGATGATCACACATCACGGATCTAGAGGCGTTGGTGCCAGATTGTATAAAAAAGGAATGCATATCGCCGATAAATTCAGAAGAGATTTATCTCCAGATACACTAAAGCAAAATGCTTGGATTCCTTTTGATACAGAAGAAGGTCAAACCTATTGGTCTGCCCTGCAAACCATCAGAAAATGGACAAAACTAAATCATGAAGTGATTCACGATGCTACATTAAAAGCATTGGAGATCGAAGCTGAAGATAGATACTGGAATGAGCATAATTTTGTCTTTAAAGAAGGTGATTTGTTTTATCATGCCAAAGGTGCTACACCATTAGATGCTAGGTTTATGCCAGACATTACAGGACCAAGATTAATCCCTTTAAATATGGCAGAACCAGTATTGATCGTAGAAGGTGCAACCACTACTAATAATTTAGGATTTGCACCTCATGGAGCAGGTAGAAACATGAGTAGAACGCAACATAAAAGAAATAAAGAAGGACAAACCAGAGAAGAAATCTTTGCCATCGAAACTAAAGGTTTAGATGTTAGATTCTACTCTAAAGAAATTGATATTTCTGAATTGCCAAGTGCTTATAAAAATGCTGCTACGGTTAGAGATCAAATGTCAAAGTTTGGTTTAGGTACTGTGATTGATGAAGTAATGCCTTATGGATGTATTATGGCTGGTGATTTTCAGATCAATGCACCGTGGAGAGTGAAGAGAAGAAATAGAAAGTGATGAAAGAATTAGAACTTAACATATCCAAAGTACTATTAGATTCAATTACTCTTGATGAATTCGAAAATAATATTTATCAAGAGTTTTATGTGGATCAAATATCCACTAATAGCTTTATTTACAAAGTAATTACCATTAATTACAAAGGTAAATGTTGGAAGAAAGAATTAGAAAAGTTAATATATGAACTTTGGGGAGAGAAAAAATACTTGACCTATTCACTATATAAATATTGCCTAAAAATCACTCAAACTGATAATTCAGAATCCATATTTAATATCGTTGACAAAATATCAGAACTGAATGTAGAATACGATTATGAATATAAAACTCTAATGCAATTTTATAGCTATTCTGATGAATTAGGTTTGATTTTATCTGGTTATGGTTCTTATTCGATAGAGAAGTTAATAATCAATATAAAAACTTATGCTAAGCAATATCTCAGTACATATAATTTAGATACTGACATTAGTCTATTATTAAACCTTGAAGAAGATTTGAACAAAACCGATAATCGAATTGAAAAGTTGGTAAATAAAAAAGCTCAATCTAATTTTCTAAAAAAAGAAAAAACTAATTACAAATGGTTTCTATTTTGGAAGAGTAATAAAAGAGAAGACAGCTAAAATGAACCTACATCGAACCATACAAAACAGTACTCAGTTCCTTTCAGATTCCTGGAAGGAACAGTATGGTGGTTTTTTACAGAAAGAACATCTACAGGTTTTCTCCAAAAATCTGGAACACTATTATCAGTTTGGAGTTCCAGATAAACATCCACTACCCCATTTTGATGAAGAAACAACTCCTCCACTATCACAAGCATTCAATAATTTTGAAACTTTACTAAACGATCAAAATACAAAAGTAACAGATTGGGCAAAAACTATAGAAACAACTCCGTTCGAGTATCTTTTGATATTGATTGGACAACGATGGACCTCTGCAACCTTAAAAAATGAGGAGGCAATTCCTCCTCTAAAAGAAACCTTATTGGATAGTTGTTTTACACCGTTTAATGATCAAATTTGTATTGCTACCAGAGCCTGGGAAAAACATATCGGAAGATCTACTGATAATTTTTGGGGAGAGATAAAAGGTAACCCTACTCAGAAAGAAGAAAAAGTACGAAAACGTATTCTAGAAATTATAGAAAATAAAACTTGGTGGAATATCTTTTATCATTATCAACACGAATATGTATATGAGATTAGAGTACCAAGCGGTCATGGAATCCGATGGAGTTCGGATGGAACAAAATTAATAGGTTTTTTAGAACCTTTTCTATAGATTCATATATCGTAGTAACTTCTTTCTTTACTTTTGTAATAACCATTAACCAACATAATACGCATAATGATCCATACCATAGAAAACGACCACCTAATTGTTAGTATCGATACCACTGGAGCAGAATTAACCAGTATCAAATCAAAAAAAGACAATAACGAGTTTTTATGGCAAGGAGATCCGAGTATCTGGGCAAGTCAAGCACCAGTGCTTTTTCCAATTATTGGTGGTCTAAAAAATGGAAACTACACTTATAAAGGGAAAAAGTATTCACTACCAAAGCACGGATTTATTCGATATAACAAAAATGTTATAGGAACACAAAATTCTCCAACCAAAGCTTCATTCGCACTATCTTCTTCAGAAGAAACTATGAGTAGCTATCCATTCAAATTCAGTTTTACGATTAGCTTCGAACTTATCAATAATCAGCTCATTGTTTCTCACACCATAAAGAATAATGGGTCTGAAACCCTGTGTTTTTCAGTTGGGGGACATCCCGCTTTTAATTGTCCTCTCCACGCAGCTGAAACTTATGAGGATTATTATATTGAGTTAGAAAATGTAGAGAACTCTAAAAGCTATGTTCTAAATGATCAAGGACTTATTCCTAAGAATACTATTTCCGTCATGAATGATCATAAAATATGGTTAAACGATACCTTATTTGATCAAGACGCTTTAATTTTCAAAAATGTAAATGCCAAAAAAGCAACACTTACCCATAAAACCAAAGGTCCAGTTCTATCTATGGATTTTAAGGACTTTCCAGATCTTGGTATTTGGGCAAAACCCAAAGCTCCTTATGTCTGTATAGAACCTTGGTTAGGATATGCTGACGTAGAAGATACATCCCAAAACATCGAAGAAAAAGAAGGGATCCAAAAACTCGATGAAGGAAAAACGCATAACAGTAGTTATACAATTACCATAACCGATTGCAAATAACACGAAGTGAATATTAGTATCCACTAATCTGTATCAAACATTGCTAAAATTGCTTTAAAATCTTCTAATATTCGTATAAAATAGTTTGGTCAGAGTTTGTAATATTCAGCAAAACTTGATTCCCCTCAACTTGTAGATTCGAGATATTAAAATCCAATTCTTGGGTAATAAAAGCTTGGCAAGCTTCTTCATTTTTCAATGATAATCTTAAATTTCTTTGTGGTGGATTGGATTCAAATACATTCTCAGAATCAATTAAAACTAGTTCCCACGTATTTCCATCACAACCTGACGCTCCAAAATTAATTTTTAAACAGTTATCAGCTATTGTTATACTATTAATGGTTACTTGATCTGAAGGTGCATTCATATATTCCGAAGCACTTATCAAAGTTGTAAGATCACAATTGTTTGGATTTACATTATCATCATCATTTGAACAATTTAAAATTGTCATTGCGATTAACAAAAGGATAAGTATATTTTTCATAATTACGATTCTTTTTTATTACATAGATGAAACTTTATCCAAATGGTTGCGGTAAATTCTACAAAAGTTTTATACTAACGATTGCGTTGTTGTATTCTTCTATAAGGAAGATCTTCTTTAGATTGAGTAGTATTTGTCTTTTCATTTTTCATATAACTTTTATGGATCCATTTTTTCTTATCCGTATCTTCAGTAGTAAAAACGATATTTCCTTTATTATTCTCTACTGTTCTGAAATTGGTTGTTTTATTGATGTTTTTAACCACACCTTTATTTTCGGTTTTAACTGCATCCATAAATGTCGTTACATCTGTTATTGTACAAGCCTCATAATCTTTATCATTTTGTTCGCTAATAGCTTCGACAATAATCGATTCTAATATTTTATCCCACAAATTCTTAAAAAGACGTTGATTATTATAGATCTCTACTGCATAAACTTCACCATTGATTGCGTATGCATATCCAATTGTATTGTCTGTTGTTATTAGGTCCTTAAACTTGTTGTAGTATTCTTTTTTTGCACTATCCAATTCGTCACTCTCTAGCGCTAATTGCAAGCTCGTATTGGATGCATTATTAGCTACATTAACCGTTTTTCCATTTTTTCTGGAAAGGTTATCATTTAAACGATCCTTCTGTTCCGCTACTTTTCCCCAAACTTTACTCTGATTTTTTTCGTGTCTTGCTGCAAGTTTTAATTCTCTCGATGATAACATTTTGGTATTAGATGCGAAAGAAGAAAGCGTTTCATTACCACGTTGTCTCCATCTACCTTGTTCTACACAAAAACTTTGTAATTCTACATTCTTTGCTTTTGGCGGAATAATAACATCATAACTTATTGTTCTATCCTGTTTTCCTCCTTTTACAATATCTCCAGAATGAATAAATATATAATCATCGCTATTATTATCTAATAGTAATTGATTTACATTTCCTGTTTCTTTTACCGTCACTTCTCTTTTATTCATTGCTTCAGATAAGGTTTTATAGATATCACCAGATATTTTTTCTTCACCTGTAATCATAAATAGCGTAAGGTTCTGAACATGTATTCCTTCCTTAATTTTAATTCCTTCTATAATCTGTTCATTACTTTGATCATCAGTAATCTTTTGGTTTTCTGAAATTTTGATGTTTTTGAAACCAAATAATAGAATACAAATACTAAAAACGGATAAAATAATTGAGTATGCCTTCATGATTGTTTTTTTCAAAAATATCTAGTTGAATGACAATCCTCAATACATATCGAGTGAGATGACCTTTTCATTTAGGGAATCACTTCTACGGTTGAGGCAACTCATAAAAGAAACACATTAAAAAAAATAATCCACATTCTTTTGTAAGTTTTATTTCTTTATCTTGACTGAGTATGACAATTAATACCTTAAAGCACCTCTTTGATCTGTAATAAAAAAAATATTGCAATTCTAGTTTTTGCACTTTCGCAAGAAGAAGAAATTAAAAGAAAGCCTTTTCTAAAGAACAGTTCATTACAATCAGATCTTACTTCTAGAACGATTACTCTAGTCAAAAAAACAGGATTAGATTACTTTGTATATAACGAGCAACAACAATCAGGCACTGGTTTTGGAGAGCGTTTTGCGAATGCGATCAGTGATATTTATGATAAAGGATATCACGCGGTAATCACGGTAGGAAATGATACTCCAAACCTGAACAATCTGCACTTATTAAAAGTAGTTGAAACCATACAAAAAGGACACGCTGCAATTGGCCCTTCTTATGATGGAGGTTTCTATCTTTTAGGAATTCATAAAGAGACTTTTCATAAAAAAGAATTTGCTAAATTTTCCTGGAATACTGCTAATGTAAGAAAGGAATTATATACCTATCTAGAATACTATAATGCGTCTTTTTCTGAATTAGACTTTTTATATGATTTGGATCATTTTTCAGATATTATAAACATATACAAAACACTTCCATTTTTATTAAAAAAATTACGAAGTGTGTTACAAACAATACTTCGTACAGAAGATAGAATTCCTACTGTAACACAAGTATTTTTATCACATATTTCTTCGCAAATATATTACAACAAAGGATCTCCTAGCCTTACTCAATAGTATAGAAACAGGTGTTTGTTACATATCCAGGACTCTTATTCTATCAAAACAATACGAATTATCTTATAGGAAATACAGAGCATTGATTCGCTTACATCGTTTTTAAGTGTTTCGATAAGCGTGTTTTTATATGGTTAATGATACACTCAATTATATTTTAATTTATGAAATGAGTCATAAAAACTTGTTGGTACTTACCAAGAAGATTATTGGCGAATTCCATCTGACAATTAAAAACAATACATACAAACAGATGAAACTTTTTCTTAAAGTTATTTTTATATACTTAATTCCCTATATAGCAATTGCTCAAGAGACTACTGGAACACTTCAGGGAACACTTACAGATACTCAGAACAACCCAATACCATTCGCGACTATTCAATGTATTGATGTCTCTACCAATTATAAATATGGAACTATCTCTGAAGAAAATGGGTTTTATAATATCACCAATTTATCTCCTTCTAACACTTATAAAGTACAAATTTCATCCGTTGGTTATCAGACCATCATAGAAGAAAATGTTACCATCCAATTGGGAAATACCACTATTAAAAACTTTGTCATCTCGGAGGATAGCGTATCCTTAGAAACTGTTGTTGTAACAGGTTCTTCTAAAAGTCAAAAAAACGGTAACGAAACCTTACTAGGAAAACGAGAACTCAGGACAACCCCAACAATCAGTAGAAGTATTCAAGATCTTACTAAAAATCTAACCGAAAACAATCTTAATTCTTTTGGTGGAGCCAGTAATCGTTTTAATAATCTTAATATCGATGGTATTGCTAATAACGATGTCATTGGCTTTCAGGAACCTGCCAGTGGTGCTGCTGGATCTTCAGCTAATGGAACACCAGGAAGTCTCTCCAGAACCCAACCAATAGGATTAGGTGCAGTAAAAGAACTTTCCGTAAAACTAGCTCCGTTTGATGTAAGTATCGGAAATTTTAGCGGTGCTAGCATTAATTTAGTAACTAAAAATGGGACCAATACCACAAAAGCAGAAGTATATGGATACGGAAACAATCAGCTTTTATTAGGCAACTATGCGGATGGTATTAAGCAAGAAAGTGCTAACTTTTATGATGTTCAATTTGGAGGTGGAATCGGTGGACCGATTATAAAAGATAAATTATTTTATTATGTAAATATAGAACAAGCACTTTCTGACAATCCTGTATTAAATGCTCCTGGTAGTTCTACATCTAATATTTCTTCAGAGGATGTACAATTAATTTCGGATCGTCTAATTTCAGAATACAATTACGATCCAGGTTCTTTTACCAACGCCTCTATTAAAACTGCCAGTACCAAAATATTTGCTCGACTAGATTATAATCTATCAGATCAGCATAAAATTACATTACGAAATAACTATGTAAACAGTTTTGCCGATAATTTAGAATGGAGTTCTTCTATATTTAACTTTGGAAATCAAGGATATCGGCACAATAGTATTGCTAATAGTTTAGCCCTAGAATTGAAATCTAATCTTAGCAATGGAATTACTAATCAACTTACATTAGGATACAATACGGTCAAAGAAGATAGAGATTTTGATGGGCGTGTATTTCCACATATCCAGATAGCTTCTAATTCTAGTAATCGAATATTTGCAGGAACCTATCGAGAAGCTTCTGTATATAGTACCGATTTTTCTACATTGCAATTGGCAGATAAAATATCATATACTTCCCAAAAACATACAATTACTGCAGGTGGATTAGCACAATTTCATGATGTAGATTATGGTTTTTTATCTGCCTGGAATGGACGTTGGGAATACCGATCTGTGCAAGACTTTCTAGACGACACCCCTAGTCGTGTACGAGGAGTGTATAATATCAATAATAATGATTTTGATTTTGTAACTAGTCGACCATCGGCAACCGTTTCTGTTATAGAAACTGCGCTTTATATACAAGATCAATTTAGGATTTCTAATCAATTTTCTCTTACTGCTGGTATTCGACTCGATGCACAGTTTCTACCAAGTGACTTACCAATTAGTCAAGAAGTATTAAATACACCAGAATTTAGTCAGTTTGATAACAAAATATCCAATGCCCCTCAATTTAATCCTAGAATAGGGTTTAATTATTCGTTAGATGCTAATAACAACTATAAACTACGCGGAGGTACTGGATTATTTTCTGGTCGAATCCCTTATTTATGGTTTGCGTATGTAGAATATATCTCCGGAACAGAATATTTTAATATTGATTTACGTCCCACAGACACAACTCCTCTTACCGAAAACCTGGCTGATCTGAGAAGCGTACAACCAAATCTTACCGAAATTAATTTAATTGATAATGATTTTACATTACCTAGAGAATGGAAAACAAATCTCGCATTAGAAGCAAAATTACCTCATCAATGGACCGTTAACTTAGAAGGAACATATACCGAAGTATTAAATGGATTATTTTTTCAATCTATTAATCGAAGAAATGAACTTGGAAATTTTGCTGGTGCAGACAATCGCCCCTACTTTTTGCAAACAGGTGAGGATATAAAAATCAATCCAAATTTTACCAATGTATTTCTATTAACCAATACAGATAAAGGATACCGCTACAATATAACAGCAAATGTTTCTAAAAGAATAGGAAATTACAGAGGAGCTATTGGCTATACCTATGGTAAAAGTAAAGATATCTCAAGCACCGTTAGAAGTTCTCCTGCTGCCAATTTCGAATGGAATCAGGCTATTTTTGGTAATGAACCTGCTATTTCTTTTTCTAATTTTGATCTAAGACATAAAATTGTATCCACACATTCTTATGATGTTAATTTTGGAAAAGCCAATACCGCGTCAATTTCATTTTTATATAACGGCCGTTCCGGAAGCCCATACTCATTTGTTTATCAAGGAGATCCTAATCGTGATGGTTCTTCTAGAAATGACCTTGTTTATGTGCCTAGAGATCAATCAGAAATACAGCTAGTAGATATTGTAGATAGTAATGGTTTGGTTACAAGCACAGCAAATGAACAATGGCAACAATTAAATAATTATATCGAAAACAATTCTTATTTAAGAAGCAGAAGAGGTAATTACGTAGAAAGGAATGGAGCCAAAACTCCTTGGAATCATGAATTAGATATGAAACTGCAATATGGAAAACAACTAAAAAATGGACATAGTATCACACTTTCTTTAGATATGCTAAATGTATTTAATTTTATTAATCGTGATTGGGGACGCCTAGTATTTGTGCCTAATGTGGTGAACTCTAGTTTTAGTTTACTCAATTTCGTAGGGATAGAAAATGAACAACCACAATATCAATTTAATGTTGATCCAGATGAGCAACCTTGGAACATAGATTTACAAAATTCTAGATGGAGAGCACAAATTGGGATTAAATATGGTTTCTAGAAATCTTACTTATCTTATTCAGAATCAAAATGAATTATTCCTAAAATTTGGAACTTATTCAATATTAAACTCATATTTGCAATATAAATAAGAACAAAAATCAGTTTTAACTATCTATGAATCTATTTTGTACACATAAAAAAGGACGCTGTAAAGCTGTTTTCTAATCGAAAGCATAGATAAAAAACTAGAAAAACATATATTCTAAAAAGCGTCCAAAAAAATTGGACGCTTTTTTTATGTATTATTTTTTAGAAACTATGAACACTCAATAAAATGTTGTTTGAACGATACTCATAAGAACTACAGTTAATTAGCAAATAGATCAATATTCGTTACTAAACGAACAGGAATTCCCTTGCTTAAAAACAAACATAAATTACTGATAATCAGTAAATTAAATTGAAAAATAATTTGCATACTTAAAAAATAGATTTCATATTTGCACCGCAATATCGACACTGAGCTTGTCGAAGTGCAGCAACAAAAATAATAACTATTAATAACCGAAGTAATATGACATTTAAAAACATATATACATATACACTAAGAGAACAAGGTTCTTTTATGCGTATGCTTCGGGACTTCTATAATTCATAAACTGATTACAACAGTTTGATATAAAGTCCGAAGCCAGAAAAAAGTTTCGGACTTTTATTTTTAGCAACTCCTCTTAGGATTAACTAACACTCAGAATATCAATACTAATTGATATATCGCACCGTCACGTTCAGTTATAGCACTGATCTATCATATTGAGCTTGTCAAAGTGTTGTCTAAGTATTCCGAAAAAATCAACAAATATTAATTTTTTAAACAATAATCAAATGAAATTTTATAACCACAACAGTTAGGGTTTCAGTGATCAAGAGATATGCTGGAATCATTAGTAAGACAATTGTAAATTAAATAAAATGTCTAATGAAACCGGCACATATCAAAAGCCAAAGACAAAAAGAAATTCGTCGTATTCAAAAAAGACAGCGTAACATCTGGGAAGAACAACGAAATCTAGGCTATATAAAATTAGAAAAACCTATTCGTCATGGTTGGTTTAAGGAATCTGTAATTACTAAAAATGTAGAAAAATATAAAAACCAAAAATACATTGAAGAATTACACAAAAAGTTAGAAAAATCATTTTGGGGAAGAACTAAAGAAGAAGCCGAGAAAAATTGGCTTCATGAAACTTCAAAATATTTAATTAACAAAGAATTACCAACCATAAGTCGCAAATCTTTTAATAAGTTAAGTGATGGTGCGCAAAGAATGTGTGTTCCTTTTAGATATTACACTAAGGAAAAAAGACTAAAACTTCGGTTTTATGTCAATTTACCAAAAGGTACTTATAAGATCAAATTCACGAAAGCATATGTTACACATAGCAAACGAATTGATCCTAAACTAGAAAGTGAAGATGCATTACTAGAGCAGCAATTACTAAAAAACGGATACTTCGAAGAGGCACAAAAACAATACAACTGGAAAGATTATTGGCAAATCTCCAAAAGTAGAAAAGAAAAGCTAAAAACGAATAGCAAATTAAGGGATCTAAAAAAATATAAGATCCCAGAAATTATAAAAGAAGAAATATCATGGGAAAGAAATTAAGCGGAAAAGACTTAATCAAATTAGGCTTTCCAAAAAACAATAGTATTAATGTGACATTAGGTCAGATTAATCGATATCAAAAAAGAGTAAAAAAAGAACACATATTAATAGAAGCAAAAAAAGTATTATTAAATCCAGAAGCCTATCAAGGTGATGGCGTATGGGGCAAGATTGCTGAAAGTTTACTAAAGCCAGTGGAAGTAAAAAAACATGCTTTAAAAACTACCAGATCACCATTTCAGATTTATGGAGAAAATGAAATCGATGACCAGGCAAAATACCAACTGTATGATGCACTCAAGTTACCAGTAGCAGTTGCAGGTGCTTTAATGCCAGATGCACATAGTGGCTATGGGTTGCCAATTGGTGGAGTACTTGCTACAAAAAACGCAGTGATTCCTTATGGTGTGGGGGTAGATATTGGATGCAGAATGTGTTTGACCATTTATCCAATTGCTATCTCTTATTTAAAAGGGAAAAAGCATCAATTGGAAAACATATTGTCTGAGCATACCAAATTCGGAATGTATGAAACCCATAAAATAAAGCATGATCATGAGGTCTTTGAACGAGAAGAATTTAAAAATATTCCATTAGTAAAAAGACTAAAAGACAAAGCTTATAAGCAATTAGGAACCTCTGGAGGTGGTAATCATTTTGTAGAATTTGGAACTGTAGCGATTACAGATACAGAAAATGAATGGGGACTGGATGTAGGAACCTATATAGGTGTATTATCACATAGCGGATCTCGAGGATTGGGAGCCAATATTGCAAAACACTATACCTATTTAGCAACTAAACAATGTCCATTGCCAAAGCACGTACAACAATTGGCTTGGTTAGATCTAAATACGCATGATGGTCAGGAATATTGGTTAGCTATGAATCTTGCCGGAGATTATGCGCAAGCATGCCACGATGATATTCACGCCAGAATCGGAAAATTATTAGGATCACGACCTGTTGCAAAAATTGAAAATCATCACAATTTTGCTTGGAAACAAGAAGTAAACGGCGAGGAGTGTATCGTGCATAGAAAAGGAGCTACTCCTGCTGCAAAAGGCGAGCTAGGAATTATTCCGGGATCTATGACAGCTCCAGGATTTATTGTGAGAGGATTAGGAAACCCAGAAAGTTTGCAATCCGCATCACACGGAGCTGGACGATTACATTCCAGAAGAAAGTGTAAAGAGAAATTTACCAAGAGTGATATCAAAAAACAATTAAAAGCAAATGATGTCACCCTGATTGGTGGAGGAATTGATGAAGCACCTATGGCTTACAAGGATATTAATAAAGTAATGTCTAATCAGCAAGAATTAGTTGAGGTAGTAGGAACATTTACACCAAAAATCGTGCGAATGGACAAATAAGATATTGAGGAATTTAATGAATCAAAACTCCTTAATGTTTATAAAAAGAATATAAAATGAAAACTAAAATAATTCAAATAACCGCTGGACGAGGACCCGCAGAATGTTGTTGGGTAGTAGCGCAAGTATTGAAACTATTTCTTGAAGAAATTAAAAATAGTGGATTTACATATAGCATCCTGCAGAGAGACAAAGGTTTCGAAAATGGAACCGTACAATCGGCAACCATACAACTAAAAGGAAAAGAAGTAGACACCTTTTTAGCATTGTGGTTAGGAACCATTCAATGGGTTGGAACGTCTAAATTTAGAAAACATCATAAAAGAAAAAACTGGTTTATCGGAATGTATGAAATCAAACAGACTGAACTGATTACTCTAAATGAAAAAGACATTTCTTTTCAGGCAATGCGCAGTTCAGGTCCTGGCGGCCAAAATGTAAACAAAGTAAATTCTGCAGTGCGTGCTACTTATAATCCAACAGGTGATCAAGTAGTAGTTATGGACAGCAGATCACAACATCAAAATAAAAAAATCGCCATAGAACGATTAAAAGAAAAAGTACATCAAAGTCAGCTTACCAAACTACAAAAATCGTTATCGGATCAATGGGAAAATCACTTGAATATACAACGTGGTAATCCCATTAAAGTGTTTAAAGGAACTGACTTTAAAAAAAATCATAAAAAACAATCGTATGCGTCTAATCGACAACAATTAAAAAAAGATTTGCGTAACGAATTAAAAAACTAGCATCATGGGAAATTTACTAGACAAATATCTATTTCAGGCATTGGATGCATATCCATATAACTTAGAAGAAGCAGTAGAATCATTGAACTATGCATTGTCATATGATGAAAAAAATCCAGTAGCACTATGTTTAATGGGACAGATCTATGCAGAAAACCTAAGAAATTATGAAACTGCAAAAGAATACTACCAACAAGCACTAGCAGAAGACATGTATAGTTTGGATGTATATCCAAAATATATCAATGTACTACTTTGGAATGAGGATTATGACGAAGCAGAAAAGCTAATTGATTTTGCTTTGACCTTAAAAGGAACTGATAAAGCAGTGCTATATTTAAAAAAAGGAATCCTTTTTGAACAAAAAAAAGAATATAAAGCCGCGCTTAAAGTCCTAAAAACTGCTAAGATATATGCTTATAACAACTATTTCATAAGCGATATTGAAGGTGATGAAAAAAGGATCAAAGAAAAAATGCCTAAAAAGAAGAAGAATAAAAACAAAAAGAGTAAGAAGGCAAAGAAATCTTCTAAAAAGACAAAGAAAAAAAATAATTAATAATAATCTGTCATTCCAGCTTACGCTAGAATGATAAAAAATCAATATATATGGGAGCTCCACATAATAAAAAAAGATATGGAGAGCTATGGCCGAACTATAGAATCCAATATGCACTAGCTGCACTAGCTCCATTAAAAGAATTAGTAATACTTTCTGGAGGTTGGGCTTGGCATTTTCTATCACATGTAGGACATACAGAATATAAACACGCGCATGATCATAAGGATATTGATCTTTTTATTGATCCGAAAAATGTAGCGGAGGTAATGAACATATTACTGGAAAATGATTTCCAAAAGGTATGGACGCGATATGATAAATTACCAAGTGATGAGAACTTTAGACGGTACGAAAAAACCGTGATCATAGAAGATGAAAAATCGGTAAGAATCACGATTGACTTTTTTGTAAAAGCGAACATTCCAGTTCGTAATACAAAAGGATGGACGATCGTAGAACCCTCCTACCTATTAGGTTTGTATTCTAACATCCATTCTAGTGACAAATGTTGGGCAGTACAGGCTGCGATCAAACTATTAGATCAAAACATTGATCCTTTAGATAGAGAAGAATTAGTAACAATTCCGAAAAAATAAAAATAACCAGACCTTACAATCTGCAACAGCAGACTGTGAGGTCCATAATTATAAAGACCAAAATGAAAACAACAAATACAATCATAATTATAGACCTAGAAGCTACGTGCTGGAATGGTCCTGTACCAAAAGGACAGGTAAACGAAATTATAGAAATTGGTATCTGCTTATTAAATACAGAAACTGCAGAAATTTCTAAAAATAAAGGAATCCTAATCAAACCAGAATGGTCTGAAGTAAGTCCTTTCTGTACAGAATTGACCACTATTACAAAAGAATTGCTAGATCAAGAAGGAATTTCTTTTACCGAAGCTTGTGAAATTTTAAGAACTGAATATCTAGGACATCACTATACTTGGGCAAGTTATGGTCAATACGATCTGAATATGATGAAGAAACAATGCAGCTTCAGAGGAATAGAATATCCGTTATCACAAAACCATATTAACGTAAAAGAGCTTTTTGCTCAGACCAAAAGTTTACGAAAAAAGGTTGGGATGAAAGGTGCTTTAGGTATTTTGGATATTCCTTTAGAAGGAACGCATCATAGAGGTGTTGATGATGCTAAAAATATTGCTAAAGTTTTGAATTGGTGTTTGACTCAAAATGAGAGCCAAAATATATAAGGGAAATTTCAAATTAATAAAAATTGTTAAATTTTAATAATGTTATGTTAATGGTTTTACAGTAATGTAGTTACAATCTTACAATAAAATGTAAGAAATTACGTGTATTTCATCGAATTTTTAGACATAAAACCTGTTTTTAATCTATTTTTTAGGTAACTTATCTAACTACTAACAAAAAAACCCTAAAATAACTTCAAAATGAAAACTCTTAAAACCCCTTTACTTTTTTTAATTTCATTGTCATTTATCAACATTAATTCACAAGAAATTGTCGATCATAATGCGTGGGATCAGATTCTGATTCTTAATGTTACCGATGAAGGTTTAGTTGATTATGACGGTGTCACAAATGACGTATTAGTATTTTATAAATACTTTAGATATCTACAGAATATCTCTCCAGAAGATAATTGGAGTAAAGAAGAAAAGTTAGCTTACTGGCTTAACGTGTATAATGCCACTGTCATGAAAATGATTATAGATGAATATCCAATTACATCAATTAATCAAATAGAAAACCCTTGGAAGCGCAAAGCATTTAAATCAAAGGATGTCCGATATAGTTTAGATGATATTGAACATAGTATCTTAAGAAAATTTGGAGATCCTAGAATTCATTTTTTACTTAACTGCGGATCTATGTCTTCTCCAAGATTATGGAACAGAGCATATACCAGTAGTAATATAGGATACGCTTTAGAAGAAAGAACTAAAGAATTTATTAATGATCCACAAAGAAATCAAATCAACTCTAAAACAGTTAGAATCTCCCAGTTATTTCAATGGTATGAAAATGATTTTATAAGTAACCACACTAATGTAATTGATTTTATTAATGAATATGCAACTACTCCAATCGACAAAACAATTGTCAAAAAATATGTTACATATGATTGGTCGTTGAATAAGAATAATGAAAAAACTCCAATTACGAGTAATAACTAAATCTAGTTTTTTGGTTATAACTCCATTGATTATACATTCTAATTAACATCGAACAACGTAACGTTTCCTAATCTAAAGGATAGTAAAGTAAAAAATGTGATGAATTTCTATTCATTAACGGGTTACACCACGCTATTTAATTAAAAGCTTTTTTAAAATCTATTATTTGACATAACCTTATACATAAATACTTTTAAAACCTAAATACCTTAATATGACTAACACAATCAACCCAAAAAAAGCATTCATAATACTATGTCTAGTATGTATTTCATCAGTATCCGCCCAAACCATTATCAATGGTTTTTTTCCTAAAAAAAAGGATTTTACGGTGGCCACTTCTTATTCATATAAAAGCTACGATAACTTTTTCAGAGGAAGTACAGAATCAAAAGCTAATCCTATGAATATGGGCGAAATATCCTCTACAATTGTAAGCGTATATGGAGAATATGGTATTCTAAACTGGTTATCCACCGCAGTTACTTTGCCATATATTTCTACCCAAAATGAAACAGGAGTTTTGGATCCTGTATCTCAAACAAGTGAGGTAAGTGGTGTACAAGATTTAAGCATGTTTCTAAAGGCTAAAGTGCTGGAAAAAAATTTAAAAAATTCATCCAAAATAGCTATTGGTGGTGCCGCCGGAGTATCTTTACCTGTTGGAGGATATGAAGAAGCAGGGATACTTTCCTTAGGTAACGGAGCTACTGCATTTGACGGATGTGGTTTCATACAATTTAAAACCGCGTCTAATCTATTTATAGAATTACAAGCCGCTTATAGTTTAAGAAATAATTCGGATTTCGAAATACCAAATGCCACACTATTTAGTGCCAAACTTGGGTATTATAATAAATGGTTTTATGCACACGCAAAAATAGGCTCCCAAAATTCATTAGATGGATTTGATATTGGATCTCCAGAATTTGCCGCAGCGGGAGGGGCACAAGCATTACCAGAAACCGAAGTAGATTATACCAATTTTTATTTTGACCTATACATTCCTATATACAAACAAAGTTTTGGAATTTCTTCTGGATATACAACAAACATGAGTGGAAAAAACTTTGATAGAGCCTCTGGTTTTTCTTTAGGGTTGGTATATAAAGTAGAATAACTTCTAAGACACCTATAATTTCTAACCTAACCAATAAAAAATAATGTTCCGCCAAAAATTATTATTATTATTATTATTATTATTATGAAAAAATATTCTTTTTTACTACTATATCTCATTTTGGTTTCTTGTGAAAATGACGATTATATTTTGTTAAATGATGAAATAGATAATACATCCTTTTCTAAAGCACCTTCAGGCCCAACAGGATTAGATAAACAGATTTTAGATGATTTAGAAAATATTTCTGGTGGTGTTGGAGTTTCATTTTTTATTCTTCCAGAAAGTAATCAATATAGTAATATTCCTCAAGATCCGTTAAATCCAATTACTCCAGAAAAAGTAGCATTAGGAAAATTACTATTTCATGAAACAGCTACTGGAGGAAATCCGACAACACCTTCTAATTTATTCACGTATTCTTGTGCTTCATGTCATCACGCTGCAGCTGGATTTGGTGCCGGAATTAGACAGGGTATTGGAGAAGCTGGAATAGGTTTTGGAACCAATGGAGAAGGAAGAGTTTTCAACCCTAATATCCCAACTGTAGATGCAGACATACAGCCTATTCGTTCTCCAACAGTTTTAAATGTAGCATATCAGGATATTATGTTATGGAATGGACAATTTGGAGGTTCAGGAACAAATCTAGGTACAGAGGCAAATTGGACAAACATTCCAGAAAATTTCATTGGGTTCGAAGGTGTAGAGGTTCAAGCTATTAAAGGGCAAGGAGTACACCGATTATTAGTTGACGACAGCTTTGTCACTAGTTTTGGATATAAACAAATGTTTGATGATGCCTTTCCGAATTCAGCGATGTCAGAAAGATACAGCACCACAAATGCAGCCTTAGCCATTGCTGCCTACGAGAGAACCATATTACCTAATCAATCACCCTGGCAGCAATGGTTAAACGGAAATTATAGCCTATTATCCAACAATGAAAAAAAAGGAGCTAAAGCTTTTTTTGGTAAAGGAAAGTGTTATCAATGTCATACGGGTCCTGCATTAAACGACAAGAATTTTTATGCTTTTGGAATGGGGGATTTTGATAACACTAGTGAAGCATTTGTATTAGATCAATCAGGTTTCGAGAATGTAAAAAAAGGAAGAGGTGGGTTTACTAAAGTAACCACAGATGATTACAAGTTTAAAACCCCTACCCTTTATAATCTTATAGATAATGGAGTTTATGGACACGGAGGAACTTTTACTTCGGTGAGAGAAGTGATTGAATATAAAATCGAAGGTGTCCCAGAAAATACAGAAGTACCAACAGAAAATTTAGCCGAACAGTTTGGTGATATTAAACTAAATAAAACCGAAATAGACAATTTAGTATTGTTTATCGAAAATAGTTTGAGAGATCCAAATTTATCAAGATATGTCCCTTTAACTATAAATTCTGGAAACTGCTTTCCTAATAATGATTCCGCATCGAGAATAGATCTCGGATGTGATTAATTTTTTAAACCATTATTACCCCTACGTTCTATACACTAGAATACAATGTCATTTTTAAATCATGCTAAGTTTATTAAAATCTATTCCCCCAAATGGATGAGTCTAAACCGATGTATTAATGAACTTAGCACGATTACAGAAATAATTAATTAACAAAAACATCACTTAGTTTAAAATTATTTTCATGAAAAAAATACACTTTTTTGTTATGATTTCCGTGCTGTTCTCCTGCGATAAAGATGATTACATATCATTACCTGAAATGGATCAAAATCAACAATTTATTTCAAAAACGTATTCAGGAGAACCTACAGAATTAGATATAAAACTATTAGCAAAGCTAGATAGTGTAAGTGACGGAGCAGGAGTTTCTTTTTTTATGTTGCCAGATAACGATGATTACAATAGTATTCCTCAGGATCCCTTAAATCCAATTACGGCAGAAAAGGTGGAACTAGGGAAATTACTTTTTCATGAAACTGCTACTGGAGGAAACCCCAAAACGTCATCCAATTTATTTTCGTATTCCTGCGCCTCTTGTCACCACGCTGCTGCCGGATTTAGCGCTGGTATTAGACAAGGTATTGGAGAAGGTGGTGTAGGGTTTGGCACCTCAGGCGAAAGCAGAGTTTTTAATAATATTATCCCAACAAATGATATTGATATACAACCCATTCGCTCTCCTACCATATTAAATGTTGCTTATCAGGATGTAATGCTTTGGAATGGACAATTTGGAGGTACAGGAACTAACGAAGGAACAGAAGCCAATTGGACTAACATTCCAGAAAATGCTTTAGGTTTTCAAGGAGTAGAAGTACAGGCTTTAAAAGGGCAAGATGTGCATCGATTATTAATTGATAAAAAGTTTGCAAAGAATTTCAACTATAAAAAACTGTTTAACAAAGCATTTCGGGATATCCCAAAAGAAGACAGATATACTAGAGAAACAGCAGGTTTAGCCATTGCGGCATATGAAAGGACTGTATTGCCTAATCAATCACCCTGGCAGCAATGGCTGCAAGGAGATTTCGGCGCCCTAACGAATAAAGAAAAAAAAGGAGCCAGAATGTTTTTTGGCAAGGCTAAATGTTTTAAGTGTCACACAGGGCCTGCCTTAAATGACAAAAAATTCCATGCCTTAGGGATGGGAGATTTCGATGATTCTGGTAGTGCTTTAGTTATAGATGACACCAATTTTCCAAATGTTAAAAGAGGAAGAGGAGGGTTTACTAATAAACCTAGAGATTACTATAAATTTAAAACACCTACATTATATAATCTTATAGATAATGGAGTTTTTGGACACGGAGGAACATTTACTTCTGTAAGAGATGTAGTTGAGTATAAACTCAATGGAATTCCTGAAAACATTGAAGTACCAGAAGAAAGATTAGCCAACCAATTTACAAATGTTCAGAATCTTACTGAAAACCAAATAACTAACTTAGTATTGTTTATTGAAAATGGATTAAGAGATCCTAATCTAATGAGGTATGTTCCCGATCACGTTAATTCAGAAAACTGTATTCCTAATAACGATACACAATCAAGAATAGATCTAGGATGTTATTAATTCTGTACTATAATTATGATAAGCATTAATAATTCGGTTTCTAAATTACTGATGCTTTTTAAAATACTTTTTTTGTCCCTTAATATTAAACAATAAAATGTAATGCCATTTTAAATCATGCTACGGCTCATTGAAAACTATTTCCCAAATAAAATAGCCTAACACAAATTGCTCAATGAGCTCGGCATGATTTTTCTATACGTAAAGCTTACGCCACAATTAATTTTACGATATCCGAATACTGATCACCAATAACTTTTTAGAAAAAACGTCCCTTTTTAATCTAAATTAATATTCATTAATTAGTGATCAGTTTATAAACAAAAATCAATTCTTCACTATTGTATTTTATCTACATCCGGTATTATGAATTATACGTTAAGTAATTCGATCGTATTATTAAAACGCGCTACTTTATAAATACCCTACCCCTGACTACCTTAACTTTTATAAAAACATTTTCGTTTTTAAGTTTTATCCCTATTCATATCTATAACACTCATAATTATTATATTTACTAAAAACAATCACTAAAGGAATGAAAGACAAATTATTTGAGGAAGTAATTGATAATTACGATGCGCTAAAATACAGCCTGTTAAAAGCACAAACGTTTGATGAATCACATTTTGGTTTTCCTGAAATCTACTATAAGATTATGGAAACCGATAAGCAACGTGTGGATGCTTTTCATAAAGCATTTCAACTTAATAATAATTTTAAAGATGCTACCGTTTGTGAAATTGGTGTAGGAACGCTTCCACTTACCAAATTATACATGCCTTTTGTAAAAAAAGCGTATTTAATTGAAAACAATCCAGATCTGATTCCTTTTATTAATAAAGAGATTGCTAAATACCCTTGGGCAGATAAAGTAGAGGTCATCTATGCCGATGCATTAACGGTTGATCTACCAGAAAAAGTAGACTTCGTCGTAGGAGAGTTAATGAGTATCTATTGTGCTAATGAGTTTCAGGTACAGATTTTTCAACATATGCGGGATTTTTTAAAACCTGGAGGAAAACTATTTCCTAATCGTATTGTAAATTTTGCGAGGCTTTGTGAGGCAGAAATTGATGCAGATGTTCATCATTATCCAGTTAATTTTACCAGACATCAACCAATGTTTTTAACTCAGCAATTTCTTGTTAATGAAATAGAATTATTAAAAGAAAAGAAACAAGGTGTAAAACTTAGCTTTTCGGTTCCGGTTCTCTTCTCAGGAACAGTGAATGCTTTATATCTAGAGTCTTATGTGGAAATTACGGAAGGATCTAATTTTACTGGTACGGATAGTTTAATGCCACCAACAGTACTAAAAACTACCAATACACAAGAAGTAGAAGCTGGAGATTTGGTACATATTGATTTTAGTTTTGATTATGGTTCTTCTTTAGATGACATTAGTTGTGTATTGTCTTAAGCCAACATCAAAAAAGTTTTTATAGTTGGTAAATGAATCTGGATAAATTACTTTCTAAAATATTTGGGATAAAAAAACAAAAGTTTGAGTTTACCCAAAAGGAAAAAGATATTCTTTCTCAAGAAAAATCTATCCCCCATGAAACATCCGCTATGAACGTTGATGATGCTTTTAATATGGATTCAGATCAAATAGCTGGAAACAAACGGGCAGCTTTCGAAGAATTAATTATTGAAATATATGAGGAAGCTAAATTAAAATCTGATTTAGAGACGTATAATCTATGGGCAGAAGATTTTGATTCTTTGGAATGTTATAAAATTTTGATTGTAAAACCAAGACAAGAACAAAAAGAATTTATTTTATTCTTATTGAACAGAATAGTTGATCAGGAGAGGAACTTAAAAAAAATCCCTAATCGTTTTAAATCTGAAATCATTAACCGTTTATTAAGATTCTTATTATCTTTTAGCGAAGATGAAATACAATTCCTGATAAACTTTTGTATCCGTGATGATAGTAAATTTGGACATTTGATCTCATTAAAACTGATCATTAATCAATTAAAAACATATGCTCCAAGACAACAATTTTCTAAATCTTTCCTTCGATTTCTAAAGTCTTTTTTAACGAGTAGAGCATTAACCAGTACTGCATTTGAATCTTACACAAATCAAATTACTATTTTACAAAGAATAATACAAAATAATTCTGGAATCTATAAGAATAACGGTGAACCATTATATTTATTAATATCTGATCATTTTGGTGGTTTTGTAAACAAAAAGATATTGGAATTAGAAGTAGATCAAAAAGAAGGGTTGTCCGAAATTGCTCATAAGTTTAGTAATTATTCAAATACTAATTCGCCGGAGTCATATTTTAATATTATCAAATTTTTAATTCCCACAGTAAGATTAAAAGAACTTGAAATTTACTGTAAAATCTTTGTAGAACGTGCTGTGTTTTTTAAACCCAAAGTACGCTCGGTTTATGCTCGCACAGATTATCGAGGTAATTTTTATTATTATAAATACCAACCAATTTCCAAAGAAAACCTGATGGTACTTAGAGGTTTTGTTTTCCTGGTAGCACATTTCAAGCTCGAAACTTGCCTGCATTTATTTCATAAATTAATTGAAAGATCATATTCCAAAACAAACGGGGTTGCCCTTGGTAACGGTCATAAACTTGTTGGAGAACCAAGTATCCATATCTTAATGCATTATTTTGAAAACAAAGGGCGTAAAATTTTATTAGAGTTGTATCATGACACAAAATTCAAGTCCATCAAATCTCAAATTAAAAAAGAGGCAGCTAAATTAAAAGAAGAAAAATTATTTTGGTTATCACCTTAAGGTATCATTATATGGACATCAAAAAGATACTTTCATTCTTAAGGTTCAAGAAACCTTTTAAAATATCAGAAGAAGAATTAGTACAGATTAATTCTGATACACTAACTGAAGAAAGAGGAATCATCAAAATTATCGATTTAGATGTTATCAACACAGATATATCTCAAGTCGAGGAATTATTATTCGACATTTATGAAGAGGCTAAAATGAACTCTAATTATGAGGATAACGATCTTTATAAAATTGGTTTCAACTCGTTAGAGTATTATAAAAAATTGATCACATCGCATCCGGAAATTAAGAAGCAATTTTTCTATTTTATTTCTCGGGATATATCAAAAAAAGAGCGTTCAAGACGTAAGAAAAATATAGAAACTAGCTTAGAAGTTCCCGAAAATTTTAAGTTAGCTCTCTGTCAACAGGTTCTCAACTCTAAAATACGACTAAGCAATACTGACTTTACGCATTTTTTTAATCTATGGAAGAATACATATCCATATTACTACCCTATACGTCCGTTATTACGGCAACTACAAAAACATGCTTCGAATTATAAAATAAGTCCTGAACTTAATACTTGCTTACATTCTTTCATACGTTCTAAATCTATACAATACTTACCCATAAAAGAATATATGGAAGCCAAAAGTATTATTCATAGGATTATTCTAGAAAACAGTAAAATAAGTTTAGTCCCTTCTTCATATGTTTTCCAATTATTACCAGATCCATTCGGAACACACGTAAATAAACTCATTTCTGGTATGAATGAAAAGTATCAACATAATTTTTCTAAAATACTAAAACTCCTTTGTCATAGAATAAATCAAACCACTGTAGCACAAATCGATACGTGCATTAGCAATATCGATGAAGATAAATTTGACAGCTTTTTATATGGTATTATTCGTAAGGCAGCTTATTTAAGGCTAAGAAGTGTTACTCTAAGAAATAGAGTATATAATTCCAAGGATAATATCTATGGCGCTTACGAACAGATATATATCGAAAATATCAACCTAATAAAGGGTTTAATGTTTATTGCCAGCACCAGAAAAAACCAAAAACACATACAATTGATTACAATTATTTTGGAACGATGCTTTAGTGTTACTCTAGGTAGTAATTATGGTGCTACGTCCAGATCGCTTGGTATTGTCTGTATTAAAACACTTGCATATAAATTTGATATAGAAGGTAAAAATAAATTACGTGAACTGTATCAAAAGACTAATTTTAAACTTATAAAAAAACAAATAGAAAAAGAATCAAAAATTTTAGAAGAAACCATAGGAGTTTCTTTACTCTAAAATATCCATATCAAACCCTATAATATCTCGTATTCCAGGGTTTGTGATATCCTCTGGTTCAATCGGAGTTACATAATGCCAAAGATCATTTCCGAAAGTAAATTCCTCTCCTGTATCGGCTTGAAAAATAAATTCTCCTGGCTGTAACACTTTTTTGTAGATAAGTTCATTAGTATCCGAAGCTGTTTTTTCATAAACTTGACTTTCTGCACCGGTTATGTTTTGCCGATTCACCACTAATGCAGACATGATATATTGAGCACCATCTTCGTGTACTCCTTCTGGAGAGTTTTCTCCTTTTATTTTTTCTTCGGAAATGGTTCGCATAAAATGACTCGTAATCTGAATTTTTCGAACTTCTGGATGTATTTTTTTAACAAGACCTGCCATCTTTTTAAGCAATTCAGAAAATAACTCGTTCTCTACAGCTTCCCTTGTTGCTTGTTTAAAAACTCGTTTCCATACTCTAAAATCATCTACATCCTGCTCAAAACCTTGTTGGACGATTCTTTCTACAAAATATTGATCATCCCATATCTCAATCAAAAAAGAAGAAATATTTCGTTGTCTTGTAATGGTCGATAATTGATCAAATTCTTGTTTTTGATTCGCATCTAACTGTTCTATCCAATATGCTAAGGCGTCTATCGTTCTTGTACCTTCAAAATAAGGTTTATGCAGCTTTTCAATCGATACTGAATCTGAAGGAAAGACTTCTTTTAAAAAAGTAATTTGTTTGCCTCTTACTAGATATACATCATCTTGTAATTCCTCGAAAAAAGGTTGAAAAAAATGCAAAAAAGAATTTTCATCTATTCCCAAATCAGCAACATTGCCAACTCTAATTGGAGATTTAATAGGTCGACCTAAAGATTTAGATATGTTTTTTTCTGTAATCACTTTTTGATTCTTACTTTTTTACTAATATGCTCTAAACAAGCATTCTTATTAAACAACCAATATGCATAAGGTATCGTTATAATGGGAACCTTTGTTCTAAACAATGTTTTGTATTGATCAATAGAAAATGTTTTTTCTAATGCTCCCGGATACCCTACTAAATCAATGCAGATGGTTCTTTGGTTATAAGTTAATAAAATATCCATTACATATCCTGCCAATAGATAATTAACAATGATATCTTCTTCCTCGATACCTAACTGAATCAATTCTTCATGTACTTCTGTTGCAAAATTATCAATATGTGCTTCAGTCGTACTATGTTGATAATGTATCCTGGTTTCAGACTGATAATCTATCAGCAAATGTTTATTCTTAAAGTTTTTTGCGTCAAAAGAATAGTATAAAAATTGTTTTTGCTTTGCACGAGTGATGCTGACATTAAATACATCTTCTCTATCCAGATATTGAAAAACCGAAGGACTAATATTATTATCAATTGTAAACGTGATATACATTTGATCTCGTTCTTCTCCCTGAAATTCGAAAGGAGTTCCCACAGCAATTCTATGTTTTTTTATTGCAGAAAGATCGTATTCCTCTATTTTATCCTTTAGATAATTTACCTGATCTCTAAAAGGAGAAAGAATCCCAATGGTAGTCGCAACACCAGAAGCTACCTGAAGCTCTTCGTCAATTACTTTTTGTACATCTTCTAATATTTTATCAGCTTCTTCAAGATTTCTACCATCTTTTAGCTTCTCTCCATCACAAAACATCCAGTGTACAGCTGATGATTTATTATGAATCTGTAAGTCTGACATTACTTTTAGCTTATCAAAATAAAATTTCTGATTACTATATCTTATAATACTTGGCACGCTACGATAATGTTCATCCAGAAAGTGAACATTGCTTTGAGAAGGTAATCGTTCCATTGCATAATCTAAGAAACTGGTCTTTCTATAATTCACCACATCCTCACCTTTTAACAAGCCATAATTGTTAGCAGCATTTTCCATTACCTGTCTGGACAAAAAGGAAACATGTCTTAATTGTTTTGGATCTCCTACTACTACCACTTTTTTAGCTCTTGCCAATACCGGAATCATCGTTGTAATATCACATTGAGAAGCTTCATCAATAATTACAACATCAAAAATATTATTCTCTAAAGGGAATACATCACTTACATCAGTAGACTTTGTTATCCAAATAGGCAAACATTGTAACAACGATGGAAAATCTATAGCTTGAAACAACCGCTCTCTCTCTACAACATCTTTTGTCTTGATCAGCTTTAATAATTGAGAAAACGTCTGATCTTTCTGTAACAAATTAGAAATCTTATCCTGATACTTTAAGGAAATAATCTCTTTGATCAATTTGTTCTTCTGATGAATATAATGATCTAGTAATTCAATCAATTGCCAAAAAGGGTACTCTTTTAGCACTTGTTTGGATACATACTTCCGTTTTAATCTTTTGAAAAAAGAAGGTTTATGATCTAGGAATAGTTCTGCATTTTTTATTTCACGATGCTCTCTTTCCTTAATCTCTTCGCTTATTTCTTTAATCTTTTCTTGCGCATAATCAATTTCGCTTTGCTTCTTAGGAATGTAATAATCTCCACTGGATTTTGTGAATCTAGTAATTGATTCTATTTTCTTTCTTAGAGTAGCGCGATGACTTCTTCCGGAACCAGCTCTAATCGAGAGGCCTTTCACACCTAGATCGCTTACAATCTTATCTTGCAATACATCTACTGCTTGGTCCGATTTAGAACATATCAATACACTTTTATTATGATATACCTGATCTAAAGCTAGTGAAGCAATTGTATAAGATTTACCGGTTCCTGGAGGACCGATTACCACAGTTACATCATTTGATTTTACCGCCCGAATAATATCTAACTGCGAGTCACTAAGATTAGAAGGTACATATACCTTCTCTTTCGATTTTCTATCTGAATTAATTTCTATCTTTCTCCTTGAAAAAAATCCTTGAAGCGTATTATTAAATAAATGTCTTTCTTTTATTTCATCGATCTCGTGTAAAACGTTACGACTTGATTTTGATTTCTCGACAATCCCTAAGGCTATTCCAGGAAGTAACTTTAGAGAGGTAGACTTTAGATGACTTCTTAGTTTTTCTCCAGAAATAAGTTCAGGTAACTCTTCTAAAGCACTTATATCTATTTTTATATTTTCATTGAGCTTTCTGGCAATTGAATGGATATCTTGTTTACCAGGCTCCTGATCATTAATTAATGATTTTATCTCCAGAACAAATGAATCATCAAGATTGTAATTAGATTTTAGCAAATTTAGCAACGCATCATTCGCTCTGTTCTCATCAAAGTTATAATTGATATGATACAGTGCTTCACTATTAATATCTAGTGTAGCAGGTGTAACTATTAGAGGAGCACAGATTGTTCTCTTTTTTCCTAGAAAAGTTAGTTTCCCGGTAATAAAAAAACTACACGTTATAAATGTTTTTTCTTTTCTATGTATCTCGAGATATTTGTACAACTCTTCACCAAAATCGGTTTTCATAAAAATTGTATCCTCCTCACGATATAACTGATCAACAGTATTTAGAAAGAATCGTTTATCTACTTTAGTTCCTAAAAAATTAAGTACATCATTATCTCTGAATTCTTGTTTATAACAATCCTGATAGTAGGATAAAACTTTTTCTATGTGCATAGAGTACTAATTTAGGATTCTTCCTCGTCCTTCTGAAATCTTAAATAATCATCTACTGTTTGATTGACAGGCGGAATATCGTCTTCGACTATGGTTTTTAGTAATTCTTCTGTAAGCGGTGTTATCGACACTATACGATTGGCTTGATATTCAATTATTTTTTCGAATAAATTTCTGGCAACTCTGGCATTACCAAAACTCTTATGTCTTTTTTCGTATAACTTATCAAAGATGAACTCTAATTTTTCTTTTGCTTCGTCTGCCAACACAAAATCATTTTTCAGACAAAACAGTTCAAAAATTCCAATCAGTTCTTTGGGTTTATAATGATCAAAAGTAAAATATCTGTTAAATCGTGACTGCAATCCTGGATTGGATTCTATAAACTCCTCCATCTCATCAGGATATCCTGCAACGATCACCACTAACTGATCTCGGTGATCCTCCATTTTCTTCAGTAACACCTCTACAGCTTCGTTACCAAAATCCTTTTTATTGTCTTTAGCTAGAGAATATGCTTCATCAATAAATAGTACTCCATCAAGCGAAGTTTTTATAACCTCTTCTACCTTTAGAGCTGTTTGACCAACATATCCAGCAACCATTCCGGTTCTGTCAGTTTCTACCAGATGCCCTTTTTCTAAATAACCTAAGTGTTTGTATATTTTAGAGACTAAGCGTGCAACGGTTGTTTTACCTGTTCCTGGAGGTCCCATAAAAACTGAATGTAGTGAGTTATTTACATTCTTTAGTCCTTTTTCTTCTCTTAACTTTTGAACCTTCAGAAAATTAGAGAGTTCTTTTACCGAAGTTTTGATATTGTCTAAACCTATCAATTCATTCAATTCATCCATCACATCATCCAGAGTTTCATTCTCATCGATCTCTGTTTGTTTGACTCCTTCTAGTTTTTCTTTAGGATGCTGCAACTTACTATTGATCTTCTTTAGCAGTGTGGTTTCTTCTTCAGAAATGGTACCGTCTGCTTTGGTTATTAAAGAAGCGATTCTATATAAGAAAGATGCTGAATTGGCAAAATGCTGACTATCTAATCGCTTTAAAAGTGATGGCAATAAAAATTCATTTTTATATTCCTCCCCTAAGTCAAAAAGACTGGCTGTTTTAATCACTTCAATATTTTCATCAAACTTTTCTGACTGCACGAACTTATTAATACGTTCTATAGATAAAGAAGCTATGATATCATTTCCCTGTAACTTCTCGAACATAAAGGCTAATAGAAACTTCACCTTAGCGTCAGCTACTGTATTCTTATTATCACTCAATGGATAAATCATATTGAATACTCTAATGATATCCTGAAGAATTACATGTTCTGCTTTAAATTCTAAGGCATCATCTGTTTTATGAACAATGGCATTTATTGTATTAGAAAATCGTTTATTATTGTTTAAATCTTCTGCGAGATTCTGAATCTTTTCCCCTTCATTTTTTAATATCTGAAGAAACTCATAATCAATATCAAACTCCTGAGTAGTATCTTCTTTTTGATTTACAAAATCCTTAAACTTATTGGTAAAATCCGATAAACTCTTTTTTTCATCTTTTTTAGTCAACAACAAATCATCTATCAAATTATTTAATAAAGCGACATGCTCTTTTGGAAAAGCACTAAACTTTACATCCTGAAAAACATCTGTAGCCAGTGGAATTTTACTTTCTGCTATATGAATATGCTGTGTAGTAATAATAAAATCCAATTCGTCAATGGATTCTTTTAAAGAATATAAAACCAACAAATCTTCATCTTTTATTCTCAATGTTGGAAACGCAGACGAAATAGATAATATTTTTAATGGATTGACTGATTTTCCTTTAAAAAAAGAAGCTTTATCTTCTTGACTTAATTTTGAAAAAAACTGATCTGTGGCTTTATGGTATTTTCTGTTGGTCATAATGCTCCTTCTAAAATTTGATTTAGGATGATAGTTGTTGTTCTTTCTTCTTTTTAGATCTCTTATCAGATTCTATTGCAAGTATTACAAAACCAGTAGATATAGATAAAAATGCCATCCACATTAGGATGCTCCACAACGTATTATTCGGATATACTGCTAATCCTTTAGGCACTGTAACTCTGGTATTTTTACCTGTATCTAATAAGGTTTCTCTCAGCTTTATTAATACGTTGGTTCTTTCTAAAGCACTTTCTGACCTCAAATTCTGAAGTTCAGTTTGACTTGCTTTTAAGTTTTTATACCAAAAATCAATATCTTCATCTGGAGTTTCCCATAAAACAGAAGTATATCCGCTGGTAATATTATTAGCTTCTAAATAATCAATCACTTTGGTCAATTCATCATTAGCAAGTTCTATAGTGTTTGCATCTGCCGCCCTTTTCAAATATCCAGAAACATTTTGCTTAAACTGTATCTTTTTTGAAATTCGAAATCCAAAAATCACTAATGATACTGCAATCAAGATTATACTTATTATACTTTTCATTCGCATATCCCTTTTTATTTTAATATTCTATCAAAAAATACCAATAGAGTTTTCTTACAAATTTTCAGAAGGACAAATACTAATATGAATCTTGTATACTGATACTAACTCCCAGCATCGATCTGCATCATTGCATCTTCTACTTCATGTACTAGTTCATCAAAGTGTGCTAATCGTTTTGTTTCCCTCGTTCTATTAAAGGGTAAATCGACATCTATATGCTTCACGAAATGAGAAGGTGCATGTTTCATGATATAAATATCATCTGCCAGATAGACCGCTTCTTGTATATCGTGAGTAACAAACAAGATTGTAGGACTGAACTTTTCCCAGATACCAATCAGTAAATCCTGCATTTGTAAACGCGTCTTGATATCTAATGCTCCAAAAGGTTCATCCATCAATAAAATTTCTGGATTAGACATTAAACTTCTTGCAATCGCTACACGTTGTAATTGTCCTCCAGAAAGCGTAGGATATTGTGCGTACTTC
Organism: Aquimarina sp. BL5; assembly: GCF_003443675.1. Taxonomy (NCBI): domain Bacteria; kingdom Pseudomonadati; phylum Bacteroidota; class Flavobacteriia; order Flavobacteriales; family Flavobacteriaceae; genus Aquimarina; species Aquimarina sp. BL5. The sequence goes on along the minus strand of NZ_CP031963.1, from coordinate 4,430,968 downwards.
TTTTGATGACCATCTAATCCAACTAATTGAATCATTTCCATTGCCTTTTCATCACGTTCTTTCTTAGAGATCCCTTTAAAACGTAATCCTAAACCAACATTATCTAGAACTGTCATCCAAGGCAATGATGAATATTGCTGAAATACCATACTCACCCTGTTCTCCTTACTTACAGGTTTTCCTTTTACTAACACTGTTCCTGCAGTTGGTTCTTGTAATCCTGCTATATATCGTAACAAAGTAGATTTACCACATCCGGACATTCCTAATATGACAGAAAATTGCCCTTGCATGGGTTTATCCTCTACCAATAAATCTAAATTTTCTATGATTTTGGTTTTCCCTCCATCATATGATTGAGAGATCCCTCTAAGTTCTATAACATTAGGAGCCTGAGGACTATCTGTAAACTGTAATGCCATATTAATGTTTGTTTCCTTTATTAATGTGTTTATATGGGAATAATATTCTATCGATCATTACAAACAATCGATCTTGTAATATCCCTATAACCACTATGATAATTAGTATAGCAAAAGCTTTATCAATTCTACTTTGTCGTTTTGCAGTCCAAATTAACTCTCCTATTCCTCCTCCTTTATTTAGCATTTCTACAATCGTAATATAGGTCCAGGAAATTGCCGTCAATACTCTAATATCGTCAATAATCTTAGAAAACACATAAGGCATATAAACCGTTCTTATCGTTTGCCAGGATGTTGCTCCTAAAGTAAAAACGGTATTCAGATATACATTTTGGACCTCATCGATCCGCTGGATGACGACGGGTATCAAATATACAATGATACCAAATGCTAGGAAAGATACTTTCATATCACTCCCTAATCCTAACCACATAATAAAAATACCTGTTACTGCAGTTAAGGGAATAAATCGATAGGAATTGATAATTTGACTAAACAACCCTCTAAATAAAGGAATCAACCCTAATAAAAAACCAATCGGAATGGAAACTAAAATTGCTACCAGATAACCTAAAAAATTTAATTTAATAGAATAAAAAGTATTTCCTATCACATCATCATTTTGATTAAGATCCGGAAATGCCTTGATAACTTTGATTGGTGATGGTAACAACGGATAAACTTTGTTTTTCTTCAGCCCAAAAGATGTTAATTCCTCAACACTCATTTGTTCTAATTCATCGTAACTAGCCACCAATAGTGAATCACTTTCGTAATACTTCCTTTCACTTAGTGAAATCTTAGAAATATCAATGGACTCATCTTGTGTGATTACTGATGTGGATAAAACCTCAGCTAGTAAAAACCATAATCCAATTAGAATCAAAGCACCGACGACCGTGAGAATGGCCTTATCCTTTGACTCTAGGTTACCCCTAAGTTCAAATAGTTTTTTGATCTTTACCATTAGTCTACTACTAATTCAAAATCGGTTCTTCTATTCTTAGATTTACAATCAGCATTTTGATTACGCTCACATCCGGAAACCGGTTTATCAGGACCATTACCAATAATAATAAATCTATTGGTAGGCATGCTGTGTTGTGCTATCAGATAGTTAGCTACAGATTGTGCTCTTTTTTTAGATAAAGTAACGTTTGGCCCTCTAGAACCAACATTATCTGTATTTCCTTCAATTCTAATACGAGCATTAGCAAATGCCTTAGCAATCGGTGTAAACTGAAGATCAATCAACTGCTTAGAGTTCTCATCTAACTGAAATTCTCCCGTTCTAAAACTGATACTTACTTTTTTAGAAGAAAGTGATTCTTTTTTCTCCAATGTCTCATCGACAGCTGTAAACTGTTTTTGTTGCTCTGCATTATGGGAATTACCAGAAAGTGATGTCTTATTTACTAAATCCTTTGTAGAAAGCAATCTCCAACTCTTAGCTCCAGCGGTACTATACCCAAGAGCATTATATTTTACTTTCATTTTATTATACAAATCCTCTCCTGTTACACCAGTATAATTAGAATTTAATCCAAAGAAATCTTTATTATCTCCATGTGTTGCTAATCTTACATTATTGATAGCATCATAACAGAAATCTTCTGGCTGTGATAATCCTTCTGCAAGAATCTTAGCCGCTTTTCTCTTATTACTATCAGAGTTGTTTAATTCTGAAGCTCCGATCATCCATCCTTCATATAAATCTTGTAATTGTTCTTTATGAGTTTCAATAAACTCTTTTTTCGAAACAAAAACATCAGCAATAATATGTGTTGCATTTTTAGTACTCTCTAAGACTTTAGACCCTGCTACTTTGGCAACACAATCCGCATCATCCGGACTCCAAACCACTGCTGCATCTACTGTATTACTTTTGAAAGAATCCGCAGCATCAATTGCACTTGGCACTTCTACCAATTGCACATCCTTAGTCGTCATATCACTCGCTTCTAATAACCAAATCAAGAAAGAATGCGATGGTGTCATAGGTGCCACTGCAATTTTCTTTCCTCTAAGATCGCTTACTTTATTGATTCCTCTCGCTGCCACGATTGCATCTCCTCCACGACTCCAATCTGCCTGAAACACTACTTGTGGTTGATATTGAGACAATCCTTCTACTTCTGTTGGGAATGCATCAATGGTTGCCCACATTAGATCGATAGAACCATTCTTAAAAGCATCTCTAGAAGCATCAAAGTCATCAATTACTTCAAAATTTACTTTAAATCCATAGTCCTTATAGAATCGAGATGCGGTATTCGCTTTGAAGCCTTCATTAAAGTATTGCCCTCCAGCATATCCTCCCCAGGTTACAACTCCAACGTTGATGACATCTTTATATCCTTCTTTTGTTTCTCCTTTATCAGAAGAAGAAGTTACTTGTTCTATCTTATCTTTTACATCTGGATTATTTCTTACAAATTTATTTAGTAAAAAATATAATCCACCTATAATGAGTACTACAATTAAAATTTTTGAAAACGGTGTTAATCTTCCTTTTGCCATGATTTTTGATTAGTGTTATGTTTTAATCCTCAAAATTAAATAAGTCTGAGTATTGATTATTTTGAGTTTTAGTTTTTACTATTGGTGCATCAAGATCTACACTATGTTGATCATGTACCAATAAATCCTTTTGATTTCCTAAAATAAGAGAAACACCTTCGTTCTCCCATTTCTCCAATAATTCTAGACCTTCTTCTTCGAATATTCCATTCTGTAGGTCAATAGAATCCATAAAGTTATTTGACATTTCCATAAAACGCTCCATCTCTCCTATTTTCATGCTTACATCATCCGCAATTGCCTCTAATGCTCGATCAAACATTTCTTTCTTATCATTATTACCAGCTATAATGTTCATTGCTGATTTCATTGCAGAATGTCCAGCTCTTACAGCTTTTCTTTCTTGCTCTTTAACCATTACCTGATCCTCTATATCCTCTAGTAATATTTCAGAATTCTCATACATCTTTACTAGAACTCTATATAAGATTTCCATCTTTTTATACAGTTCATCTAGCTTCATATTAGATTCCTTTAGTCTACCTGCTTTTCTGGATTTAAGGATCATAATTCCTTTCTTATCTCTTTCTTTTGCAGCACTAGCTAACTTCAGATTATTATTGATATTCTTTTTGTTATCATAGATAATCGTTTGTAAACGTTTCATCTGTCCTTTTAGAGAAGCGATCTGCTTGTTCATCTTCTTTAAATTATCATGAAGATCTTCTATATAACTTTTCAGAATTCCGATAGGATCTATCTGAATAAAAATTCCTGTTAACCAACGCATAAAAGATTTATACATATAGAAAATAAGATTTCTCATCTTAGGATCTAATACAATATAAAGTAGCGCTCCTAAGACTGCTAATAAAACTCCTAGATATAAAGTGTTCTCTACAATAGTAATTAGAAACGGAAGCACTTTGTACAATCCGTACAATCCTCCAGCTCCCAAAAGCCCCATAAATAACATCCCGGTTTTACCTTCGGGTCTTTTCCAAAATGTTTTTGGTTTTAGTGAGTTGTTGTCCATTTATTTTAAGTATTTCTGCATTTTAACAATATCTTCTTCGAACTGAGCTTTCAGGTGATCATAAGACACTTTAAAATCATTTTGTGTTTTATTAATCTTACTATTACTCTCTTCTACCTTAGCTTTTAGATCGCCAATTTGTTGTTGATGTTTAGCAATTTCTTCTGTTAATCTTTTAATTTCCTCTGATTTCTCTTTTATAATTGATTCAAACTGGGCAATTTCTCGCTCTCTACCAGATACCTTGCTATCAAATTGATTCTTAAAAGCTCCCGTAAATTGTTCATTTTCTTTGTCCAGTACACCAATATAAAAATTAGTAGTCTGTAAAAGTTTATCTAATGTAACTCCCATTGTAGAAGCAGTAGCAAAAGCCGAACGGTACTTAGTCGCCTCGTCCATTGGCATTTTCTCCAATGCTTTAAGAGATTTTTTATATTCGAGGTAGTCAAATCCATCCAGATTATTCTTCTCAATTGCCTGTAATAACTTCTCTACAATTTTAGTATCCAACGCTCCTTCTGATGAAACACTTACTGGATTATTAGGAAGTGGTGGAGGAACTGATGCAGCCGGTTTTTTATCCGAATTTACATCAGTTTTTTCTGTTGACTCATCCGTTTTTTTATTTTCTTCCTCAGAATCGTCAACTATAAATAAGGACTTTAAATTTTTTAGCATGGTTAGTGAATTTAAACAAATTTAAAAAAATAAGTGTTCTATAAGGAGATAAGAGTGTTTTTTCCTCTCATACCTGTATATTATTCGTATGATCTATTGTCAAAACGTTACAATTATTTTGTAAATCGTCATTTTACTATTCGATCCCAGGCAATTTTTAACCCAAATAACAAAGCCAAAAAGAATACTATTAAGTATTGAAATCTTCCGACAAAGAACACACCAAAAAACATTCGTTGTAATATATATGTTATAATAAAGGTAATAATGACTATAATAAAAAGACCAGATAGTTTTCCGAAACCCGGTATTTGAGACATCGGTATCGTTTTATTGATAATAACCAAAGTGATAATCAGAGATATTAAAGGAACAAAGTATGTTACCAAGTCTAACTGAAGTAAATTAGTTTTTAGAAAGAAAAAACTATATAATAATAAAACCAAAGCTAGTAATCCCGGAATTGTAACAGCATAAATTAAAATTCCATATAAATAATTAATAGGAGGTTTAAAGTTTGCTGGTTTTACAAAAAGTAAACCTATTAAGGAAAATGCTATAATTATTGCGAAATAACCTAATACCAAATTAGGGCTATTTCCGAACCAATTGATAAAATCTTGAACTGTCATTGCTGATAAAAATACAAATATAGTTTTATATAGTACTATTTGCTTATTACAGAAAAAACACTTAAATTGATTCTAAATTATTAGGATAACCTCAGAAAACCCGTTCGATATTTGGATTATATTGCCATATTATTGAATATTTGTTTAAGAAATGACAAAAAATAGATTACATATTATGCCGAAATCACTGTTTAGCCAGTGTGATTACCGATGGATAGAAGTATCTGATACCGGTAAAAGGACGCCTTGTAACTATTTTTGACTATTATTTTGATATGATTTAAAGATAAAAAAACAGATATAGTACAAGCGTCCAAGAAATTGGACGCTTTTTTTATTAAAAATTTTTGAAAAAATGTTTAAAAGTTAATTAGCACATAAAGAATAGTATTTGGAAAGGAAGCATCAGAGAGACAGACGATTGCAAAAAAATCCAATATCCGTTGAAAAACGGACAGGAATTCTTATACCCTAAAACAAATATAACTAATTGATTATCAGTAAAATAAATTTAAAAAAAGTTTGGAGATTTAAAAAAAGTTTTGATCTTTGCATCGTAATCACGATGAAATAAAAATCAATAGTGAATTAGTTATTTACAACAATAAAAGAAGTAAGAATGATACCGAATATTTTACAACATAGTTTAACCCGACTCTTTAGCAAACAAAGAGAATATTGTTCCGATTGGAATATACATGGTGTCTATTATATAGAAAGGAAACGTATGCGATTATAACCGACATACAACAACAAGATATATAAAGGCGCCCGAATAAGGCGCCTTTTTTTATTCACATAGTTCATTGACATACTGAAAACCAAAATTGACACGTAGCTTAACTGGAAAAGCACTCGACTTTTAATCGAGGTGATGTGGGTTCAAATCCCTCTGTGTCAACTTTAAGGAAGAGCAAGCCAATTGGCGGTGGCCGCAGTCTTGAAAACTGTTAGGAGCTAATGACTCGTGTGGGTTCGACTCCCACTTCTTCCGCTTCGGAGGATAGGCAAATATTGGTTTGTTGCGCTTGTCTGCTAAACAGGTCTGCATAACAGCAGTGAAGGTTCAATTCCTTTGTCCTCCGCAATACTGATACTGTAGCTTAACTGGTAAAGCTAGGAGCTGTTAACTCTTAAGATGTGGGTTCAAATCCTACTGGTATCGCTAAGACAAGGTGGCCGAATGGTTAAGGCGACGGACTGCAACTCCGTTTTTTTACAGGTTCGATTCCTGTTCTTGTCTCAATTTCAAAAAGGGAATTCGCTGGAGTTGGAGAGCCAGGGCAGTCTGTAAAACTGTTGCGAAAGCTGAATAGGTTCGAATCCTATAATTCCCACTGAACATTCATAATTAAAAAGTATCGTAGCACAGTGGCTAGTGCACCCGACTGTCTCTCGGAAGGTCGCGGGTTCGAATCCCGTCGGTACTGCAAAGCAGGACTCGGGATGAGAAGTTTATCCTGAGCTAGGTCGAAGGGAATCCCGTCGGTACTGCTATATCTGAGAAGATAACGGTGGTTTTGTTTACTCGCCTTGGACGCGAGAGGTCGCAGGTTCGAATCCTGCTTCTCAGACAAATTGCTCTATTAGCATAGTGGTTAGTGCACCCGGCTTTCTACCGGAAGACAAGGGTTCGATTCCCTTATAGAGTACAATTTTAATGAAGGAATGGCGGAATGGCATACGCGCTTGACTTAGAATCAAGATCTTGAGAGTTCGAATCTCTCTTCCTGTACTAATACCATTTACATTTTGAATTTACCGCAATAAAATACTCTTTTTTGCCAATGCTTTAGAATAAATTCAAAGTGCAAAAGGTATAATGCTCCGCTAGCCCAACGGGAAGAGGCATCCGGTTTAAGCCCGGTTCAGTCTTGGTTCGAATCCAAGGTGGAGTACAAAACAAGCTCATGGTGTAAATGGAAGCACCCAAGGTTACGACCCTTGAAGTATAGGTTCAAATCCTATTGAGCTTGCAAATTGACCTGTGATGTAACGGCAGCATCCAAGACTTTGACTCTTGGTGTAAAGGTTCGAAATGCCAAGCATTCACAAATACAAAATTATCAAATATTGACCTAATGAGTAATCCTTTCGGGTCATCAACTAAGGTATAACTCAGTGGCAGAGTGCTGCGGCTATATCGCGGAAGTCTTGGGTTCGATTCCCAATGCCTTAGCTATTATCAATTCACAAAAAAATAAGGTCAATATATAGAACTTTATTTTTTACTGTTTCGAATACTTAAAAATATTGCGATCCCTCCTGTAAAAAACATTAATAAACTATATACAGCTGGAGCAATTGCAAAAGAAGTATTATGAAGTATCGCGATAGCAACGGTTATAGCTAAAGTACCGTTCTGAATACCGGATTCTATTCCAATAGATATGGCACCTTTTTGATGAACACGAAATAGCTTTGCAGAATAGTAACCAATAGCCATTGTCAATACATTTAATAATAAAGCGACTAATCCAGCTTCTTGCAAATAAGAAATAAAATTGTCTTTTTCTTTAATTAGAATACCTATAATAACCAAAGCAAGTACTAATGCTGAAGCTATTTTTACCGGTTTAGCCATCTTTAATGCAAAAGACTCATTATACTTTCTTATTATCATACCAATAGCAACAGGTATAATAATTATAACTAAAATCTGAATGATAGTTTCAATTACATTTAATTGAATAGTTTGATCTTCGGATAAAAAGTAAAGTAACGAGAAATTAACTATGAACGGTATCGTAATTATAGTTATCAAACTACTAAATGCTGTAAGTGTTACAGATAATGCAATATCTCCTTTAGCTAAATGAGAAATCAAATTAGAAGTCGCCCCACCAGGACAGGCTGCTAATATCATAATTCCAATAGCTATTTCCGGTTCTAGCGACAGCACAGATGCTAACAGAAAACCTACAAGTGGTAAGATTATAAGCTGATTCGCTAAACCAACCAAAATTGCTTTAGGATAAATAAGTATTCTCTTAAAATCATCTATAACAAGAGATAACCCCATCCCTAACATGATAATGAATAAAGATGCGGCTAAAATAATCGTCGAAATATTATCCATAAACTTTGTTTTCTAATCTATGGACTAATATAAAGATTTATTTATCAAAACTCTGAAAATCAAAACCTACAAAACCATAAAATGGTGTCTCTAGCTTATCTGGTAAAGCATCTCACTGTGAATGAGAAGAACAGGGTTCAAGTCCCGGAGTACACCCTAACAGGAATAGTAGCAAAGTTGGTCAACGCGTCGGATTGAAGATCCGAAGATACAGGTTCAATTCCTGTCTGTTCCACTAACAATTAAATTTAAAACTATGAAAAACAATTTATTACAAAGGTTTTTATGCAAAACCGAAGACACTGGTAGATTCATAGTTCAATCCAAAATTACTGGTATTACCTATTTCGTAGAACCGATTGATAATGGCAAACCAGATAAGCTTTGGGGTGATCTAGATCCTGCTACCAAAAAACTTACTGGTGATTACGGAAATTCTAGAAGAGGAGCTGTTAAAAAGGAAGATTCATTAATTCTAGAAGAAAATGGATTTAAAAATATTTCCACTTTCAAAGGAAGTCCTCTGGGCGAAATTGACAGACGTGATCACGAATATGAATTATTAAACAAGCCATAATCAAAAAACATGAGCTAAAAATCAACATCATGAAAACACAACTAACAATTACCAAAGAAAAAACTAAAAACAGTTTACAACTTTTACTTTTAAAATGGGCTACAATCTATATCAATAGTATGACTAAAGCTCTGTATCCTGACACGGATACTCCTAATAGTAAAAATGAAAAAAATCGTATTTTTTATAAATAAATAATTACTACGCAAATACATTGCGCTTACATGATAAATATTTGCAGAGTAATTAAACAAACCCTCTTTTATAAGGGGTAAACAAATTAGGGTTTGTAGTAGCGCCCTGCTATTAAGTAAGGGAAATAAATAGCAGGGCTTTTGATAAAAAACATGATTATGAATACTAAAAAAATATCTAAAGTTATTGATATAGATCAATTCATAGAAAACAATAAAGAATTTTGGAGAGATTTAGAAACATACTGTGTTGCTGAATGCTGTGGAATTGATGCTTTTGATTTTTCAAAAGAACATATAGAAAAAACTGTTTCTTTTTATAATTCTAAAGACATCCTATCCAATATAGATGAGGCCATTTTATTTATAAATACAAATCACTTAAAACTTATGAGTAGTTCAATTTTGAACCATCGCGCTTCAAAAGAAAAATTTATTGAACTCTTTAAAAATATCAAGCAAGTCTTGTTGGGTGTTTCTGTATAGCACTATTGTATGAAGTATTGCAGTTTTGTATGATCACTTCATATCCAACTTGGTTTGAAGGTTTGACTATTAACCAAATAATAGTCTCAACTCTATGTGTCATGGGTTCGAATCCCATCGGGACCGCTATAAAAGTAAAAAAAGGTCCCGTAGCTCAGTGGGTAGAGCAATAGACTTTAGTTCATGTGGGTTCGAATCCCACTATCCTTTTGGGATATGGCGGAATTGGTAAACGCACTAGACTTAGAATCTAGCGAACAAGGTACTGAAAATGCCTTTTTTTCAAATGCGCAGGTTCGATTCCTGCCGAGACCACCAAACTAGGTTTCGTAGCTCAGTTGGCTAGAGCACTACACTCATAATGTAGGTTAATTGAAAGCTAATCATCTTTTAAAAATGATTGAAAAAACGTTGACTAGTAGATCAGTTCTTATGCTACTCTTGGGATAAGAACAATCTTAAAGGTTCTTTGAGAAATTAAGAAGGTTGATACTAAGAAATAGTTACTTTTTTGAGTCCAGATTTTAGAACAATCGTATTTTTCTAATACTTATTCTTCTATCTCGATACTAAAAACTAATTGCAGAAAATATCACATATTATTTTCTCCGATCTGGAAAAGATGATTTGCTGTCACCGTTTTTAACAAAAAAATAAAACTCCTTAATACGTATAAAAGGAAATAGATAACACCTCCGTTACGGGATTATCGTCCAATTAATGTTGAATCTGTCTTTTTCAAATAAAAAGACGTAAAAATGAAAAAAATGAAAAGAGTAAGAATCAATGCTGGCAAAGTAGGCTTGGTTTTCAGAAAAGGAGATTACAATCGTGTTATAACACAAGGAATCCATTGGTTAGGATTTAATGAGCGTGTTATTCAGTATGATTTATCTAAACCCTTTGCAGCTCCAATAGCACTGGAACTCTTATTAAAAGATACAGTGTTGGAAGATATGTTACACCTAATTGAGGTAAAGGATAATCAAATTGTATTGGTTTATGAGAATGGTAATTTTAAAAATGTATTCTCTGCAGGGAGATACACACTTTGGAAGGGATTGTACGAATATGAATTTACAACAGTAGATCTTAGTAAAATCTATATTACCGAGAAAATTGATAAATCTTTATTCAGCAATTACGCACTTAATAAATACATCCGAGTTTTTGAAGTTGCAGCGTATGAAAAAGCTGTACTCATTGTAGATGATGTATACGCTAAAACTTTGGGTAGCGGTACATATCGTTTCTGGAGAAATGATACAACTATCAAGATCGCTAAAGCAGATCTGCGTCAGCTACAGTTAGAAATGTCTGGTCAAGAATTATTGACAAAGGATAAAGCTGCTATTCGTATCAATTTCTACATACAATATAAAGTGCTAGATATCGAAAAAGCATTATTGGAAAATAAAGATTATGAAAAACAATTATACATCGCGATGCAATTAGCTCTTAGAGCTTTCGTAGGAAATTACACCTTAGATGAACTTTTGGAACGTAAAGATAGTATGGCAGAAGCTATATTAGAAGTTACCAAAAGTCAAACAAACAAACTAGGTGTGAAAGTATTGAATTGTGGAATCAGGGATATCATCCTTACCGGTGAAATGAAAGAGATCATGAACCAAGTACTGGTAGCACAAAAGAGAGCTCAGGCTAATATCATTACTAGACGCGAGGAAACAGCATCTACCAGAAGTTTGCTAAATACAGTGAAACTAATGGAAGATAATGAAATGCTCTACAAATTAAAAGAAATGGAATATGTAGAGAAAATCGCTGATAAAATAGGTGAAATTACTCTATCCGGTAATGGTGGAATGGTAAAACAATTAAAGGATATATTCTCTGTGAATAGGTAGGTGTGAAAAAATGCACTGATTGTAATGATCAGTGCATTTTCTATTTAATGTATCAAATAGAAAATATCAGTAACTTTTCAGTAGTATATTTCTAATTAAAATAGTTAAAAACAAAAAAGAGCGTCTCCACGCTCTTTTTCTTCACACAAATCATCTTAATTTAGGGGCTTATTCTAAAATTAAAACTCACTTTTTATAAATGTTTTCATCTTGGGGAGGATGAAAACGCTAACTCATTAACTCTGGTGTAAAGATACTACTTTTTTTAAATCTACCAAACTTTTTGTGTTTTTTATCATAAAAATATGCTTTTAAACGTTTTTAAATTACTTTTTAATCAAAAATGTAGTAATAATCCTACTTTTTGTATTTCCATTATTCTACTACAAAATCAACAAAATAGATTTTGAACAAAAAGAAATTCTTGAGGAATCACTAACGGGAAATAGTGAAAAACAAAAAAGAGCGTCTCCACGCTCTTTTTCTTCACACAAATCATCTTAATCTTGGGGCTTATTCTAAAATTAAAACTCACTTTTTATAAATGTTTTCATCTTGGGGAGGATGAAAACGCTAACTCATTAACTCTGGTGTAAAGATACTACTTTTTTTAAATCTACCAAACTTTTTGTGTTTTTTATCAGAAAAATATGCTTTTAAACGTTTTTAAATTACTTTTAAATCAAAAATGTAGTAATAATCCTACTTTTTGTATTTCCATTATTCTAACTACAAAATCAACAAAATAGATTTTGAACAAAAAGAAACTCTTGAGAAATCACTAACGGGAAATAGTAAAAAACAAAAAAGAGCGTCTCCACGCTCTTTTTCTTCACACAAATCATCTTAATCTTGGGGCTTATTCTAAAATTAAAACTCACTTTTTATAAATGTTTTCATCTTAGGGAGATGAAAACGCTAACTCATTAACTCTGGTGTAAAGATACTACTTTTTTTAAATCCACCAAACTTTTTGTGTTTTTTATCAGAAAAATATGCTTTTTAGCATTAAAAAGTATTTTAACTAATACAATTTGTAGTCTTTTTCTTTCATTTATTGATTTCATAAAAATGTTTCTATTTTTAGGTAGGGTATATTCTTACCTTTTTGTTTTAGGGTTGTAATTTTTGAAAACAGGAAACAAAAAGTTGATGAGAAAAATAGTTTTAACGCTGATATTTGTAATTTCGGTTCTGAGTATAGGATATTCACAAGAAACAAACAATAGTAACCAAGATAAAACAGTAAGTACTGATTATAAAAACAGTATCCGTTTACTCCCTTTAACTATATTATACGGAGGAATAAATTTTGAATATGAGCGTATCCTCAAAAATAATTTCTCGTTAATACTGCAAGGTTATGGAGATTTTTCCAATACCAACGTTATATCGAATGGATCTCTTGCTTCTGGTGGAAATGTCTCTGGATATGAAATAGGGCTAGAAATTGGGGTCAGATACTATCTATCAAGACGTAAAACAGCCCCAAAAGGATGGTTTATAGGAACCGGTATCATTGGAGGTTATAAGGAAGTAGATTATAAAAACACGTTTATATTTACCCCAAGAGATTATGACACTTTTATTATTGGAGCTTCTATTAGAGGAGGTTATCAATGGGTTTTTAAATCTGGTTTTACAATTGGAGCAGCGAATCATATACAATTTACAAAAGAACTTTCGGGACTAAAGGACATATATATCAATGTTTTGCCAGAAATTTCTATAGGTTATTCGTGGTAATATTATTAATTTAACAAACTTATATATGACACCTTGTTACCTTATAATTGACCTAAATTTTATAGAGAATGCCTGAAAACGTAATTAGTGTATGTGATGAGAAAGTATATGAACAGCTGTATAGAGAACACGCAGAAAAGATATGCTATTATCTATATTATAAGTATGGGGATATGGAAAAAGCTCAGGATATTGTACAGGATAGTTTTGCAAAACTTTGGACTAATTGTTCTAAAATTATTTTTGGAGCAGCTAAAAGTTTTCTATATAAAATAGCTAATAATGCTTCGATCAATGATTATAAGCATCAAAAAACAGTTCTAAAATATAAATCAACTGAACAAAAAACCTATACCAACGAATCTCCAGAGTTTCAGATGGAAGAAAAGGAGTTTATGCATCGCTTAAATACTGCTATCGCAGAACTCAAAGAAGGGCAAAGAGAAGTTTTTCTTTTGAATCGTATTGAAAAGAAAACCTATAAGGAGATTGCCGAAATGTTAGATATTTCGGTAAAAGCTGTTGAAAAAAGAATGCATTTAGCATTAGTAATTTTAAGAAAAAAGATAGGTAACGTATAAACTTTACATTAGGAAGTCTTTGGATTTCCTATTATAGATATAGTAATAATATAAAGTATTATGGAAAAAGATAATTTTCTAGGAAGATGGCTGGCAGATGATATCTCTGAAGAGGAGAAGAAAGAATTTGAAAATTCGAAAGATTATCTGGCCTATAAAGATATTTTAAAAAGTGTTGAAAAATTTGAACGCCCTGCTTTTGATATCGAAAAAGGATTAGAGAATCAAAAAGAGTATAACAAAACATATAAAGCAACTTCTAAAAGCAAGGTACTTAAACCAAGGTTTTGGTTATATACCGCTGCAGCAGTAATTGTAATATTAATCGGTCTAAGAACAGTATTTTTTACGACAACCGAGGTGTATACTGAAATGGCAGAAACTAAAACTCTGACATTACCGGACAACTCATTAGTTACCTTAAATGCAGATTCCTCTGTAGAATATGACAAAAAATCTTTTGAAAAAAATAGAATTATTCATCTAAAAGGAGAAGCTTTTTTTGATGTCGCTAAAGGATCTAGTTTTACTGTACAAACCAAAAATGGAGATATTACTGTACTAGGAACAGAATTCAATGTATATTCTAGAAATAAACTTCTAGAGGTTGATTGTTTTGAAGGAAAGGTAAAGGTAACTAACTCAAAACAGGCAATTATACTAACTCCTGGAAAAAGTGTTAGATCCAATATCGAAGGCGTATTAGATTCAAAGGAAATTAAGGAATCTAAGCCTAATTGGATGAGTGGTAAAAGTACTTTTAGTCAAGTTACTCTTAAGCATCTTATCGAGGAATTAGAAAGACAATATGACGTTCAAATTACTACTAACTCAAATGTTGATTTAAATCGTTTATTCTCTGGTTTCTTTGTACATAATGATCTTGATAAAGCACTAAAAACTTGTTTTGATCCCATGAATATTAAGTATATATTAAATAGTCCAAAAGAAATATCGTTAAGCAATAAGTGAAATCCTTTAAACTAACTACACTTTTAATATTTTTTTATACAGTTTTAGGTTATTCCCAAAAAGTGGATCTACCAAAAACGTCTGAAAACCAGTCTTTAGAAAAGGTTTTAAAAGCTTTCGAAAATCAGCTGCAATTCAATCTTTCTTATGATGTAGATGCTGCGAAGAATATTTTCTTAGATATACAAAAAGAAAGTCTGTCTATCAGATCATTACAAAAAATAATAGAACTTCAGACTTCTTATCTATTACAAAAAGTAAGTGAGATCGATTATATTCTGGTCAAGAACACCAAAGTAGTTGATATTTGTGGTGTGCTTGTAGATGCCATCTCTCTATTTGAACTCCCACAAGCAGATATTCTTTTTAATAACCAAACCGTTGGACTTACTAACAACAAAGGTGTTTTTAAATTACAACTTCATCCTTCTGACTCCATATCCATATCGTATTTAGGATACAAAAACAAAACAGTCAGAATCTCTAGGTTTACTGCTAATTGTGATACTATTAGATTACAGCCAGAAATTCAGAATTTAGGGCAGGTTTTAGTAAAAGAATACCTACAGGAGGTATACAGAAAAATCAAGATGCATCTGTAAGTATATCCACTAAAAAACTTCGAATTCTTCCTGGACTTGTAGAACCAGATGTTTTACAGAGTTTACAATTACTCCCTGGTATTAATAGTCCTACAGAAGATCCTGCTGGATTATACATCCGTGGAGGAACACCAGGCCAAAATTTAGTGCTCTGGGATGGAATAAAAATGTATCATAATGGTCATTTTTTCAATCAAATCTCCACATTTAATCCTTTTATCACAAAAAACACAACTGTATATAGAGGAGGTACTAGCGTACGCTATGGGGATAGAATATCCGGAGTGATTGCTATAGAATCTGATGATGATCTTCTGGAAAAAGTGAAAGCTGGAGGAGGTCTTAATCTAACTCATTTAGACACATATATAAAAGTTCCTTTATCTAAAACAGTAGGATTGATGCTTGCTGGTCGGAGATCTACAACCGATTTGTATCAGAATATTGCTTATAATAATTTAGTAAGAAAGGTATTTCAGAACACACGTGCTAACATTCCTGATAACGGTGAAGGGGCAACTCCAGAAGAACGCTCTAGACAAGATGATTTTTCTTTTTCTGATAGTAACTTTAAAATTCTTTGGAAACCGAATGATAATAACAAGATAAAGTTCAGTTCTATCTTTGCAGAAAATAGACTTGATAATAATAAAACTATTTTGGTCCCAGGAGCTAATATTGAAGCAGAAGTTAAAGATGTGCTTAAAATCAGAAATTTTGGGTTTAGCTTACATTGGGATAAAAAATATTATAACGATATATCTCAAAACATGAATTTCTATTTTTCATCCTACGATCAGAGATATAATAATATCGAGAAAAGCACTTTTAATAATTCTATAGAAAATTTAATTAATAACAATACAATAAAAGATATTGGGGGTGAATATACTGTGCACTTTCCTCTTAATAAAAAGGAATCTTTAGATGTTGGATATCAATTTACCTATAATCAAACGGGATATGAAATTAAAACTATTTTTCTTGATGATCCTGGATTTGAAGATGACGGAACTACTCTTGATGGTAATGGTACCAACCATACCATATATTCTGAATACAAATACAAAACATCTAAAACATTCGTAAATATTGGTTTGAGAGGATCACAAGTAAGTAATGCAAATACCTTTTTTATAGAACCACGAATGTTTTCTTCTTATAAATTATGGAATGACTTTACACTTAGTACTTCTGCGGAACTAAAAAACCAACAGCTTAATAATTACCTTACTTATAATAGTGCGTTTGGAACGATTAAAACACTTCCTGTTGCGGATAATGTTTGGATTCTTTCTAATAATTCTTCAAACAACGAAGAAGTAAATGTTCCGTTTATTAATGTTGTAAAAAGTATGCAATTTACGTTAGGAGCTTTATACACCTATAAAGGTTGGAATTTTGACTTAGAGGGGTATTATAAAAAGATAACAGACATTTCTTCTTTAAGTGATTTAGTATTAGATCTAGCCGTTCCTGATGATGATGATACCATTATTTTTTATGGAAAAGAAGAACGAATAGGAGTCGATTTTTTATTAAAAAAAAGGATTCATAATTATAGATTTTGGGCTGGTTATTCATTAAGTAAAACCATTACATCTTTTCCATTTGTACAAGATTCTTATTATAATGGTAATTATGATCAACACCATGTATTCAATCTTTCGCAAACCCTACAAGTTAAGAAGTTTGAGTTTTCCCTAGGCTGGAACTATGCTTCTGGAAGACCTTTTACTAAAATTTTTAGAGATGATGATGACCTTGATGGTGCATTTATTGATCCTAAGGGAATTAATTCTAGCAGATTTAAACCTTATCACAGATTAGATACCTCTGTTACCTACAGATTTGCTTTAAATACATCAGAAGGTGCAAATGGAATGGGAATGATTGGAATTTCGCTAAGAAACATCTATAACAGAAAAAATACCATTAGCCAAGGTTTTAGGGAAATTCAGGATGAAGATTTTAATTTTTACCTAGAAGGTTTTGAAAATAAGTCTTTACGTTTTACCCCAGATTTTGTACTTCGTTTTAATTTTTAATGAGTCTACAATTCGTTAGCTATTATTCAAAAACCTATTACTAAGTTTAGAATCATTAATAATAGCTATATTTAAATCTTCAAAAAATTAGCCCTAAGAAATAAGTGAGATTCATAAAACTAACTACATTATTAATACTTTTCTTTTCGGTTATAGGCTATTCACAAGAAGTGAATTTACCAGTAACCACTAAAAGGATGTCTCTGATAAATATCCTAAAAGTTTTTGAGAACCAGCTAGAGTTCAATTTCTCTTATGATGTTACTGCTATCGAAAATGTTTCATTAGAATTACAAAAGAGAAACCTATCTATTACATCTTTACAACAGATAATAGAACTTCGGACTTCTTATTTATTACAACAAGTAAGCGAAACCGATTTTATTTTAATAAAGAATACTAAAGTTATAGATATCTGTGCTGTAGTGGTAGATGCTGCTTCTAAATTTGAATTACCGCAGGCAGATATACTTTCAAATAACCAAACTATAGGGATCACTAATAATAAAGGTGTTTTTAGATTACAACTTCATCCTTCTGATTCTATAACTATATCATATTTAGGATATAAAAATAAAACAGTCAAAATTTCGGAATTATCCGATGTAGATTGTGACACGATTAGATTGCAACCAGCGATTCAAAATCTTAGTGAAGTACTTGTAAAAGAATATTTAACAGGTGGGATACAGAAAAATCAGGATGCTGCTATTACTGTATCTACTAAGAAGCTTAGAATTCTTCCAGGTCTTGTAGAACCCGACGTATTACAAAGTTTACAATTACTCCCTGGAATTAATAGTCCAACAGAAGATCCAGCTGGACTTTACATCCGTGGAGGTACACCAGGTCAGAATTTAGTGCTTTGGGATGGAATTAAAATGTATCAAAACGGTCATTTTTTTAATCAAATTTCTACATTTAATCCCTTTATCACTAAAAATGTAACAGTTTACCGTGGAGGAACTAGTGTACGTTATGGAGATAGAATTTCTGGAGTAATCAATATACAATCCGATGATAATCTTACCGAAAAACTTAAAGTTGGAGGCGGTCTTAATCTTACTCATACAGATGCATACATAAAACTTCCTTTATCCAAAAAATTTGGGATTATGCTTGCTGGCCGAAGATCTACTACAGATGTGTATCAGAATATCGCTTATAACAATCTTGTTAGAAAAGTTTTTCAGAATACACGGGCCAATATTCCTGACATCGATGATGTAGAAACAGCAGAAGAACGTTCTAGAGAAGACGATTTTTCTTTTTCTGATACTAATTTCAAGATGTTATGGAAACCTAATGATAATAATACACTAAAATTCAGTTCTATTTTTGCAGAAAACAGACTTGACAATAATAAGACAATAATAGTAACACCTTCTAACAATGAGACTTTAGTTAAAGATATACTTAAGATAAGAAATCTAGGTTTTAGTCTAAACTGGGATAAAAAATATTATAATAATATTAAACAAAATATAAATTTTTACTTCTCTTCTTATGATCAGCGTTATAACTTAATTGATGAACGAGAAACTACAGATAATTCTATTAAAGAAAATGAAACTATTAACAATAGAATAAAAGATATTGGAGGAGAATATTCGCTACGTATGCCTATTTCAAAAAATAATTCTATAAATCTCGGTTATCAATTTACGTATAATCAAACTGAATTTGAGCTCATCGATAAAATCTCAGATAATTTTTTCGAAACAGAAGATAGATCGGCAATTAACGGAAACGGAACTAATCATACTATCTATTCTGAATATAACTATAAAACTCCTAAAACATATATTAATGTTGGAGTAAGAGGATCGCAATTAAGTAATGCTAATAGTTTTTTTGTAGAGCCTAGAATGTTTTCTTCTTATGAATTGTGGGATAATTTTACACTAAATACTTCTGCTGAACTAAAAAACCAACAACTTAATAACTACCTTACTTATAACAGTACCTTTGGTGGAGAGGTAGAGGCATTACCTGTTTCTGATAATGTATGGATTCTTTCTAACAATTCTAGTACGGGCACGGAAGCAGATGGAGATGATCTTTCCTTACGTGTTGTGAAAAGTATGCAATTTACTCTTGGAGCTCTATACAGTTATCAAGGCTGGAATTTTGACATAGAAGGCTATTATAAAAAAATTACTGATATATCTTCATTAAGCAATATAGTTTTGGAATTAGGTTTATCTGATGATGATTCTGAAATAGATGTTTTTTATGGAAAAGAAGAAAGAATAGGAGTTGATTTTTTAATAAAAAAGAGAATTAATAATTATAGATTTTGGGCAGGATATTCATTAAGCAAAACGATTAATTCTTTCCCATTAATACAAGAGTCATATTATAATGGAGATTTTGATCAACGTCATGTATTTAACTTCTCACAAACTTTAAAAGTTAACCATTTTGAATTTGCTTTGGGTTGGAATTACGCTACCGGAAGACCATTTACTAGAATCATTAGAGATGATAATGATCAAGACGGTTCAGTAATTGATCCTAGAGGTCTTAATTCCAGTAGGTTTAGAGATTACCATCGACTAGACGCCTCTGCAGTGTATCGTTTTAAATTTGATAAACAAAAAGATTGGAACGGAATGATTGGTCTTTCGTTAAGAAACATCTACAATAGAAAAAATGTAATTAGTCAAACATATCGTGAGAACGTAGATAATAATTTTAATTTTTTCATTGAAAGTTTTGACAATGAATCTTTACGATTTACTCCTGATTTAGTTTTACGTTTTAACTTTTAAGTTGAGAATAAGTAAAACCGTAACATTTTACGGTTTTACTTATTGGAACATATTATACCCTAGTTAATATTTCTTTAAGTTCTCCATCTTCGTCATTCGTAACTATGGTCATTGTGTTGCCGGAAAATGTTATGGTAGCTTCTATAGCTTCTTCCCCGTCTAAGTCGGGAGTAATTTTATATTTGTTGCTTCCAAGGTTTTCCCAACCGCCAGTTAGTGTTTCTTGCAAAACGCATGTTTCGTTTTCTAAATCGTATGAAGCGCCACTATATTTCTGATCATCTGTAACTGTTAATCTAGATTCTAGATCACAGGTTTCTAATGTTTGTTCTACACCATTCTCAAACTCTTGAGTTATTTTCCAAACTCCAATAAATTTATCCTGGGTATCTGCTGGTCCGGCAGCGTCATCATCAGATTTACAAGATGTCATGCATACAGAAATTGAAACGACTAGTAATAAAAAGATTTTTTTCATGATTAATTTTATTT
This sequence comes from Aquimarina sp. BL5, assembly GCF_003443675.1. Taxonomy (NCBI): domain Bacteria; kingdom Pseudomonadati; phylum Bacteroidota; class Flavobacteriia; order Flavobacteriales; family Flavobacteriaceae; genus Aquimarina; species Aquimarina sp. BL5. The sequence goes on along the minus strand of NZ_CP031963.1, from coordinate 4,410,255 downwards.
TTTTGTTTTTTACAACCTTAAAACACATATCAATCAAAACACCCTACTATTTTTTTTTAGAAAAAACCATCCAAGACAAACAAATAGAAAACAAAAAACGGTTTGTCAAAAACTTAACATTTTTTTACTTGTTCTAAAAACACATTAAAAAGATGACCTTCTTTTCATAAAGACTAATTTCTATTGAATATTAAGAAGCAGTTATATTGATTAAAAAACAATACGAAAAAAAGAATAGAAAGATCACTAATTATATATTCGCCGAAACTTATTAAAAACAAAAAAGAGCGTCTCCACGCTCTTTTTCTTCACACAAATCATCTTAATTTAGGGGCTTATTCTAAAATTAAAACTCACTTTTTATAATTGGCTTTCATCTTGGGGGAAATGAAAGCGCTAACTCATTAACTCTGGTATAAAGATACAACTATTTTTTAGTTTACAAAGTTTTTTGTGTGTTTTATCTAAAAAAATACTCTTTTTAACGTTTTTTATAATTTATTATTAAAACAATGTAGCTTTTATCCTACATATTGTTATTCAATTATAATCCCTTGTGTTCCTTTTTTTCGAACTCTCAAAAAGTACATTCCAGAAACTAGATGCGCTATATTAATATCTTTTACAGCTTCTTTTCCCGCACGACCTTCTTTTATAACTACTCGACCGGATACATCCAATATGTCTACCATATCTCCCAACTCAAGTCCATTTATAAATAAAACATCCGAAACTGGATTGGGATATGATATAATCCCAAAATCACTCAGACTAAAATCCGATACTCCTAATACACTGGAACAATTTGATGGAGTAGTATCTAAATCTGTAGGATTAGACACTTCATTATGTAGTATTATTCTATCAATCAAATGGTTTTTAGATCTTCCCGATATTTGTAAGGTATACGTTCCAGGAGCATCAAACTCTACATAAACAGGCCTACCATCTTCAAAGTCACCTGTAGTCGCATTGAAATTCCAATCTAAACTATTAGCATATATTTTAAACCAACCTTGGTCTCCTGCACCTCTGGGATTAGGTGTTAGTCCAGATCCTCTTGGATACGTTCTGGCACCACCTGGTTTTTCGCCATAAAAATCTTCTGGAGGAACATCAGGAAATTTTAGCCAACTATCGTTATGTTCACTTCCACTATTTCCAAATCCTACACGATTTCTCCATTGGAAACGATATTTACCTGTTTTAGTTATCTTAATTTTCGCGGAAATAAGACCATTACCAGGGGTGTTAAAAAAATCATTCCCTAACCATTCTAAGTAACTTATCCCAGTATATTGTGTTTTTAATGTCCTGCGTTGCCACGCAGTTCCACTAATATCAAAATCCTCTGCTTCTATAATTACTAAACCATTTGCTTCTTCGATTTCATCACCACAGGGATCTCCTAAGAAATCGACAACAGATACTCCGGTAAAATCATTCGCTATAGCTGTAGCGGCTGCCGTAGTCTCTCCAGTAGGTACAACAAAAGCTTTGTAAAAATAACCTTCTCCTATATTTGGAGCTTGATTCATCATTAATGTTAGAGTTTCGGTATTTGCTCCACCTGGAACTGTTTTCCTCACTTCTCCTAATTTACCTGCTCCAGACCATAATTCTAAGATAAGATCTCTTTCCTGAACAGCTTCATAAGCTAAGTCAATATTATAATTTGTCTGACTAAAAAGTTGTGTAGGTGGCCGTTTAAAGTCTACTTTATCTTCTGTAACATTTATTGTCATTTCGATACCAGTGACATCTGTAACTGTTCCGGTAACAATGGAACCGTTTTCGAAAAAATAAGTTCTTATAAAATAATCATTCCCCTCAGGAGGAAGACTATTAGCTGTTATAGGTACAGTTATAATTTGATCGGTACCAGCTTGAGCACGAACATTTGCAAAACCGAAACTCTGATCTGGAGCTTTTTTAAATTCAAAAAAAATGTTGATATCCCTATCTGACGTATATTTTACCTTAAATTCATAATTGATCATACTCTCCAGAGTCATTGGCGGTTGATAATGCTCAATGGCTAACTGAGCAGAGGTACTAAAACTTATAAAAAGAAAGAGCACCATTAATAAAGAGGAGTTAAATTTCATAATAAACCTTTGTAAAAAATTGATACCTGTGTGAAATCAAATTTACCTTTACCTTGTGATAAGTGATAATACATATGATTTAAAAATGATAACATATTATTATGAAATCATTTTTACTAATTTATTTTATTTGGGTATATGCGTATAAATAAATCAGAAGAACAGCAATATTGGACACAACGATATATTGAAAATCACACAGGTTGGGATATCGGTTACATATCTACACCACTTAAAAGAATATATTGATCAATTAACTAATAAAGATATTAGTTAATTGATTCCTGGAGCAGGAAATGCATATGAAGCTGAATATTTATTCAAACAAGGATTCAAAAATATTTTTGTGCTTGACATTTCCGAAAAACCGTTAATTACATTTTCAGAAAGACTCCCTGAATTTCCAGAATCATAATTAATTCTTGGAGATTTCTTCACTCATAAAGGTCTTTATGATTTAATAATAGAACAAACTTTCTTTTGTTCTTTTGTTCCTACAACAAAAAAACGTTTTGAATATGCATCCCAAATATCCAGTCTTTTAAAATCAAAAGGAAAACTTGTTGGTCTATAGTTTGATATTCCTTTAACGGGAGATATGGAAAAACGTCCATTCGGCGGTGACAAAGAATTATACCTATCTTATTTACAAAAACAACTTAAGGTTATTACCTTTGAGAGGTGTTGTAACTCAATTCCAAAAAAAGACAAGGAAGTGAACTTTTTGGAATTTTCAGAAAAAAATAAACCTAATATCCCAATACCTCTTCTATCTTCTTTCTTACTTTTTCTGTAGAAGGAATCATAGTCTGTTCTAATGTACTATTTAAGGGGATAGCTGGCATATTCTCAGAACCTATGGTCATTACCGGTGCATCCAGATAACGGAAACACTCTTCCTGAATTTTTCCAGATAATGCTCTTGCAAAAGAATTATTAGTTGGTTCCTCTGTTACTACTAAACACTTCTTAGTCTTTTTTACAGATTCCATAATAGTTTCCTCATCTAATGGATATAGGGTACGTAAATCTATAATCTCTACTACATCTTTCAGATCCTTTGTCGCATTCAATGCCCAATGCACTCCCATTCCGTATGTAACGACAGTTAATGTCTCCGTTTCATCTTGTGGCCATATTTGTTGTACAACATTGGCTTTCCCAAAAGGCAATATATAATCTTCTGATGGTTCAATAGTTCTAGCGGCATCAGTACCTTTTACTTTGGACCAATACAATCCTTTATGCTCCAGAATAACAACTGGGTTAGGATCATAATATGCAGCTTTCATCAAACCTTTTAGATCAGCTCCATTACTAGGATAAGCTATTTTGATTCCTCTGATATTTGTCACTACAGATTCAACTGAAGATGAATGATAAGGGCCTCCACTACCATATGCCCCAATTGGCACTCTTAATATCATAGATACTGGCCATTTTCCATTTGATAAATAACAAGATCTACTTACTTCTGTAAATAATTGGTTTAAACCTGGCCAAATATAATCTGCGAATTGTACTTCTACAATCGGTTTTAAGCCAACAGCAGACATTCCTACAGTGGACCCAACAATAAATGCTTCTTGGATAGGTGTATTAAAAACACGCTCATCACCAAATTTTTGTGCTAATGTAGCCGCTTCTCTAAACACTCCACCTAATCGCCCTCCAACATCTTGACCATATAACAAACATTCTTTATGCTTCTTCATCAACTCTTCTACAGCAAAAAGCGCACAATCTACCATTACCACCTCATCTTTATCAGAAGGAGATCGTTCTCCAGCTTCTTCTAGAATTGGTGTTGGAGCAAAATCATGAGTGAACAAATCTTCTGGTTTTGGATCTTCTGCTTTCATTGCTTCCTGAAGATCGTTCGCAACTGTTTGTTGTGCTTCAGCTTCAATATTATTTACTTCATCTTCTGCAAAACCTGCTTCTAACAGTTGGTTTCGTAATACAGGGTATGGATCTCTTGATCTAGCTTCTTCTAGATCATCTCGATACCATTCCATTCGTACTCCTGATGTATGATGATTTAGTAATGGCACCTTTGCATGAACTAAAATAGGTCTTCTTTCTTCTCTTATAATTCGAATCGCTTCTTGAACCGCCAAATAGCTCTCCGTAAAGTTTGCTCCATCAATAGTAATAGCATCCAATCCAAGGAATCCAGCTGCATACTCGTAGGCGCTTTGCGCTCTTGTTTCAGCTTCATTTGCAGAAATATCCCAACCATTATCCTGCACCAAATACATTATTGGCAACTGCTTTAAAGCTGCCATCTGGAATGCCTCTGCTATTTCTCCTTCGGTCACTGATGCATCTCCTAACGAACATACCACAAGTGGTAATTTGGATATCTCACTCTCCATCAGAGATGGTTTTGATATCTCACTCATATGAAAACCAGTATGATCGATACCTACCAATTCCTTATACTGCATTCCCAAAGCCACTCCGGTAGCAGGAATTGCCTGCATACCTGTTGCAGAGGATTGATGAGGAATTTTTGGTTTATCATCATCATTTAAACTTGGATGCGAGTAATAGGTTCTTCCTCCAGAAAAAGGATCGTTCTTTTTCGCCAACAATTGCAACATCAAATCATAAGGTTTCATTCCGATTCCTAATAACATTGAATCGTCTCTATAATACGGAAAGGCATAATCCTGAGGTAATAATTGCATCCCTACAGCAATCTGAATAGCTTCATGTCCTCTGGATGTTGCGTGAACATATTTTGAAACCGTCTTAAAATTTTCTTCATATAGTTCTGTCATACTTTTAGCAGTACAAAGCGTACTAAATGCGTTTTTCAGAACTTCTTTTGCTATTGTTTTTTCAGCTAACATCTCTCTTTAGTTTTTGATATACGATTTGTGAGTTACGATTACTCGTAATCATGAATTTTAGTTCATCATTAATACTTATCCTACCTTCTCTTCTATCGAAACAGGTATAATCCAATCAAATTTATCATCTACTTTTTGAGTCTTAATCCCATCTAATGTGTTTTTTATATCCTGACTTACCGGATTATTATCAGACAACGTAATTACCTCATCCTTATAACCAATAGCTTCTATCATTGCAATAGCAACTGCTGTTCCCGTACCGAAAGCTTCCTCCAATTTTCCTGCTCCAGCATATGCGATTAACTCATCAATTGTTATTGGGCGTTCTTCTACCTCAAAACCTTTATCTTTTAATAAAGCAATAACACTATCTCTCGTAATTCCTTTCAGTATAGAACCATTTGTAGAAGGTGTTATGAATTTACCGTCTATTTTGAAAAATATATTCATCGTACCTACTTCCTGAATATATTTATGTTCATTAGCATCTAACCATAATACCTGATCATATCCTTTTGCTTTCGCTTTTTCAGTAGGAAGAATAGCCGCTGCATAATTTCCAGCTGCTTTTGCCTCACCAGTACCTCCATCTGCTGCTCTTATGTACTCAGTTTCCGCATACAATCGGATTTTTTTAGTAAAAAATGGCCCTGCCGGAGAACAAATCACAATGAATTTATAACTCGTAGCTGCTCGCATCCCAATGAACGGTTCATCGGCATACATAAAAGGTCTGAGATATAATGCACTGCCGTCCTGAGGAGGAATCCAGCTATGTTCTACTCCGACAATTTGTTTTACTGCTTCAACGAATAAATCCACAGGAACCGAGGGCATTCCTAATCTAACAGCACTATGGTTAAAACGTTTTGCGTTTTCTTCAGGTCTAAAAAGTAGTGGTACATTCTCTTTACCTACGGTAGCTTTCATTCCTTCAAAAATTGCTTGTCCATAATGCAATGCCATTGCAGCAGGATGTGTTGGGATAAACTGCAGTGGTTCAATTCTAGGATTATTCCACGCTCCGTTTTCATATTCACAGATAAACATATGATCTGTAAAAGTTGTTCCTAAAGGAATATTATCAAAATCAATATCCTTTAGTTTAGAGTTTTCAATCCTTGTAATTTTGATTTGTTGTTCCATTTTAATTTATTTTGGGCGCATCCCGCTTGAGGCGGATCGGGCTATTCGCTATATCTTTTTTACTTGTTAACCCTTCGACAAGCTCAGGGTGACAAGACAAAAGGATGTCACTACTATCCCTTGCGCATTTTTTTGTTTTTATGTCAGTCTGAGCTTGTCGAAGACCAATTGAAAGTCTACATTGATTACACTTCGACAAGCTCAGTGTGACATTTTACTGTTATTAATTATGTTTCTCTATTACTATCAAAAGCTTCTAGTTCATCTCCTACTTTACGCAAGAACGAACCTCCTAAAAATCCATCTACCACTCTATGATCAAATGATAATGATAAATACATCATACTTCTAATCGCAATTTCATCTCCTTTCTCCGTAGTTATTACTTCTGGTCTTTTCTTGATAATTCCCAATGCTAAAATGGCAACTTCTGGTTGATTTATTATTGGAGTTCCCATTAAACTACCAAAGGTTCCAACATTAGAAATCGTAAAGGTGCTTCCTCCTATTTCATCAGGTTTTAAAGCATTGTTTCTAGCACTATGTGCTAAATGATTCACATTTTTTGCTAGCCCTAATAAGTTCTTTTCATTAGCATTTCTAACCACAGGAACAATTAAATTTCCACTAGGTAAAGCTGTTGCCATACCCACATTAACGTCTTTATGAACTACAATTTTCTTACCATCTACAGAAACATTAATCATTGGATATTCTTGAATCGCCTTTGCTACAGCTTCTACAAAAATTGGAGTAAACGTCAATTTCTCACCATACTTTTCTAAAAACTCGTGCTTCGCTTTATTCCGCCAATCTACCAAGTTTGTAACATCTACTTCTATATAACTTGTTACGTGAGGTGATGTATGTTTAGAATACACCATATGATCTGCAATCATCGTTCGCATACGATCCATTTCTACGATACGATCCTTTCCTTCTACATATGAAATTGGAGGTGCATTATACGAGGATTTTGGTGCAACAGATTGCGGTCTGCTAGGTAATGGATATTTTCTGTTTTTAAGGTATAACATCACATCACTCTTACGAATTCTGCCACCGTCTCCAGTTCCAGCAATACTTTGCACTTCTTCTATTGTCAAATTTTCTTTTTGCGAAATGCTTATAACCAGAGGAGAAAGGAAACCATCATTATCTCCAGAGTTCTTAAACTTAAAATCAGAACTATTTGCCGTTCTCGATTCCGCTCGAACTGACAACTCCGGTTTTATTGGTGTCTCTGTTATAGTTGATTCTTGCTTTCCTTTTTTACCGTTTTCATCCTCAGAACTTTGATTAGCATCTCCATCAATAATTGCAATAACCTTTCCTACTTCAACCACATCATTAGGTTGAAAAAGTAATTCGGATATAACACCATTACAAGGAGAAGGTACTTCTGAATCTACTTTATCAGTAGCTACTTCCAGAATGGTTTCATCTTCTTCTACAGAATCACCTACATTCTTTAACCAGTTAAGAATGGTTGCTTCTGATATACTTTCACCCATTTTGGGCATTTTTAGTTCTACTCTTGACATTTTAGTTAACTAATGTTAGTTAGTTTGTTATTGATTCTTATTGTAAGCCTGAGCTTGTCGAAGGCCACATTTGATTTATTGTTTTTGATATCACCTCGATAAGCTCAGTGTGAATGTTACTTATTTTTAAATTCTTCTAAAGTTTTATAAAACGCCTCTTGCATTGGCCTATCTTTTGGTAACTCTCTTAATGGTTCTACCTCTCTTAAAGACTCGAAGCAATTCGCTGGTAATTGCTGATATAACCTTGTTCCTTTCGTTTTCCAGTTAATCATTTCATCACTAACTTCTTTGATAACTTTTGCAGGATTACCCACAATCAAGCTTCTTTTAGGGAAAATGGTATTTGCTTTTATAAAAGACATAGCTCCAATGATACACTCATCTCCAATCTCCGCATCATCCATAATAACCGTATTCATTCCTATGAGGCAATTACGTCCTAAATTAGCTCCATGAATTACCGCTCCGTGACCAACATGAGCACTTTCTTTGAGCACTATAGATTTACCAGGAAACATATGCACGGTGCAATTTTCTTGTACATTCACTCCATCTTCAAGGATAATTTCGCCCCAATCTCCACGTATGGCGGCTCCAGGACCGATATAACAATTCTTACCAATAATTACATTACCGGTTACAGCTGCTAGTGGATGTACAAAGCTACTTTCGTGCACTACTGGTATATATCCTTTAAAACTGTAAATCATTTAAATCGTTTCAATGTTTCTTTTGTGAAATCAGACAGCACCAATCGCCCACTTATTATCGCTCTATCTGCCAACATCGTATCCCAATGTTCAGTTCCCTCCCAAAAGGCTTTTTTCATATCCTGCATTGCTTCAGGGTTGTAAGTACATAAATGCTCCGCAAACGCCTTTACTTCTGTATCTAATGTTTCTGTATCTTCAAAAACCTTTGTAAATAATCCTTTATCTCTTGCCCATTCTGCATTATAAAATGAATTAGCATCAATAGCTATTTGTGTCATTGCAGACAGCCCAATTTTACGCTCTACCGCTGGTCCTACAACAAAAGGACCTATCCCTACATTCAATTCACTTAACTTGATGGAAGCAAATTTTGTAGCCATACAATAATCTGTGGCAGATGCAACTCCAACTCCTCCTCCAACAGTTTTTCCTTGTACACGTCCAATAATAAATTTTGGACACTTACGCATAGCATTAATCACATTGGCAAATCCTGAGAAAAACACCTTACCTGTTTCCGCATCATTGATATTTATCAACTCCTTAAAACTCGCTCCTGCACAAAATGTTCTATCCCCACCACTTTTTAGAATAATTACTTTAATAGCATCATTATCTCCTGCCTCTGTTATAGTTTGGGCAAGTTTTGCCAAAATATCTCCTGGTAAAGAGTTATGCGCTGGATGAAAAAACTCTATGGTTCCTACTCCATTTTCTATTTCTATGTTTACGTATGGTTGTGTCATGAACCTATCCCCGAATCCTTCTCCTTAATAAAGAGAGGGCATGATTAGGGCTATATTTATATGTTTAACTTCAATTTATCTTCTTTCTCATTCTAAGCTTCTCGAAATTCTTTCCAACTAAAATTTCCTTCGACAGGCTCAGGATGACATTCATTTTCTAATTATCTAATCAAATAATCCAAACTGCGAAAAATGATGGTTTAGATGTTTTACGTTTAATAGATCCCATTCGAACTTATTCATTTCTCCAAAAACAACATTCTTAGTAATTGCGTCAGGGTTTTCTTTGAAATAAATTTCAAATTCATCCATTGCTTCTAACAATTTCATTTTGGCAGTTGTCAAATCTTCATGAACCAAATCTTCTAATACTCCTTCTTTCATTAAAGGATGCTTATGACCCTTAGGCATTGGCTTATGATTATACACCATTTCTTGTACTTTTTCTAAATACTCTTCTGGTGTTGCAATTTCAAAATCCTGAATTTCTCCAGCACCAATCCTAATTGTTTTCTCCACATGTTCTAACATATGCTGAGCAGTCATCGTTCCCCACTTAGGTTTGGTGTCTTCTGTTAGCTTTGCTAAATATCCTTTAATATTTGATCGATTTACTTGTACAAATGGTGATTTTTTTTGTACCATCGTCAAAATTGTAGCGATTGCTGTTAATTCATCTTCTTGGTCAAATACTTCTACGAACCATTTTACGATACCACTAGGTAATTCTTTGCCACGATGATCTCGATCTATTTTTTGTTTACAAGTTAATCGTACATACACTGTATCATTATGATAAATCGGGCGTAAGAATCTACATTCTTCTAATCCATAATTAGCTGCCACAGGTCCTTTATTAGGATACACAAACAATCCGGCAGCCGCAGCTAGAATAAAATATCCGTGAGCAGTACGCTTTTCGAAAATACTTCCTTCTAAAGAAGTGATATCTGTATGGGCATAGAAATGATCCCAAGTCAAGTTTCCAAAATTGATAATATCTGTATCCGTTACTGTACGCTTATGTGTTTTGAGTGACATTCCTGGTTGGATATCTTCCCAATGATAAGCAAAAGGATGTTTATCTGACTCTTTATATTTTGAGTTTGCCTGATAAATTCCGGTAACTTCTGTTAAAGTTGTTGGTGTTCCTTGTATTGCGCATCGCTGCATATAATGTTTGATACCACGCATTCCTCCCATTTCTTCTCCTCCTCCGGCTCTTCCTGGCCCTCCGTGAGTAAGCATTGGTAATGGAGAACCGTGTCCTGTACTTTGTTTTGCATTTTCTCTATTACCAATCAAAATACGTCCGTGATGAGAAGCTGCCCCTACTACATATTCTTTCGCAATCTGATCATCATAAGTAAATATAGATGATACTAAAGACCCTTTACCCATCTGAGATAAAGTAATTGCATCATCCAATGTATCATAAGGCATTATGGTTGATACTGGTCCAAAAGCTTCTATTTCATGAACACCTGTGTGTTGGAACGGATTATCTTGTCTCATCAGAATTGGACTTACAAAAGCTCCTTTTTGAGCATCTGCACCAACAGTTTCGATTTTATCAAGATCGCCATACACTATTTGTGCTGTTTTTGCTATCTCAGTAACGTTATTTCTAAAACTTTCTACTTGTTGCCTACTTGCCAATGCTCCCATTCGCACTTCCTTCAATCGTGGATCTCCAATGGTTACTTTATCTAATTGTTTTCCTAAAGCTATTTGTACATCTCCCACCAATTTTGATGGTACAATAATTCTACGAATAGCAGTACATTTCTGACCAGTTTTTACGGTCATTTCTTTTCGGACTTCTTTAACAAACAGATCAAATTCTGGCGTACCTGGTATTGCATCTTCTCCTAGAATACAAGCGTTTAATGAATCTGCTTCCATAGTAAATGGTACAGACTCTTCTATCAATCTCGGGTGTGCTTTTAAGATTCTTCCTGTATGAGCAGAACCTGTAAATGTTACTACATCTTGAGATTCTACTGTATCCAAAATATTTTTAGTCATTCCACTTAGCAATTGCAAAGATCCTTCAGGCAAGATTCCAGAATCTACAATAACTCTTACTACAGCTTCCGTTAGATATGCTGTTTGTGGAGCTGGTAAAACCACTGCTGGCATTCCTGCCATCCAATTCACAGCGCATTTTTCTAACATTCCCCAAATTGGAAAATTAAAAGCATTAATATGAACTGCTACACCACGCTTAGGTACTAAAATGTGATGCGCCATAAACCTTCCACCTCGCGAAAGATCAATCGGATCTCCTTCTACGTGATAGGATTGATTCGGGAATAATTTACGCAGAGATGCATTCGCAAAAAGATTACCAAAACCACCCTCTATATCAATCCAACTATCAATGCGTGTTGCGCCAGATCTATAACTTAATTCATAAAATTGTTCTTTTCTTTTGGTAAGATATAGTGCTAATGATTTAAGCATGTTTCCTCGTTCTTGGAAAGTCATTTTTCTCAGCACTTCTCCTCCTTTAGTTCTTCCGTATTGTAAAACTTCTGGAATATCCAAGCCTTCCGTTGTAGATGTCCCGATAATTTCTCCTGTAACGGCATCATTCATTACGACTCCATCACCTGAACCTTCAGCCCATTTACCGGTTATATATGATTGTAGCTTCATCTTGTGTAGTTATTGATCTTCTTTATAGTACTGCTCTATCTCTAATAATATATTATAGACTTCTTCTTTATTGTTTTCTAATTCTCTTCGATACCAAAATGTTTTGTCCCATATCTCATAATGGGTATGTGTTTCATCTGCCTTCGACAACAACTCATCAAAATAAGATTCTTGATCTTCTATACCATTAATGAAATCATAAGACTCCAATAATTCTGTTACTTGTTTTTTAAAAACTTTTTGATAGAAACTTTTAGGAATATAATCGAGAAACTCTGTTTTGTGTTTTTCAAAAGCATTTCTAAGATGGATAGGGTTTCTAAGGGTATCCATCTGCTTTTTGATAACAGTTCTCATAATTCCTTCTGGAGTATCTAAGTTCTGATATACGATAAGAATATTTACAAAATTATGTAATGAAAAATCACTTGTATCAATTTTAGTTCTATCGTGGAACAATTCATACCCTAAAATGCTCTTGTAAAAAGTCATTTCTCCACGTGATTTGTATAACTCCACCAGGCTTTGAGGAGCACCTGTTTCCTGAAATCTGGGTCCATTTCTTTTTTCGATTTCTAATGCTCTATATAAATCCCAATCTTCGATATCGGTAAAGTAATGAGCAATAGTTTCGGAGTAATTCTTCTCGTTATCTTTTGCTTCCTGTAATGCTGCACTATAGTCGTACAACTCATCCATTGATTCTTTTGAAGCACCTTTCTCCACCATATGAACATTATAATAAAAATAGGCTCCTAACGCGATAAGAATTGTATTAATTATTCCGAAAATCCAATATAGTTTTTTCATGGTTTTTTCCTTTTATTGAATCTCTTTCAAAATTTTTAATACAACTTCTAAATTTCCTTCTGTATATCTTCGATCCCAAAATCCAAATAATTCCATTTTACGATCTACATCTTCTACATAATAATGTTTAACTGTATCTATTTTGCTTAAATTAATATCTTCCAAAATTAAATTTACTTCATCGACAAACTCCTGATCATCATAGTTATATTCTTTAAATAGAGATTTATATGGTGTTTTAAGAACACCTTGATTATAAATCACTAATAAATCTTCTATTCTTTGTTTAATTGTTTCATCATATTTCATATGTACAGATGGCATAAACTCTATTACCCTATCTTTATGAGCTTCCCAAAAATTCTCAATAAAACCAGTTGAACGAATTTCTTGAGATAAGTAATTAACTAAGCTTTTTGTAATCACTTCTTCTTGTATATAGGCTTCTGTAGAAATACCCTCTGGTTTAAAAAAATTGTTTTTGAATTCCATTAAATCATAATCTTCACCTGAGTCCTCTCCTTCATAGACTGAGTAACCGTAAATATTATAAAGAATCACCCAAAACGGAATTGGTGGAGGAAGACCATCTGATAATTTTTCTTTGGAAATATTAAAAAAATACTCTGAATTATAATCCATATCATAATTATACAATTCTTCTTCAATTTCATCTTTAAACGTATAATCTTCGAACAATTCTGATCTGGTTCTATATTGATTTAATGTATAACTGCTTGTGTTTTCCAGATATTTATAATGGTTTTTGATATCTACTATCAGCTCTTTTTCTGCACTTCCTTTTTGGAAATCTTCCAATTTTTGTTTTGCAACTAATATTTGTTTTTTAGCATCTTCCTCACTCAAAACCTCTTCTTCTGAGTAGTCTTCATATAGCTTCCAAGTAATCGCAGATACTACGTACGTGCCTAGTACCATTAAAATAACTAATAATACATTACGTATGGATTTAGCATTGGGATTTTTGCTATGGTTAAAAATAACCACAGCAATAATTAATGTAAAGACAAAAACTAAAAAAGGTATACTCATTATTATTTTAGATTTGTATTCTCTATAACAGCAGCATATCCCTGTCCAACACCAACGCACATGGTAATTAACGCATATCTTTTGTTTTGTTCTTGTAATTCCAGAGCTGCCGAGTACGCAATTCTTGTTCCTGTTACACCTAACGGATGTCCAATTGCGATAGATCCGCCATTAGGATTAATTCTAGGATCATCATCTTTTAATCCCCATTCTCTTATGCATGCTAGTGCTTGTGAAGCAAAGGCTTCATTCAATTCAATCACATCAATATCGTCCATAGTGATTCCTGCCTTTTCTAATGCTTTATTAGATGCCTGAACAGGACCAATACCCATAATCCTGGGCTCTACTCCAACTACTGCCGAACTTACAATTCTTGCAATTGGTTTTAGATTATATTTTTTCACCGCATCCTCTGAAGCTATTATGGTAGCTGCCGCTCCGTCATTTAAACCTGATGAATTCCCAGCGGTAACACTGCCATCTTTTTTAAATGCTGGACGCAGCTTTGCCAGTACTTCTTTACTAGTAGTTGGTTTTATAAATTCATCCTGCGAGAATTTAATTGGATCTTTCTTTCTTTGTGGAATTTCGACCGTGGTAATTTCTTTTGCTAATCTTCCGGATTCTTGCGCTTCGGTAGCTTTCATCTGACTCCTGTATGCAAAAGCATCTTGATCTTCTCGAGAAATATTATATTTCTCTACCAAATTCTCTGCGGTATTTCCCATCCCATCTGTACCATACAACTCGTGCATCTTATTGTTTACAAATCTCCATCCAAAACTTGAATCATACATTTTAGCATCATTTCCGAATGCTGAAGATGGTTTTGCTATAACGTATGGTCCACGTGTCATGTTTTCAACTCCTCCAGAAATAAAAAGATCACCATCGCCTGCTTTTATTGCTCTATTTGCGTGTATGATCGCTGAGAGTCCAGAACTGCATAAACGATTTACGGTCTCTCCTGGTACTGTAAATGGAAGTCCTGCTAATAAAGAGCACATTCTAGCTACATTACGATTGTCTTCTCCTGCTTGATTTGCACATCCCATAATCACATCATCATAGGCTTCTTTTGGAATATTAACGTTTTTTTCTATCAATTCTTTAATTACCAAAGCTCCCAAATCATCTGTTCTAACAGCAGATAATGTTCCCTTATAACTTCCTATAGGAGTTCGAACTCCATCTATTATATATGCTTCTTTCATGTAATATTAGTTTTTCAGTTTTGCCGTCACAACAGATTGTTCTATAAGCGGCAAGTATTTAGATTCTTCTTTTTCCAAAAAATAAGATGATATTACGATTGTTTTTTCTCCTGTAGGGAAGGCATGCATCATCAATATTGTTTTATTTCCAGCTTCATTCACAGTAGCTAATTTTTCTACCAAAACTTTTTTCCCTTTAAGTTCTATTTCTTCCAATTTTAAAGTTGTTCTTCCGTCTTGATTTTTTGGTTTTTCTTGAGCTTGTTTTTTAAATGATTCATACGAATCAGAGGCTAACATTTTCATAATTCCAGCCGTTCTTTCTTCATTTTCTTTATTAATAGCATTATCCACTGTAAAAACAGTTTCGTCAACCTCCATCTTAATATTATCATTAAACACTTCATTAAGTCCTGTTTCCAATTCTTCTAGAGTAAAGTCAATTTCCTCTTTGACGGTCTCCAGTTTTATCGATTCAGTACCTGAAAGGGTTTCTGTTTTTGACCTTGGTTCTTTTCTACAGGAAATAATTGATAAAAACAATATTGTTACTAAAAAGGCTTTCATTGGTTTGTGTTAGTTAGTTATATTAAAAATATTATTACCAATCTTTATTGGTTCTGTATACTACTCCTTTAAAAAGTGCTACAATCTGTTCTCCTCTTTTAACCTCAACGATATTAAAACCAATCTTGGTTTTTGCTATATCGGTCACCGCTTCTGCGGTCAGATAATCTCCTTCTTCTAATGCTTCGATGTGATTGATAGAAGTTTCTATGGAAACTGCATATTTACCGTGAGTATTTGCGGAAAAACCAAAAGCCGTATCTGCCAAACTGTAAGAAATTCCTCCATGAGCTTTACCCATGCTATTCAACATCTCTTTTCTAACTGTCATTCCTACCTTGCACCTTCCTTTTTCGACATGTAAAACCTTTATCCCTAACCATTGACTAAAAGCGTCTTGGTTTAGCATCTTGACGGGTATGAAGTGTGAGGGAGTAGGTGTGAGGTTTTTCATGTTTTACTATTTCTTACTTTTTATTCTGTCTGAAATTCTATTTCGTAATGTTGTTATCATTTTTGAAAGCTCTGTAAGTTTTCTTCATCTTCTTCTAAAGTTATGTATCTTCTCATTTTAGCTTTAGAACTGCAGGAAACACATTCATGAGCGCTATGCCAAGCATTTCCCAAATAATTATAAAACTGAGGATCAGTTCCTCCAGATCCTTCAGCTATATTGAGAGCTATAGAATCTGCGGCTCTCCTAAACTAAGAACTTAACTCAAATCGTTCCTCTTTTGGAAACTTTTTCGTTAATGTATTCACAATTTCTCCAAACTCCATTGCCTTGTCATAAACTGTTAAATTCTCGAATTTAAAATTATATTTAGAATCCATATTTAACTATTGTTTCTCATTCCTCACACCTTACCCCTACAAGAAAAACTTTTTGTTTTCCTGCTCCATTCTTCTTAATAATGGACTACAGCGATATCTATCCTCTCGATATTCATTGTATAGTTTATCTAATTTATTAACACACCAATCGATTCCTTTTTTGTCTGCCCAAGACAGCAAACCTTTGGGGTAATTAACTCCTTTAGTCATCGCATTATCAACATCTTCTGCCGAAGCAACATTCCAAAATAAAGCATCTGCTGCTTCGTTAATTAACATCACTAACACACGATTAAAAATATATTGAGAAAGCTCTTCTTTAGATAACTTCTCGGATCCACTCATTCTTCGACTGCGCTCAGGATTCGTTTCTATATTCTGAGATATTATTTTACCTTGTTCATCATACTTATAATATCCTTTCCCTGATTTTCTTCCTAGGTATCCTGCTTCCGACAACCTTTTTTGTGTAAATGATGGTTTGTATCTAGGATCGTAATAAAAGGCTTCAAAAACTGTTTCAGTTACCGTATAATTCACATCATTCCCTATGAAGTCCATCAGTTCAAAAGGTCCCATCCTAAACCCTCCTAATTCCTTCAGACTAGAATCAATTGTAGTTAAGTCAGCTAATCCTTCTTCGTATATACGTAGTGATTCTCCATAAAACGGTCTTGCAACTCGATTAACTATAAAACCAGGAGTATCTTTTGCAATAGCCACCACTTTTTTCCAGTCCTGAATGATATCAGTCACCTTATTTATAATAGCATTAGATGTTTGTACAGCTGGTATAACCTCTACTAACTTCATTAATGGAGCTGGATTAAAAAAATGAATTCCTATGCAACGTTCTGGTTTTTTTAAAGAAGATGCGATTGAAGCAATAGACAGTGAAGATGTATTAGATGCTATAATAGTATCTTCAGAAACATACGTTTCTAATTCTGAAAATACTTTCTTTTTAATTTCTAAATTTTCAATAATCGCCTCAATAGTAAGGTTGGTATCTTTTAGATCTTCTAGCGTATTTACATAAGAGATATTGGTTTGAATTCGATTCTTTTCTACCTCATCTATTCTTTCTTTTTCTATTAAACGAGAAAGAATTTTTTCCAGAGATTTTTTACTTCTATCGAGGGCTTCTTGTTTTGTGTCAAAAACTTTTACCTTACAACCAGCAGTAGCCGCTACCTGTGCAATACCGCTGCCCATTGTCCCTGATCCTATTACGCCTACAATCATAACTTAATTTCCTTTAAAAACAGGTTTTCTTTTTTCTATAAAAGCATTTACACCTTCTGCATAATCATTACTCTCTGCTGCTTCTATCTGCAAATTGGATTCCATTACCAACTGTTGATCAAGAGTATTGACCACCGATTGGTTTAGTAATCTCTTAGTCAACCCTAAAGCTTTTGTTGGCATTTGAGCAACCTTGAATGCTAACTTCATTACTTCCTCTTCAAATGTTTCGACAGGAAATACTTTGTATAGCATTCCTAATTCTTCTGCTTCTTTTGCATTTATCTTATCTCCTAACATCATTAAGGCAGATGCTTTTTGAAAACCAATCAATCTTGGCAGAAAAAAAGTCCCTGCACTATCAGGAATCAATCCGATTTTACTAAATGCTTGTATGAAGCTAGCTGCTTCTGTAGCTACCACTATATCGCAAGCTAATGCAATATTTGCTCCAGCACCAGCGGCCACTCCGTTTATCGCAGCAATTATTGGCTTCTCTATATTCCGTATTCTTTTTACTATAGGATTATAATGTTCCTCTAGTATTTTTCTAAAACCAGGGTTTAATTCAGGAGAAGTAACTTCCTTAAGGTCTTGTCCAGCACAAAAAGCTTTGCCAGTACCTGTGAGAATTATCGCCCTAACCTCGTCGTTGGTTTCGCAAGTGTCTAAAGTATCCTGTAATCTTAATGCCATTTCTCTGTTAAAACTATTAAAAGTTTCAGGACGGTTTAAGGTTACTTTGGCAATTCCGTTTTGTATTTCTAATTCTATTGAGTTCATAGGTCCTCACCCCAACCCTCTCCTACTTCGACTGCGCTCAGCACAAGCTAGGAGAAGGAGTCTTAGGTTATTTTTTTAAATCTGTTAAACTTTCTATTTTAAAATGTGGATTATAAATTATCCCAATAATATTATTCCATGGATCTTTTACAGAAGTTACCATTAATTCACCTCCAACATTGGTAGGTTTCTCGTGCTCCACAGCTCCTAATTTGATCAGTTTTTCATAGGTTTCATTAATATCCTCTACCCCCCAATAGGATAAGACGCTATCCGTTTTTTCCTTTGCAACATTCTCTTCAGGTAAAAGTCCAAGTTCATATCCGCCAATATTGAAACCGACATAAAATGGTTCATCAAAATATTGTTTTGTATCAAAAGCCTTTGTATACCATTCTTTGGCTTTTTCTATATCACCGACTTTATATATGGTTGTCCTTAATCCTAACATATCATTTAAGGCATTTGAAATAATCAAAAGGTTCTAGACAATCTTCACATTGAAATAAAGCTTTGCAAGCTGTAGAACCAAACTGGCTTATCATCTTTGTGTTCCTAGATCCACATTGAGGACATTTTACAACTTTCTTATTTCCAAGCAAAGCTTCTTTATCAGCTATCTCTTCTAGAGGAGCAGCAATACCATATTCTTCTAATGCTTTTCTGCCTCTAGGCGTAATCCAATCAGTAGTCCAGGCAGGAGATAAAACTAACGTGACTACGGCTTGCATATTTTCTTCTCGAAAAGCTTTTACAATATCATCTCCAATGACATCCATAGCAGGACATCCGCTATATGTTGGTGTTATTGTAATCTTGACAACATCATTAACCATTTGAGCAGATCGTACGACTCCCATATCCATAATAGACAATACCGGAATTTCCGGATCACTAACCTTCTCGAGAATCGCGAATAATTTAGGATCTATATGTTGCTCTAACTCAATTGTCATATTTTTAAAAAGTTCTTCTGAAATAATCTTTCTACCGACTGAAGGTGATTATATAGTATTTGTTACCACTTCATATTTGGATAAGTTCTTTGCATATATTGTAAATCTGAAAGCAGGTATCCCATATGTTCACTATGTACTCCTTCTTTTCCTCCTTTTCTAAACCACTTAAGTTCAGGAGCTATCAAAGTAGCTTCTTCCAAAACTTCTGTAACAATTTGGTAATACTTTTCTTTCAAGAGACTAACATCCACTCCAGATCCTAACTCAACAACAGTTTTATCGTCCTCTGTTAGTTGGAATAACTCATCTGTAAATTTCCAAAGATCATTTACTGCTTCCTGAACTTTTTGACGACTTACTTCTGTGCCATCACCCAATCTTTTAATCCAATCAGAAGAAAAACGCTGATGATAACTTACTTCTTTAATTGCTTTTTTTGCTATCGCCGAAAGCGTTATATCTTTACTGTTTTGTAACTCCTGCAATAATAGTAAGTGGAATACATCATAAAAAAACTGACGCGTAATCACATATCCAAAATGATTATTTGGTTGTTCTACAAGCAATACATTTTTATATTGTCTTTCAGTTCGTAGAAATGCAATATCATCTTCCGTAACATTTTCTCCGGTTAATTGAGCTGCATATTGATAGTAACTGCGTGTTTGCCCTAATAGATCTAACGCCATATTAGTACAAGCAATATCAGTTTCTAAATTTGGCCCATGACCACATAACTCAGAAAGACGCTGTCCTAATATTAAAGCATTGTCAGCAATCCCGTAGATATATTGTATTAGATTTTCTTTTTTCATATAATGAACTTGAAAACGAAAGTAAAATCGAAATCGAAAACTTTCAATTAATATTTTTAATCCTTGTAACTATTATCCTGATCAATTGATCATTTTCATCTTTTAATGACCCGAGATCATTTTCAGTTATCAACTTTGCTTTTGTTTGAATATTAAGGTTTCGCAATGACTCCCGTAATTCCTTCAAACAAATTCTTAACTTATTAATTTTATCTTTGTCTGTTCCTGCCCCTAAAGCTTCGCCATAATTTAATGCTGAAGAACAAGAAGATCTTATCAATTGCTTTGCTAAGTATTCTCCTGCAAACGAAAGTGACTTTTTATCAAATAATAAGATAATTCTAGCGGCAAAATCTTCTAATCTTTCACTTAAGTCAAACTTACTGTGATTCATACTTCATATTCAATTTCACTTTCAACTTCAATTTTTAATTTTTAAAATCACATATGTTTTACCTCATCTGGTAAGGTATAAAAAGTAGGATGCCTGTACACTTTATCTTGAGCAGGTTCAAATAACTCTCCATTATTTTCCGGATTGGAAGCGGTGACATTCTTAGATTCTACAACCCAAATACTAACCCCCTCGCTTCTGCGAGTATATACATCTCTTGCATTCTCCAAAGCCATTTCTGCATCGGCAGCACGTATACTTCCGAAGTGGCGATGTTCTAGTCCATTTTTACTTCTAACGAAGACTTCCCAAAGTGGCCAGTTTTTTTTCATATCTTAATATATCCTCATAATTGACTTTTTTCAGAAAGAGAAACTGAGGAACTTTTTTAAATTGCTTTCTTTATTTTATTATCCTGTTGTTTATCCGCATATGCCATTGCCGCATCACGCACCCATTCACCTTCGTTCCAAGCATTTACTCTTGCAGATAATCTTTCTTTATTACAAGGCCCGTGACCTTTTACAACCTGCCAGAATTCATCCCAGTCAATTTCACCAAAATCATAATGCTTTGTTTCTTCATTCCATTTTAAATCAGCATCTGGAACGGTTAACCCAATAAGATCAGCTTGTGGAACTGTTTGGTCTATAAATTGTTGACGAAGTTCATCATTAGTCTTACGTTTCAGTTTCCATTTCATTGATTGTTCTGTATGCACGGATTCTGCATCTGTAGGCCCTAACATCATTAAAGATGGCCACCACCAGCGATTTAACGCATCTTGTGCCATTTCTTTTTGTTCAGGAGTTCCTTTGGCCAATGTCATCATAATTTCATATCCCTGACGTTGATGGAAACTCTCTTCTTTACAAACACGAATCATAGCTCTTGCGTATGGACCATAGGAAGTACTGCACAGAGGTACTTGATTAATAATCGCTGCTCCATCAACCAGCCAACCAATAGCACCGATATCTGCCCAGGTTAACGTAGGATAATTAAAAATACTGGAGTATTTTGCTTTTCCGGTATGTAATTGTTCGTATAATTCTTCTCTGGAAATACCCAAAGTCTCGCAAGCACTATATAGATATAATCCATGTCCGGCCTCATCTTGAACCTTAGCTAACAAAGCTACCTTACGCCTTAAAGATGGTGCTCTGGATATCCAGTTACCTTCTGGTAACATACCGACAATTTCAGAATGCGCATGCTGTGATATCTGCCTGATATGCGTCTTTCGATACTTCTCAGGCATCCAATCTTTTGGTTCAATTTTTTCGTCTCTGGCAATTCTTTGCTCAAAGATTTCCTCTAAATTCTTGACTTCTTTTTCACTCATAACAACAATTTTTATTATGATTTAGATCCAGCCTACACTTCTACAGACTTAGTATCACATGCTGGAATAATAAATAAAATTTAAACATCAAAATCTACTACTACTTTTTCTGTAGTCGGCACTGCTTGACAAGATAATATTAAGCCCTTTGCCACTTCATCTTCTTCCAGCGCATAATTTATTTTCATCTCTACTTCTCCTTCTATCAATTTACACTTACAAGTACTACAAACGCCTCCTTTACACGCAAAAGGAAGATCAGCTCCTGCTGCCAATGCGCCATCTAAGATATTGTCGTATTCATCATCCATCCCGAAATGAAATTCTTTACCACCATCAATGATAGTAACTTCTGTTCCATCAAACTTATGCTCTACAGCTGTGGTGGCTCTTTTCTTATCTTCTTCAGTAGCTCCAGAGAAGAACAGTTCATAATGAATTTTATCCTTTGACAATCCAGCTTCCACTAGCTCATCCCTTATTAAAAATATCATTTCTTCTGGGCCACAGATAAAACATTCGTCAATATCAGAAGCATCAATAATTTTATCGGTAAGCTCTTTTAACTTTTCCGAAGTAAATCTTCCATTAAGTAACGGAATATCACGATGCTCCTTAGTTAAAAAATAAAATATTTCGAATCTTCCAAAATATGTATTTCTCAGGGCCTCAATCTCTTCTTTAAAGATAATAGATTTAACGGTGCGATTCAAGTAAAACAGCTTGAAAGTACTATTAGGCTCTAATGCAAGATGTGTTTTTATTATTGAAAGAATTGGTGTAATCCCACTTCCTGCAGCAAAGACAATATAATTCTTAGCTTTAATTACATCTACTTCAGTAAAAAAACTTCCGTTAGGTGGTAAAACTTCTAATTCATCTCCAGCTTTTAATACATTACAAGCATAGTTAGAAAACAATCCTCCATCTATTCTTTTTACAGCCACTTTCCATTGATTATCGATCGGACTAGAGCATAAAGAATAGTTACGTCTTACTTCTTCTCCCTGCAATATTGTTTTTAATGTTAAATATTGACCTTGCTTATATTCAAATTTCTCTTTTAAACTTTGAGGTATATCAAAGGTTATTGAAGTACAATCCTTAGTTTCCTTAAGAATTTCGGCTACTTTTATGGTATGGAAATCACTCATGCAATGTTAAACTATATCGTTATAGTTTAACAAAACTAACGATTGTTAGTTTCATACACAATTAATTAATTGTTAATTTTAAACCACTCCTTGTAGTAGTACGGATATCATATCTTTTTTAAGAATGCTGGCATCAATATTTTTTTGTTTTGGATACCATAAATAGAGCGTTCTGAGTGTAGATAATGTAGAAAATACTATAATTTCTATATTATTGGGTTTAATCTCATTCATATCTACTCCCTTTTTAACAATTTGCCTGAAATTATCCTCATAATCTTGACGCATTTTCTCAAAATACAACAGGTTATCCTCTTCCAGATGCATCCAATCGTTATTAAGCGAAGCCAAACCATCTGCATTTCGTAAGGTCACATCAATATGTAGGCTTATAATATTCTCTAATTTTTCAATTGAACTTCTATCAGAATTTACTATTTGATTCATTCCATTAGTAAACTCTTCTGCAAGCTCAATAATAATCGTGGATAAAATCTCTTGTTTGGATTGGATATGATTATACAAACTTGCTGCTTTTATCCCCATAGCTGTGGCCAAATCCCTCATCGTAACCGCACTATATCCTTTTTCCTTGAAAAGAATCGCCGCAGCATTTACTATTTCTTGCTTTCTACTTTCTTGTTTCATAGGCAAATGGGCTTGAGTTTTGATAAAAAAAATAATTTCTAATTAATCTATCGCAACCGAGATTAAAGACTAAAATATAATAAATTTGTTATATTAGAAATAATATACATCGCTTTGATGTTTTACACAAAATCCAAATCATTATGAAATACTTAGGTTTACTTTTAATTTCTCTCACTTTATTCTGTAATTGCAATAGCACAAATACAGCTACTTCTAAAAACACTGAAACTAAAAATCAATCTGAACCAGAAGGCAAATATTTAGTTACTTCACTCTATGGGAAAGATGTTTCTGAACATAAGCTTACTTTAGAGTTTGACAAAGCAAATAAAAAACTTTCAGGTTTTTCTGGATGCAACATTTATTACTGCGACTACACAGTAACAGATTCATCTCTTTCTATAGGAGCTCCAGGAGCTTCTAAAAGATATTGCGAACAAACCATGAAATTAGAAAAAGAATTTTTTAAGGCACTATCTGAATTAAAAACTAAAAATTTAAAAGAACCTACTTTGACTTTCAAAAATGAAAATCAAAATGAAATCCTTGTAGCAAAAAAATCAGAGTAAAAAAACAAGTAATAAAAAAGGTTTTGCGAATAGGATTCGCAAAACCTTTTTATTTATACTATAAGGTAATTTCTATTTGTTAATTACTATCTTCTTCGTAACATTTACATTAGTAGCTGCATCCGTAATAGAAATAAAATACACCCCACTAACATTGGCAGACATATCTACTATTGCATTTTTATTTATCATCTCGCCTGTCCCTACTAACTGACCGGATAGACTGAATAAATTATAGGTCAATCTACTTTCTGAGTCATTAGAAACGTTAAATACTCCATTAGACGGATTTGGGTAGAGCGCAATATTACTATTTAATTTATTTTCTTCAACACTTAAAACAGCGCCAAAAGAAATAGAATTAAGTGTAGTAACTCCTGTATTATCTGGATCTAACCAATTAGAAAGCCTAGTATTATTAGTAGTACCAAAATTCCACGAGAGATCAAATCTACCATACCAATCTTCTGTATCATTATCATTAGTAAATGAACACGCCGCGAATCCGCCAGCTAACTGACCTATGATTCTACCATTCGGATCAAATAGAGCAGAACCCGACGAACCACCTTCTGTAACTCCTAGCTCCCATCCTTGATTCGAACCTCCACCAATTATTCTCCATAATTCTGTAGTTGCATTACCGTTAAAATTACGAATAAAATATTCTGGAGCATCATTATCTCTACACACTTTCATGATATCTCCGGCAGGATGGTGAATACCTACAGTATAAGAAGGAATGTCTCCAGTTCTATCCCAACCAGCAAATTCTAAATCCCAGGAATTGTTCAAACCCCCATCTAACCTCAATAACTTAAAATCCGTTTCAGAATTTGCAGCTAATCTTGTTGCACCACTTGTTGTCTGATTTACAGCAGCATCGGTACTATTAGCAGTTGTAGCACAAGAAGGATTTGGACTTATCCAATTAAATCGAAACGCCCAAGTTGCTTCTGTTCCATCATCATCACAGTGATTCGCTGTTAAAAAGAAAGGAGCACCATCGTTATTTACATTATTAATCAAGTTACCCGAGCAAACAAATCCATTCATAATTATGAACGCTACAGAATGCTTTAATCTATCTTTTATAGCGTCAAAATCATTTCCAATAGCACAGTCTACATCCTGATTACAATCACCTGAATCGTTTAATGCCTTTTCCTGAACCTCCGCATCTGTAATAGATCTATATCCATGTACTACTCGCCCTAAATTTAATTTACCTTGTCCTATAACATTTTCCGGTTCTCTATATTCCATCCATATTTTATCTCCTGCTACCATCCAAGTTCCCAGCATTTCATCAGGACGATTAAAAACGTTAGTGTATGCTCCCAACAAATCAGTTTTATCATCATTATAAAAATAAATAGTAGCACCAGTTGGCACTTGATATTTATTAAAAATAAAATTCAATGTCTTTGCTCCTTCTGAATAAATTGCAACTCTATATACGTGATCTCCATTTGGTAGCACATCCAGTGTCCCTTCTTTTTTGATATCAATATCTACTTTAAACTCATGCCCAAATCTATAAGGTTTAGATTTATCTAAGTCATTTACTACATCTTCAGCCTTAATTTTCTCCAAATCCAATGCAGGCATACGGATTTCAGAAAGACTTTTTTTCATAATGCCACCAAAATTTTCATTAAAACTAGCTGGCTTTCCTTCGTTTGTAACTTGACCACTAGCAATTATACAAAAAAGCAATGCTGCGGTACATAAAATAATTTTTTTCATAATATTTGTGTGATGTATTAAGTTAGTCTAATTTTTTATTCATTATGTATTTAGGACGATAAAAATTGCTTAGCCCTCTTATAATAATAACAGCATACATTGTTAAAACCCTACACTGAATAAACAAAATTAGTTAATTAATTCTAATATTAGCTGTAAAACCAGTACTTTTCCGCAACAAAAACCCTGCTTAAAATCTGTTTTATAAATGTCATCACAAATAGAATCAAACCCTTTACTTGATAGATTACCTCCTCATCTAAAACAATTTATCAAACCTCAAAACTATGATGAGTACACTCCTATTGATCAAGCCGTATGGAGATATGTGATGCGTAAAAATATTGCTACATTAAGCAAAGTTGCGCACAATTCTTATTTAAAAGGATTGGAAAAAACGGGTATTTCTATAGATGAAATCCCTAGTATGTATGGAATGAATCGAATTCTGAAAGAAATTGGCTGGGCGGCAGTTGCTGTAGACGGATTTATTCCCCCAAATGCTTTCATGGAGTTTCAAGCCTATAACATTCTAGTAATTGCATCCGATATTAGACAATTAGAAAACATAGAATACACGCCGGCTCCTGATATTATTCATGAAGCTGCGGGGCACGCTCCGATCATTGCCAATCCAGATTATGCGGAATATTTACGTCGTTTCGGGAAAATAGGATGCAAAGCTATTTCATCTAAGAGAGATTATGATATATATGACGCCGTCCGCACGCTTTCTATATTAAAAGAATCACCAAATGCCGATCCTGTAGCGATTCAGAATGCAGAAAATCGAGTCACCGATTTACAAAATCAAAAGTCAGAGCCTTCGGAAATGGCTTTGATTCGTAATCTACACTGGTGGACAGTAGAATATGGGCTTATTGGCACTATAAATGATCCTAAAATTTATGGCGCAGGATTACTTTCTTCTATCGGAGAAAGTGAATGGTGCATGACCGATAATGTAAAGAAACTTCCCTATACTCCAGATGCTGCATTTCAGGATTTTGATATTACAAAACCTCAACCGCAATTATTTGTAACTCCTGATTTTGCATATTTGTGTCAGGTTCTGGAAGAATTTGCCGATACTATGGCTTTACGAAAAGGAGGACATCGTGGACTTGCTAAACTTATTGAGTCTCAAAATTTGGGAACCATAGAACTAAGTACTGGTTTACAAATCTCTGGGATTTTCACCAGAATGATCAAGAATGAGGATAATGAGGTTATCTATTTTGAGACAGAAGGACCTACTGCACTTTCTCATAGAGAAAAAGAATTGATTGGTCAGGGAACCGATACACATCCTAACGGATTCAGATCTCCTCTTGGAAAATTAAAAGGCATAAATCTAGCCATAGAAAATATGTCACCAAGAGATCTGAAAGCATATAATTTTTATGATGGTGAATACATCGAATTTGAGTTTGAAAGTGGAATTACAGTTGCGGGAATAAATATCACTGGAATGCGAAACATTAAGGGAGAGCTTATTCTCATCCAGTTTAAAGAATGTACTATTAAATATAAAGATGAATACTTATTTAAACCGGAATGGGGAACCTTCGATTTTGCCGTAGGAAAAGAAATTATATCAGCTTTTTCAGGACCAGCAGATGACTACTCCTTCGATATGGTTACACATAACCCAGACATGAACACTATAAAGAGAACTTACACCGCACAAGAAGAAGAATTACACACTCTATACCAAGCGGTTAAAAATGTAAGAAATGGTGAAAACACTAAATTTTCTCTGGAGGCTGTTTTTGCTATCATAAAAAAAGATCATCCCTCGGACTGGTTATTATCGATTGAGATTTATGAATTGGTTTGTGATAGAGATCCTAATTTTGCTGATCATATTCTTAAACATCTAGAAAATGTTAAAACTAAAAAACCTGAGATAAAACATCTAATTGATAGTGGCATTGAAATTATTGCACAGAAAACTTTGATAAGCTAAAGATGAGTTAAAGCTATCTGACGAAATGTTTTTTATCAACCTGAGCCCTTCGGTAAGCTCTGGTATAGTTGATTTCGGCAGACCAACAATAAATATTAATACTTTTAAACATATTATTATTTGGAATCTATCTGATTCTGATTCCTATACCCACATTATGGGTTACGCTAGATAACTCACTAAAATTCAATCTGTAGTTTACAAACCATTTCCCTTTTCTGTTGTATTGCAGACCAAGGCTTATATTGCTATACTTTTCTTGATTGCCTCCTACTTCTCCAAAACCATATAAACCACTTCTATACACAGATGGATGTTCGATAACGGTAGTTGTGTTAATTTCCTTAGGGACTTTCAATTTATAAGAAAGATTGCTTTTTAACAATTCTCCTTTCAACAAACCATAACTATATATTTCTATATCTTCATTCTGCAATGTATCCCTATACTCTCTAGCTTCTTCAAAAAGATGTGCTTTTTGTTCTGGAACTCCTTGTTTTTCTCTGATAGATATCTCAGAATTATTCTCGGTAACGATCTTTGGGACATATACTGTTCTATATTTTTCTGTTTGAAGATGAAAAGTATCTATTTTAGTTTGCCAAATCGTATCGGTTACGATCGTTATTTTTGGTTTCGGATCTAGATCCAGTTCTCTAACACATTGCCTTTGGATTAAAATATAAATAAACAGTACCATTATAATAAACAACAAAGACTTATTGCTTGACATTTTATACAACATTTAATTTAGAATTTTAAATTTCGGAAAGTTTACCAGGTTACAACTAAATGCAACCTGGTTTTATTATTTAACATCACCAATCACAGTAACTATATTACTTTATCCAAAGCAGCCTTTAAAGTTTTTAAAGAAACCTGAGCTACTATTTTTCTTGAGTTAGCATCTGTAGATAATTGTAAATATCCATTTACAACATCAATATTCTCAATTACACGATTCTTAATAGATTCTACTTCATCATTCATTGTATCAACCTGAATAAGTTCAAATTTCAAAGAAACATCTTCTAACAGTTTATTAGTTACTGGACCACTAAACGATATCATTCTATATCCTATATAATTACTATGGACGAACGTCTCTTTAGTAGTATCAACAATAAAAGAGAGCGGATATTTATTTGCTCTAACTTTTATTTTTCCTTTGTTTTTAAAATATGCGAATGCACCAGTAGAGGATGAGTAAATATTTTTCACAAAGAAAAAGCTTCCGATAACCGTGCCATCAGGATCCTGAAGCTTATCTACTTCAATAAAATCTTTATCAAAAGTAATTTCATCTATTTTCACATTAGCATATGTTCTAACGTCATGTTTCAAAACAGAGTTTTTTAATGCTTTATAATCCCCTTCAGAATTAGACACTTTGTTATTTAATGCAGCCGTAATCGCATTATTTCGAACCGGGTTGACTGAAGTAGCAGATAACACATTATCAACGGTAACACTACCGCCTCCTGATAAAGATAAGGATGCTAGTTTCTCTTTTTCAGCATTTGTAAAATCATTACTAGACAGCCCTTTATTTGTTTCGACAGTAACTTTCTCAGCCAAAGCTTCTAATAACCCATTTACTTGATCAATATCCCAAAATTTCGGAATATCAACACTAGTTCCATCAGTAAATTCAATTATTACTGGATCATCAGCATTATCCAACACTTTTTTTACAATTTCCCCTTCACTTTTGTGATAAAAACCATCTATTAACTGCTCGTATTGCTGCTCCGTCGGAATATCTCCTGTTTCAAAATATGACTTAAGTTCTTCTTTTGTTTTTATTGACATTTTTATTTTTTTAAGCACATTATTAAATTATTTTCCTTTTGAAAATTGCCACATCCTGATTATTTCGGCACTTTGATTTACAACATAATTGTACATATCACTACCTGTAAGGTGTAACGTGTAAAAAGTTTATCGAAATGGTATATGTTGTAATTTCAGTGAAGAAATAACCAGAAAAGTAGCAGTTTATCTATATCTCTTTATTTTTTTCCTTCTTTCGAGATACTATTTATGGTTTCCGAAATACCTCCGGATTTCATTAAAGTCATCAATGCTTTAAATAAATCTATACCATAAATTTTATTGAAGTTTTCTAAAATAGATTTTATCTCCGTAATGGCCACAAATCCTGCAATAATCTTAAGAAAAGGAACCTCATCTACGATGAAGGTTTCTAATAAAAAGGATGCTAGAATTACCAAGTTATAGATAAAAAACTTAGAGATCGTATTACCAATACCTTGACTACTTATTGGAATTTTATTTTTATAGGACGCATACGAACCTGTAATAAAATCCACCAAAATTAGGAAAACCATTGTCATCATAACACCGTTCACTGGTGAGAGGATCGTAAGCAACCAAAATACCATACTTATAATTTTATCCATGTCTTGTTAATTTTTTATACTCTAAAACTCGATTCTTAGGATATGCACTTATACACACCTTATTGTTCTGATTACCTCCCAGAACATAAACAAACCCTCTGGTTTCTTTGATAAAAAAACCAACATGGCCTTTCCAGCTATTGGGGCTTTCACGCCACAGCACCACTACATCTCCTACACTAGGTGTATTGGTAGATTTCCCAACATTGAGCCAACTACGAGCATTAAGTTTACCAGAATAAGAATAACCAGTTTTTTTAGCTACCCAATTTGCAAATGCACTACACCAGGCAGTTTCATCTTTCAATTTCACACCATCAAAGCCTAATTCACTAAAGTAGGAAACGATCTGTGGATGATCTTTGGAGCCATTAATCTCCGTAACGCCATACTGAGATAGCGCCATTTCTAAAATATTCATACGTTAAAAATGTTTTGATTACTTCCTTGTAAATTATTCCTATTCAAAAAAAATCTATCATATTCGTCACGAAACTTCGTAACTTCTTTTTTGAGGATTCTTTTTGAATTGTACTCATTACTTAGAAATAGATTAATTGCACAAAAAAAGTTATGATTTTAGAGCTTAATTATAAACCTGCAGGAACCTAAAAAATCTCTTTCTTTTTTGCACATAATTACAGTAAACTGTTAGTACACTTTTATCATCAATTTGTCATTAAAACTAATGATTACCAGTACGTTGAAAAGCGTATACAAATATACGAATACAACAAGGGTTTATAAAGATTATCTCCCTTTACTTACTGCAACTACGGGAGCAAAACCGGCTATTTACTATTTCGGATTATTAACTGTTCTCGAAGAAGAAAAAAGCTGAATCCTAGGTAAGAACCATAGAATCCAGCTTTCTAAAAAAATACATAATCTCTCTTCTAAAAGAAGGGAATTTTTATTGTATTATAAATCTCTTGATTTTTTTGTCAGCATCATTTCCTACCTGCAAAAGATACAAGCCATTAGACAAACTACTTACATCAATATTCCCATCTGTCATTTCTTTACTTATTACCTTTTGACCGGCGTAATTATAGATCGTAATACTAGCATCTTGACGTGGAAGACCACTAATAAACAAGACTCCTTCTGTCACAGGGTTAGGATACAATTGAAGCGTTCCTCTAGTTTTCAAGCTACTTGTAACATTCGCTCTTGAAGCAGTCGCCCCTCCGATATTTACGGTATAATCTTCTACTTCTCCATATGTAAATGTTTCACAAGGAGTAGCAGTAGCATTGTACTTTAAACTTACACGCATTCTTGTGGCTCCTGTTGATGCACTAGATGGCACCGTAAAATCATAGGATTGATTTGCATCACTACGTGTAGATTCTGAAACTATTAACTCTGAAGTATCAAAAGTTCCATCTTGGTTATAATCAATCCACACATTCCAATATTCTGTATAAACCGTTCCAGTATAATTAAGGCTTAATACAATCGTATTTTGTCCATAAGACACAGCACCTGTTAAGTTTGTATAATCTGTATACCCGCTAGTAGCTGCAGAAGTATTATCGATTCCTCCAATACTTACATAATCGATATATTCATCATTTACATTATTACCTTGACTGCTGC
Organism: Aquimarina sp. BL5; assembly: GCF_003443675.1. Taxonomy (NCBI): domain Bacteria; kingdom Pseudomonadati; phylum Bacteroidota; class Flavobacteriia; order Flavobacteriales; family Flavobacteriaceae; genus Aquimarina; species Aquimarina sp. BL5. The sequence continues at coordinate 4,378,334 of NZ_CP031963.1, read as the reverse complement.
AATACGTTATTACAACTCCTGAAGTGGTAAAAGTTACAGAATCACTTGCTAAGGAACTATTTCCTGCGGCATCTTTAGCCACTATAACCAATGTGTATTCTGAATTAGGATTCAATCCACTAACCGTAGTATTAGCAGTGGTAGATGTAGCTATTAAAGTAGTTCCTTCATAAATTTCATATTCAGAAACCCCAATATTATCCGTAGATGCATTCCAAGATAAATCAACGGTAGTTCCAGTAATATTTGATGCTGTTACATTGGTTGGTGTAGATGGAGCTTGCGTATCAGGAGTTGTAGAAATGATCTTAAGATCATCAATAGCCATATCACTTCGGAATCCATTTCCTGTAGTACCTTTAAACTGAAGCTTGATTACAGATCCGGCATATGCAGAAAGTTCTATAGAAGCCTGGTTCCATTGATCTCCTTGACTTCCGTTTCTACCCCAAAGCGAAGTGTAATTAACTCCATTATCAGTACTTACCAACACCTCTAATGACCCCATGTTAGTTCCATTCATATGATATCCAAATTCTAATGTTGCGCCAGTTAACGCTTCGAGATCAACACAAGGACTATCCAGCAAAGCTATTTTCCCAGGATATCCATTTCCATTACCAGAAGCTTCGGTAAACATATAAAATGAACCTTCCTGAGCTGAGGATGGTCCTGTTCCGTTAGACGGTGTTCCATTACTATCACGAGTCCAATTAATATCATCGCCTGTAGCATTTACCCATACACCTACACTGGATTCAAAACCTTCTGTATATGGAAATGTAGAAATTCCTGAACAAGCAGGTACTCCTGTTGTAGTAAAAGTTATTGAACTACTATATGGAGATGTAGTTGCACCTGCACATATACTACGTACTTGGACTTCATAAGCCGTTTCTGTCGTAAGATTCGTAAGATTCGTAGTGTTCGTATTAGCAGAAACCACAGTCCAATTCGTAGTTCCGGTTTCCCTATATCGAACATCAAAGGTAGCTCCAGCACTACCAGACCAACTTAGGCTAGCACTAGTTGATTGTACCGAAGATGCAACCAATCCTGTTGGTGCAACCGCTCCAATAGGAGTTAACTGTACATCTTGGATTACTGCTTGACCATCTGCAATCGTGACTCCGGTGATTGTTTTTGATTCGTAGCATTCTGCTTCATAAACTAAAGTGTAAGTTCCAGATTTGATAGGCCGATAATAATCTCCTTCTGGTAATTCTGTTGGTGTCCAGGTTTCGTAGGTCTCTTTTCCTACGACAGTTACTTTAGCATCAATCGCTTGATTAGTCACAGCATCTGTAACAACACCGCGTATCCCATAGTTTACTTGTTTCAGAAAACCAATCAAAGCTTCTTGATTATAGTTCCAAAAATTCACTAACTGATTCGCTGGCGGTGTTTTGGCATTAGAAAGTTCTACTGTTACTTCTCTTCCTTTATGATAATATATCTGATAATCTTGTCGTCCTCCTTGCACTTCGTACCAAGCATAACCATTGGTAATTCCATTATTCAGTGCATCAAAATATCCATTAGGGCTATTCTGCTGACAAAAATCTCTGTATTCTTCTGATACGTGTACAAAATAGTCCTCATCAGGATGTGCTCCAGCATACGTATCCCAAGGATAATTAATAAGTTCAATTCCTCCATGAAAATTAGCCGATAGTACAAAATGTTTAGAGGCTGCAAAATCCATAAATCGTTGCGTTTCTATCTGATGACTATTCCCATCAGGATTTGTTCCATCATCCGGATCAGGATAGTTTCGATTAAGATCTACGTTATTGGCATTACCTCTAGTTGCATTTGCTACGGATGTATTATTTGCACTATTCCTATACGTTCCATCTGGATTTGCTAATGGGTTAATCCACACCTCATTATTATCCAATAGTTGTTTAATCTCTGCATGTCTTGGATGCGATGTATCATTATATGTAGTTAGTAAAAAATCAATCAGATTGAGCATCATAGGATATCCTGCAATCTCATCTCCGTGCATTGAAGAAGTATACATTACTCGTGGTTCTTGTTCGTTTGACCCCACATTATCGGACAGCTTCACAAAAAGCAAGGATTTATCTCCTTCTGTAGTAGCGCCTATATTTTCTACTTGGCATATGGTAGGATTATTAGTTGCAAAATCATTCATCATACTTACATAATCGGCATATGTAGGATATGCAGTTAGTGGAAATGTAGCTGCTTTTACAGATAAGTCTGATGTCATCGTTCTATACCCTATGATATTATCTTCCTGTGTTGTTGTAAAAGGTATATTTTTTTGCAGAAACTGATCAAACTGCATTTGATTCGCCATTAGTTTTACGATTCCTGTAGCTTCATCATAATGAACAATGGATAACTCCTGAGTGATAGATTGTAGTTGAGAAGGATTGCTTATAACGATATCGAATATCACCTCTCCTTTTAGGTTTAGGTATTCAATAGCTCGTTGTTTTTGGGTTTGCTGTGCAAATAGTGAAGTGCCTAGGATCATACAGACCCATAAGGCAAGCGTTAATTTTTTCTTCATGGTTTTTAAGAGTGTTTGTGTGAGACATACTTTGGTTAAGTAGCGGTCAATACAGTTAAATTGGTTTATTAATCCTAAAGATAAGTTAAAAAAGAATAAAAACCCCGCAGAACAACAGATCTTTTAACTAACATACACTCCAGTATTTCAATAGATTAACTAGTTAAACCACCCTATCACCAGTACTGTAAAAAGCTACTATTACGAGAAAAAAGAATAAAAAAAACCGCTCGAATTGAGCGGTTTTAAAGTTCTGTTATCTAAAATAACTAGAAATATTTTTAAAGCTCTTGCTCATCACTTAAGCCATTCAGAAATTCTTTAAATGAACTTGCTAAGAACTCAATATCCTCACCTTCATCCATATCATGATACCAAATGAAAATGTTACCATAATTTTTATTCCAACTCTTCAAAACCGTGAGGAGTAATAATATAAAGAGGTTCACCAGTTTCAGCATTTATATCTATCCCCATAGTTCGCTCTTCTAAACCCCAAATCTCTCCATATGTGACCATATAAATATTAATTTTTTGGCCCTTATATTTTCCAAAAGGAATTGGAGATGACAAATCCGCCTTAGATTTGAATCTAACATCGTCTTCTTTATCAATACTAGAATATTCAACACTTTTTTCCTCTAAAATCTTAAGAGCTATATCCAAAGCTTCCTTTTTACTAATCATATTGAAGTTATTTTTTATTAATAATTTTATTTATATCTATTTGTTTTCTGACAGTTGGTATATCATCTAAACTAAAACTAGGGATGACAGGATCCTTTCCAAACACACTCCTAATTCGCTCATTAATATACCATAATGCATGTTCAATTTCTTCTTTGGTGAGATAATTTCTATTATTGATTAATTTGTTGAAAACAAATGTTTCTTTAATCAATTCTCCAGAAGTACCTTTACCGCCTAATTTTAGATACCTTTTTAAACCTAATTCTTTAGCATGTCTAAAATGCATAAATTCATGGAAAAACTCATAGATTGTAGCACCTTTTCTTAAAACAATTTTCATTTTCACACCATCAGTTATAAAAATAGCCGCGGCAGATTTAGGCATTTTAACACTCCTTCCTTTACTTAAGAAAAAACCCTTAATGACTTCAGAACTATTCACGGAATGTAACTCCAATTCTACTCCTAATTCATCAAGTTTTTTGCTGATCAATCTAATATCAGCCTTTTTCAACCTCTGACCTCTTCTTCTTCCCCTTCCACTTATTTGTATTTTATCCCAATCTTCTAATAAGTCAATTTGAGATTTTCTAAAACTTATTTGTTCATCCAAATACTTCAACAAATCATCTTCTTTCTTCTTAATGATCTCAGACAATTCTTTAACCAAATCCTTTTCTTTTTCAAAACTTTGAATGATGAGGCCTTTGTATTGGATTTCGTATTTAAGTGTTTCCGGATTCTTTCCAAACTTAACTCCAACTTTCCCTAACTCTTCAATAGTTTTCTTACCAAGCTTTCTAATAGCAACCGCCGATAAAGGGTCTAAAGAAAATAATCCTTGAAACTTAGCTCCTACGGCAGCCTCCGCCTTTACAAATGCCAAAACATCATTCAACCATTTCTCCAGATCCTTTAATATCTTAGGAAAATCTTCGAGTTTTTTACGTATAACAGCTATGAGTGACAAAAAGGTATCTACACTCATAGTTACTGTTTTTCTTACTGCTTTATAAGCTCCTTTAGCTAAAGATGCGTAGGACTTAACAGCCAACTGCAAAGCCGTTCCCACGGTTTTTGCACCTCCCGTAAGAATCCCAAACACTACTTCTTCTACTATAAAACCAATCAGATATCCAATACCATATCCCAGAGAATCTCCGGTAATATTGATACTTGGTGGCGATGTAATAAAACGCACGAATAATTTTCCCATAAATACAAAAGTTGCCTTAATATTTTTGAGCGTAAACAACTTTACAGTAGTTTCCAAAGCATTCTCAAACATCTCCATAAATAGACTAAATTGAGAACTCGGATTTTCCAGGGTATTCTGCTGTACATTATTTAACCCGACAACGGCTTTGCAAATCAAGCTGATGATATCAAAAATCCCTTTTACTACATCTACCAGACTATTGATAATCCCTACCAAAAAAGCATTGATAAAAACAAAGGAGGTTTTGATAAATTCAATCGCCTGCCCAATAATATCTTTGATAAAACCTTTGGCTTCTTTGATTACATCAAATAATACCCGAAGTCTCCTTTTGATATACTTTTTAAGCGAATCTATCTGTAAAGCATCCACTCCGCGCTGAATCTGAGCTTCTAGTACATTCAGAATTTTAGTAAACTGAATGAATACCTGTTCATTATCTGCGTTTTCGTTTGCTTTATCCGCAGTTTGAATCAAATTGAATCCAGGTAATATAGGTGTATAGGTTTTGGATATATTACCTTCCTGATCATACGCTTTGTAATAATTATCTCCAATTTTTAGGTTATTCTCGATCGCTTTGGAAACTTCATCCATCGCATCCGCTATCTTCCCTAAAGCAAAATTCACAGGAATCTTACTAACACGACTTCCCCAAAGCAGTGCTTTTCTTATAAAATAAAAGTTACTACTCTTATCTTGCAGGTGATCTTGCAATACTTCGAGCACAGCTCCCCTGCTAACATCTAAGTCATATACTCTTGCCAATTTTGTAATATCCTTAAACGGAAGATCAGCATTTTGCGAGATTGAATTTCCAGAACGTATTCTAATAACAGATCCAAAAAGATTATACTTATCATTTTTCTCAATGAATAACACTAGTTCATTATGTAAAATATCCGTTGTTTTCTGATAAGCTCTTTCTAGTTTTACACCATCATTAGAGATAAAAAGAACAATGGATGTTTTTTTCTGATTCAATTCATCATTAAGCTCTGTAAGCCTAGGAGGAAATTTAGTTTTTCTTCCGATTCCTTGAGCCGTTATTACTACCTCATCTAATACATTACTTTCTGGAATATGAATAAAGAATTTAGTTTCAAATAAGAAAACATCAAATTCTCTATTCAGTTGATCCACTCTTCTTTGTTCTTCGGTATTTAAAAAAACCTCTTGAGGAATCAGATAATCTTCTACTACTATCGCAGGATATATAGTTCCTGACTCTTTCAGTTCAGCTTTATTAGTATCTTCTAGCAATGTAATTTCTTGATAAATTCCGAATCCTGTTGTTGCAGTATTATTTTCATCTAGTATTTCAATTTTATCATTGAAAACGGTAATATTTGGAAATGGCTGGTATTTTTTATCAAAATTCCTGATACCATATTCATATGCATACATAATTGTTTTCTTTTGCATTAATATTAATTTAAGGCATACAGTATCCCCTAATCCTTAATTTGCGGGGACACTGTATGCAGTGAATTTGAAACCATTTTTTTTAGGTTTTACAATTCACCTTTTCCTTATATTCAAAATGAAATTATGATACTGCTGTATCACCTACTGCATCAGATCCAACACCTACCGTATCTGTAGATTCATTATCACCCCCAATAAGCTCATTGGTTTGCTGGATTGGATTAAGATCAGAATCAAACTGAGACCAGTCTGCGCAATCAGAATCGCATGGTAATCCTTCTACATTAAGGCCAATTGATCCTGCCTGAATAACTGTTAGAGAAGTAGGAACACGAGTTTCCCAAGTTTCTTCTACTACGCTTTCTGGATTCTGAAGTTCTTCTACAATAGAAACAAACTCTTCATCATCAATGGTTGGCACTTGACCGCCATTCCAGATCTGACCTGTTGCCAGATACCAGTTCACCATTTCTTCAAATCCAGGACGTACTGTAATAATTACTCTGGCCATACCGCTCTGCAAGAATGCTTTAAATAATGGGTCATTATTTTCTACGATATATTTACCACTCCATTTAGATTTTGCCGCCCAGTAAAACGGGTAGAACTGATAACTCATAATATCCCATTCAAAAGCTTGTTCAAAAAACTTAACTTTTGCTGCATATGAATCTAATCTATCGTTTGTATGATCTGGTCTGATTTCTCCTAATTTATTTCTTTCCAGAATCATATCTTTACCAATATTTTCATTACCTAGCAAATACGTAATACAGTTTTTTCGAAGCACCGTTTTTTCGATCTGACGATAGAATCCCGGATTTGTCTTAAAGGTTTCATCTTGTAATTTTCTTTGTTCTGCAATTTTTTCTTCGTACTCGGCTAATTTGGTCTCATAAGCTTCAATAATTGCATTAAAAGATTGTTGTTGCCACTCTTTAAGTGCTTTATCAGTTAAATCACAGTGAGCTACTACATTAATACGAACTCCTCCGACATCTGCGCCAGAAACAGAAACTGCTAATTCATTCTCAATACCTCCAAGAGAAAAGCTTCGTTTTTCATCCCAACTTGCTCCTCCTTTTGAGAAATGATAATCACCAACTGAAACCGTAGCGTATGTATATTCTATCCCTTTTGGAACAAAAACAAATCCTGCATCCATATTAGCATAGGTAGCTTTATACCCTTCAGGAATTCTCATATTAAAATTACTAGCACCTGGATAATTATGCGCGCTCATATAGGTATTCCCATTTACGCTAAAGGATTCAGAAACTTTTATTCTTCTGGAAATACTATCCACCTCTGCATTATAGACTCCAGCCCAATGTGAAACCGTACTATCATTTATCTTTGTTGGATTAGAAAGATTAAACGAACTTGATACTCTTGGATCTACGGGTTTTATTAAGACTTCTGCATCAATATCTCCTTTTAACCTTACCGCTTCATCATGAAAAGCAGCTGGTTCAGGAATCATAAATTCATACATCAATCTCTTACCATAGTTTAGTATGCTATTGTTATAAATTTTATCCACCCAACGATATACTCCTGAGATATGCTTGTCTCCTTTGCGGTTATCAAATCCGTGCGAACTATTTTCTTCGTATTCTTCGATTACCTTAGTCACACGTTCTTCTCGTACTTTTTGCACTACGCGATCTAATGCTCTTTCTGTTAATTCTTTTGCTTGGCTTACTGCTTGAAGATTTGATTCTTCTTTACTAGTATTATTAGCATAACTCACATTGGCGTTGGCACTAAATCCGGCATTAGAATACGACACTCCAGCCGCTGCAGCAAAGGATTGGTCTTTAGCAATTATACTTGCTACCTCTTGATTCATCTCAAAACGCCCAGTAGAGGTTGTTTCCGTTAAGGTTTCCGTTTCTTGCTCCGTGGATGTAGTCAGAGTATCTTCTTGTCTACGCAATCTTCTGGTAGATTTTTCTTTATACTCACGCGCCATAATATTCTCGATATGAGAAACTTCTCCTGGAACATAACAACACACTTCCTGCTCTACTTTACGATAATCTGCTATTCCTAAACGTTGAATTCCAAAACCAGTAGGCGCTTCATCGTCAGAACTTCCTGGATTACCTCCAGAAACTAATGTCAATGTTCCAGTAGAACATCCATTGGTACTAAACCCAGGAATATTGAATTTGTACTTAGCTCCATTAGAGAATGTAATATCACCCTTAAATCGTGCAATTGGTTTATTAATTATGATCCCTTTTGATAAAATAAGAGATATACTATTGTTAAATTTCCTTTGCGTAAAAGCTCCATTGGTATTATTCGTGCCGTCTGCAAAGTTTACGTGATATAAAGTACTTGCTACATCAAGACTCGAATCTGGAACTTTTATGGTCATTATAATCGAATATCGATTAGATTCAATCTGTCCCAAAGTACAGCAACTATACGTAAACGCACTTCCATCAGAAACTCCCAATACTGGAAACGTTGCTCCCAACACGTTTATTTGCTTTGTTCCTAATTCAGTATTCTCAGAGATAACCTCATTGTTCTCCTTGATTTTTTCAGAGACCATTTCCTTTACTTCTGCCAGAGAATCTATTAGGAAATTCGTACTTAAAGAATTTACATAAGACTTTGTATTATCACCTAACAAACTAAGAACCTTAGGGTCTTCTAACTCATTTGTTGGAATAAAATCATATTCTGGAAGTTTTAAATTCTCATATTTTTGAATTGCTATATTATTACCCGTATCAGAATCCTCTATAACTTTATCGATAATAGTAGCATCAGCATAAGCTTTCTGTATCTGGCCATCATATTTTTTTTGATAAGATTCCTGTGCTTTTTGATTTTCTTTAATATAGAGGTTTTCTGCACGCTCCACCTCTGCAAGAATAACATTTAGCTCATCATTTTTCTCCGTAGCTATTGCAATATTCATTTCTTTCTGAAAATCTTTTGCCATTACAGGCTGATCAGGTCTAGGGTCTATCGGACTCGAACCTTGATCGAATAAAGATTTATCAATAACAACTCTGGTTTGAGCTAATTTTCTATAAGCTTCATCTGTTTTTTCTAATCTAACAGACTTTTTTACAAAATAGTCCGCTACAATTAATGACAACAACAAATCTCTTAAATAAGGAGATCCTTCTGTTAAAATACTGCTATGTAAATCATCCCATATCTGTAATAACTGTCTATTCGTAAGCACTTCTCCATCCACATCTGCTATTTTAGCATCAGTTTCTGCAACTGTTAACTTTGTTCTATTTGCAATTAACCACCTGGCAAAGTCCACTAAATCTGGTACATCATTCTTAAGATCATCAATAGAAGTGTATTTCGGAACATACGTTGTTACCGCTTCAGCAAGAGCATTAGTAGCCATCTCAATAGAACCTGAAGATCTAGCCGCTGAGATAATTACGCTATCATTAGAAACGGATGGGTAACTAATAAATCCATTTGCTTTTTCTTGATCCCCGATTAATTCTGGAGAACGCATGGTTACAAATCTGTATAATGTGTTCTTAATGTTTTGACTCATGTTTAGTCTTTTAAAATGTTATAAATTGTTTTTTCTGAAATGAAGAGCTGATCTATCAACTCTTCGACAATGACTTTCATTTGTTTTTCTGAATTGTTTTCGACATAATTCTGAACAAACTGTTTACGCTTTTCTAATAACAGTCTACTTCGTTGCATAGGTCTTTTTTAATTTTAAATTAGACACAGAAATACCACCCTATTCAAACTTTTGTTTGAATAGTTAACCGTCTAAAGTGATTTTAGCACGACGTCTTATACTAGTTCACCTGAAAATGTTGCAATAGAAATAACACAAATGTTTGATTATGAATTATTTTTCGTACTTTAGCAACTAATTACAGTACAAATATACAACATTTTACAGAAAATAGCAACAAAATACAGAAATATTCTGTAAAATGTTTAAATTTATTTTCATCATATGTTTTTAACTAAAAAATTTAAAAAATGGTAGCGATAGATGAAAAGATTAGGGAAATAATAGATTTTTTTGGCTTAAACAATCATTCTTTTGCTAAACGAATAGGCGTAACAAGCACAACAATAGATAGCATTACCACAGGAAGACTACAGTCTGATGGTTCTAGAAAGCGAACTAAACCCGGATATGATTTACTGGAACGTATTATTGATGAATTCGATATTGATCCAGAGTACCTTTTTGGAAAAAGTAAGGAATTATTGAAACAAAAACATCAAGAAACTCAAACATATGGTGGAATTCCACAAGTAGTTGCTGTAAATCAAGAAGGCGATGAAAATGTAGTATATGTCCCCATCAAAGCAAGAGCCGGATATCTGGATGGATATGGAGATACCGAATTTATAGAAACCTTACCTTCTTTTAATATGCCACATCTAACTAATGGTACCTTTAGATGTTTTGAAGTACAAGGGAATTCTATGGTGCGTACTTTTTTTGATGGAGATTTGGTTTTTGGCAAATATGTTGAGGATTTGAATGATATTAAGGATGGACGCATCTATGTTATTGTAAGTAAAAATGATGGTATCGTATTAAAAAGAATTATTAATAGAATCGAGGAACGAGGAAAGCTCATTCTTAAATCCGACAACAAAGATGGTAATTACCCAACCTATACCATCAATTCAGAAGAAATCATGGAAGCTTGGTATGTTACAATGTTTGCTTCTAAACAAATGCCGGAACCAGTTGATGTATATGATCGTTTGCACGATTTAGAAACCAAAATCGTTATACTAGAAGAAGAACTGAGAAGAAATAATTAGATAAAGATCGGGCATAACCAATATAGTTATTACCCGATCTCACGTAAAAAAACCTCACAATAAAGCTTTTGTACTTATGTATCTATCCTAACCTTTAGTGTTACCAAATACCAATAGGTCAACATTATAATATATATACTTATGGAATGTTTTTTGATGCTATAAACAATCTAATTGATCAACTAATTTTTCTAGTATGAGAAATTCTAAACTTCTATTTTTTATTATATCATTTACTTTTATCGGTTCCTTGTGTTCTCAATCCATACAAACACCATCCTTAAGTTATAAGAAGACAACTAAAACATTGATCATAGACTCTATTCCAGTTACCACTCCTATTAATTATCGTTTAACAGGGATTAGCAAAAACGATTATAACTATAGGCAATTCTTAGGAACTATAATAGTATCAGACTATCCTTCTTTTGGAATTTCAAGAGTTTGTCCATTTTTAGTAGTAAGAAACAATGCGTTTACTCATAAATCGCTTTTTGATCCTCTAGTAAATAACTCTTTACAGCAACAACAATCCTGGGATAATCCTTATGGTACAGATTCATTTGGAGTAGGAGTTATAGCAGGTAGTATACAATTTTTATCGAGTATATTTAAAAAGTAACTATTTCTTTTTTACAACTTCAAGTATTTTAGAATGTAATAAAAGAATATTTTTGTTGAAGTTCATGCTTTTTGTGTTCTAAATTTTGCAGAAAAGAAAGATGCTGCTTGCTTTTTGGATTAAATGGCCTATGGGCTATTGCATTTTGGATTTCCTTAACTCTATGCATCGTTTTTAATGCTTCTTCAGAAATCCAAGTTTGTTTAAAATATTCCCATATATAATCGATAGCAACCTTACTTGGATGAATCATATCCGTATCATAAAATCTATAATCTCTTAGTTCATCCATCATAATTTCATAAGAAGGAAAATAACCGCAGTTATTATCAGAAGTTATTGCTTTATGCACTGCAGCAATCAGGTGTGATTTACTTAGATTATTTTCTACAAAACCATCCTTACTATGTCTAACTGGAGATACGGTGAATATAATCTTTACAGTTGGATTTAGACTTCTAATCAGACCAATACTATTTTGCAAACACTGACACACTTCCTCTGCAGACAATAACTCTTTAACAAACTCCTTTTGCGGTACTTTATGACAATTTGCAACCACCATATCCAGTGACTGTAAACGATATACCCAAGCCGTACCTAATGTAATACAGATATGGGTAGAAGATTGAATCTTCTGATGCGCATGAGCCAAGGATTCATTTAGAGATTGCAACAACTGTTTCTGATCTGGATGACTTAACTTAGAATGTGCATCAAAACAATGCCATTGTTCATTATGATAAAACAAATCAGTTTCAGTATATTTTTCTTTCTGAGTAGCCATCCAAAGAAAAGTTTCAATTGCTTTCGGATGAAAAAGTATTCCAAAAGGGTTGATCAAGGTTTTGAACTTAAAATACTCAAACTTTTCTCCGATATTTTCAGCAAAGCAAGATCCTAACAATAATAAATCAGCATCGTAATCTATTTTAGGTTGCTGAGGTTTTAAGGGTATTTTGGTTTGTAGAATCATTGACTTACAAACCCTTAACTTCTCCCACAAAAGAGTGCTAAGGGATATATTTTTAGTTATACATATTGTTTAGCTTTTTCCAAAGCTTCTTCTATTCCTGCTGGATTCTTACCTCCGGCTGTTGCAAAGAACGGTTGACCACCACCACCACCTTGGATGTACTTTCCAAGCTCACGAACTACCTGACCAGCATTTAGTCCTTTTTCCTCGACTAGGTTTTTAGAAATATAACAAGATAATAATGCTTTACCATTATTCTCAGTTCCAAAAAGCATAAATGTATTTTCTATTTCTCCTCCTATTTCAAAAGATAAATCTTTTATTCCTGCCGGGTCAAGATCTACTTTTTTAGCTAAAAACTTAATACCGTTTATCTCTTCAAATTCTGACTTAAGATCTCCTTTTAGGTTTTTCGCTTTATCCTTGAGTAGTGCTTCAATCTGTTTTTTAAGACTTGTATTCTCATCTTGCAATGCAGTAATTGCTTTGATAGGGTCTTTTGGGTTTTTCAAAATAGTTTTCACCTCAGAAAACGCTTCGGATTGGTTGGTAAAATAATCCTTAGCTGCATCACTGGTAATCGCCTCAATTCTTCTGATTCCTGCCGCTACTGCACTTTCTGATGTTATTTTAAAATGCCATATATCACTAGTGTTTTGCACATGGATCCCTCCACATAATTCCATAGATTCTCCAAAACGGATTGCACGAACAGCATCTCCATATTTCTCACCAAACAAAGCAATTGCTCCTTCAGCAATAGCTTGATCATAGGATATATTTCGTTTTTCTTCCAGCGGTAACGCTTCTCTTATTCTAGCATTCACAAAATCTTCTACCTGTTGTAACTCATCTGAGGATACTTTAGCAAAATGAGAGAAATCAAAACGTAAGTTTGCGCTGTGCACCATAGATCCTTTTTGCTCTACATGAGTTCCTAAAACTGAACGCAATGCCTGATGCAATAAATGAGTTGCGGTGTGATTTGCCGCCGATGTAGCACGCGCCTTATCACTTACTACTGCTGTAAAAGTGTCTTCTATATGACTAGGTAAACTTTTTGTAAAATGAATAATCAAGTTATTCTCTTTTTTAGTATCTATTATATAGCATACACCACCATTAGAAGCTTCTAGATATCCTTTATCTCCAACTTGTCCTCCACCCTCTGGATAAAAAGGTGTATTATCTAAAACCAATTGATACAACTCTCCATCTTTCTTGCTGTTCACTTTGCGGTATCGAGATATTTTTGTCTCGCTTGAAGTATGATCATATCCTATAAATTCCTCTTTGGCATTAGGAATCAAAATCTCCCAATCTCCAGCTTTCACCTCAGAAGCGGCTCTGGAACGATCTTTTTGTTTTTGTAATTCTTCTTTAAATACTTTTATATCATATTCATATCCTTGCTCAGATAGAATTAAAGCTGTAAGATCCTCAGGAAAACCAAATGTATCGTATAATTCGAACACTTTTTCTCCAGATACCACTTTTCCTTTAGTCCCTTTAATTACATTATCTAACAATACTAATCCTTGGTCTAGCGTTCTTAGGAATGAGTTTTCTTCTTCTTTTATAACATTGGTGATTAAATTTTTCTGAGATTTTAATTCAGGAAAAGCATCACTCATTTGATTGCTAAGCGTATCTACCAGTTTATAAATAAATGGCTCTTTGGTATCCAAAAAAGTAAACCCGTATCTGATAGCTCTTCTCAAAATTCTTCGGATTACATATCCTGCACCCGTATTGCTTGGTAATTGACCATCTGCTATAGAAAATGCAACGGCTCTAAGGTGATCCGCAATCACACGGATTGCCACACTTACTTTACCGTTTTCATCAGTCGGTAAACTATCTTTATCATAGGTAGCATTGGTTATAGTCTCTATCTCCCTAATTATTGGAGTAAACACATCCGTATCATAGTTAGATTTCACACCTTGCAGCGCCATACACAATCGTTCGAATCCCATTCCTGTATCTACGTGCTGTGCTGGTAGTTTTTCTAAAGAACCATCTGCCTTACGATTATATTGCATAAAAACAAGATTCCAAATTTCCACCACTAATGGATCATCCTGATTCACTAAATCACGACCAGGTATTTTTGCTTTTTCTTCTTCAGATCTTAAATCTACATGAATTTCTGAACAAGGTCCACAAGGTCCTTGATCTCCCATTTCCCAAAAGTTGTCCTTTTTATTACCCATGATGATACGATCTTCTGGAACTATATTTTTCCATAAATCATACGCTTCCTGATCCATATTCAGGTTTTCATCTTTTGCTCCTTCAAAAACTGAGACATATAGGATATCTTTATCAATCCCAAAAACCTCTGTTAATAATTCCCAAGCCCACTCTATAGCTTCTGTTTTGAAATAATCACCAAAACTCCAATTCCCCAGCATCTCGAACATCGTATGGTGATAGGTATCCATACCTACTTCTTCCAGGTCATTATGCTTACCACTAACTCTTAGACATTTTTGCGTATCGGTAATTCTATTATTCTTTGGAATTCCGTTTCCTAAAAAGAATTCTTTAAACTGATTCATCCCCGCATTGGTAAACATCAAGGTAGGGTCGTCTTTAATCACCATAGGTGCAGAAGGCACGATACTATGCTTTTTGGATTCAAAAAACGCTAAAAATTGGTTTCTGATGTCTTGGGATTTCATTTTTTTATATTTTCTTTATAATCAATTAATTACCGTTAGTTATCTGAAGATATGCTATCGATATTTGTCAGTTTTTTCTGGACTTGGTCACATTTTATTATATTTGTTCCAGCCCCAAAGTATAAACAAGCCTATTTTTGGCTAATATCCTGCAAAAATAGTATATTTTAGATTATGTCAAAGGTTAAATATTACTACGATAGCGAGACGCTATCTTATCGTAGAATTGAGCAAAAGAAAGGACGCAAATTTGGCTTTGCTATTTTAGGTGTTCTCGGTGCTTTTTTAGCTGGTTTTGTGTTATTATTAATCTACCTAAACATCCCTCAATTAGAGACTCCCAAGGAAAAAGCATATAAACGAGAATTGGAAAACATGAAGCTTCAGTATGCGCTTATGAACAAACAACTGAAGAAAGATCATGCGGTTCTAGACGAAATTGCAGAAAGAGATGATAATATATATAGACTTTATTTTGGTGCTCCACCAATTCCTGCAGAAGTAAGAGAAGCTGGTTTTGGAGGAGTTAATAGATATAAAGGTTATGAAGGTTATGATAACTCAGAAATGATTATCGAAAGCCAAAAGCAAATAGATAAGCTCACTAAACAAATAGCAGTACAATCTATTTCTCTGGATGAAATTAAAGATTTAGCAGAGCAAAAAGAAGAATTGTTATCCACAATACCAGCCATCCAACCTATACAAAACTCTGATTTAAAACGCATGGCTTCGGGATATGGATGGAGGAGTGATCCTTTTACAAAAGCAAGAAAGTTCCATTATGGCATGGATTTTTCTGCTGCTACAGGAACTCCAATATACGCTTCTGGTAACGGTGTAGTTACTAGAGCAGATGCTAATTCTACAGGTTATGGAAAGCACGTTCGTATCGACCACGGTTTTAACTATGTGAGTCTTTATGCCCACTTAAATAAATACAATGTAAAAAAAGGGCAGAAAGTAAAACGTGGAGATGTTATAGGTTATGTAGGAAGTACCGGGAGATCTGTTGCCCCTCACTTACATTACGAAATATTCAAAGATGGTGAACGCATC
The DNA here is from genome assembly GCF_003443675.1 of Aquimarina sp. BL5. NCBI lineage: Bacteria > Pseudomonadati > Bacteroidota > Flavobacteriia > Flavobacteriales > Flavobacteriaceae > Aquimarina > Aquimarina sp. BL5. Next base: position 4,362,308 of record NZ_CP031963.1, on the reverse strand, counting down.
AATCCACGTAACTTTTACTATGGAAGTTTAACTTCTGAAGAATTTAATATAATGCTAGAAGCTTCCAAATTGATTAATGAAACCTTAGATTAAATCTTATGCGTAAAGCACTTCTTTTTGTAATTCTAATTGGTTTTAGTTACACTATACAAGGACAGAAATTTTCAAAAGAAGCTATTGACTCCATGACGGGAATCGTTGAGAATTTCAAGTTGGAAATGGAAAAACTTTCGGCTCCAAAAAGCATAAAATTGATGGCCGTGGGAGATATCATGATGGGAACAAATTTTCCTAAGGAGCATTATATGCCTCCTGGTGATAAAGGTCCTTTTGATGATGTAAATATTGTTTTAAAAGAAGCTGATATTCTTTTTGGTAATTTAGAAGGCACACTTACTGATGAAGGTGAAAATGCAAAACGATGTTCTGATCCTTCTAAATGCTATTCATTTCGCTCTCCAGAATCTTTCGGCAAATACTTAGAGGAAACTGGATTCGATGTTATGAGTATTGCCAATAATCACATTGGAGATTTTGGGGCTATTGGTATTAGAAATACTGCTAAAACTCTTGAAAAACATAATATTGCCTATGCCGGGATTTTCGCTCAGGAATCCACTATATTCGAAAAAAATGGAATCACATATGGATTTTGTGCTTTTGCCCCAAACAAAGATTGCGTAAAAATTCATAACTTAACAAAAGCAAAAAGCATTGTTAAAGAACTAAAGGAAAAAGTAGACATCGTTATTGTTTCTTTTCATGGTGGAGCAGAAGGAGCGGATCATACACACGTAACCAGAAAAACGGAACGTTTTTATGGAGAAGATCGTGGAAATGTCTATCTATTTGCTCATACGCTGATAGATGCCGGAGCTGATATTATTTTAGGACATGGCCCTCACGTATCAAGAGCTTTTGAGGTTTACAACAATAAGTTTATCGCCTACAGTTTAGGTAATTTTTGCACCTATTCCAGGTTTAATTTAACTGGAATTAAAGGATACGCTCCTATTGCTGAAATAGAAGTAGATCCAGAAGGAAATTTTATCAAAGGTAAGCTTCATTCTGCTAAACAGATTGATGAGGTATATCCTTTTATCGATGATAAAAAAAGAGCGCTAAAAGAAATTAAAAAACTGACTGGGAAAGATTTTCCGGAAAGCAACTTGGTGTTTGAAGAAGATGGAAGTTTTACCCAAAAAAATGAGAATTAACTATGTATGTTGACTTACCAAAAAAAATGTACTATGGTATTGGCGAAGTAGCCGATGCATTTGATGTAAATGCTTCTCTTATCCGTTTTTGGGAAAAAGAATTTGACATTCTAAAACCAAAAAAGAATGCTAAAGGAAATAGAAAGTTCACTCCAGAAGATATCAAAAACTTGGAGCTCATATATCATTTGGTAAAAGAACGTGGGTTTACGCTAGAAGGTGCTAAAATTCATCTCAAAGAACAAAAACAAGAGGCTCTTGATAGTTTTGATATCATTAGAAAGCTAGAATCTATCAGAGGACAATTGCTGAAGATTAAAGAGCAGTTATAACAATCTAATTATTACCTTGTCATAAGGTAATTTCTATAAATACTGGCTTCAATCTTAGAAACATCCGATTGCATCCGAGTAAGCTTTTTGATGCTGGCTATTAAGGGGAAATCTTTAAAGTTAACTTCTAACCAATTCCTCCTTCTACCATCCCTATCACGCACTTGGCCAGTACTTAAAGTATTATTTATTTTGGTTTTTAGTCTTGGAGTTTCTACTAACGCAATAAGATTCTCCCTAAGCTCATTGGTTCTCGTAATAAACTCTTTTCCTTTTTGAGATAACCCATTTTCGGTAAAAAACATGTTATTAGGTTGATCCATCAGCTCATAATTTTCCGAATCTTTTTCTCCTAACATTTCTAGTTTTACTGATTCCAGATATTTTTTAAAATCTTTCGTTAAAAAACTAACCTCTTGAGCTTTGTGCCACATGTCCGGATCTGTAATCAATTGCAACAACGAATCATTTTCTTTTTCTAAAGGATACGCTATTTGCTCTAATTTTTGATCCATACGAACATAATCAGTAAACATTTTCTTTCTGGCTCTAGAAACTAAAAAGCTGATTCCCGATACAACGAAGACCAATAACACCAGTATGATCAAAAGTGGTTTTTTCATTATAAAGATTTCTATTTCTTCCTAAAATACACTGCTACTGGCACTCCATGAAAATCAAATTCTTTACGTAATTGATTTTCTAAATATCTTTTATAAGGCTCTCTTACATATTGCGGTAAATTACAGAAAAATGCAAATTGCGGCTGAGGTGTAGGCAATTGCATACAGTATTTAATTTTCACATACTTACCTTTATATGCTGGTGGAGGATTTCTCTCTATAATAGGTAACATAGTGTCGTTCATCACACTAGTTTTGATCTTTTTAGAGCGGTTTTTAAACACTTCTACAGCTGTTTCTATCGCTTTAAAAATACGTTGTTTCGTTAATACCGAAATAAATACAATTGGAACATCTGTAAACGGTTCAATTTGTTTACGAATATGTTTTTCAAAATCCTTTAAGGTATTACTTTCCTTATTTTCGATTAAATCCCATTTATTTACAAGAATCACAATCCCTTTGCGGTTACGTTCCGCTAACCAAAATATATTTTGGACCTGAGCATCAAAACCTCTACTTGCATCTACTACTACTAAACATACATCACTATGTTCTATTGCCCGCACAGATCTCATTACCGAGTAAAATTCCAGGTCTTCTTTAACCTTCGCTTTACGTCTTATTCCCGCCGTATCAACCAAATTAAACTCAAAGCCAAAACGGTTATATTTAGTATCAATAGAATCTCGAGTCGTTCCCGCTATATCTGTAACAATATATCGATCCTCTCCTATCAGCGCATTAATAAATGAAGATTTTCCTGCATTGGGTCTTCCTACCACTGCAAAACGAGGTAGTTCAGTTTCCTCTACTTCTTCTACTTCTGGTAATGCTTCTACCAAAGCATCCAAAAGTTCTCCTGTACCACTTCCGTTAATACTTGCTATAGTATAATATTCTCCAAGCCCCAGGCTATAAAACTCTACGGCATTTTCCGCTCTTTTACCATTATCAACTTTATTGATAGCTAAAAAAACTGGCTTATTCACTTTACGTAGTAAGTTAGCAACTTCTTCGTCCATACCAGTAACACCAGATTCTACATCTACCATAAAAATGATAGCATCCGCTTCATCAATTGCAAGCTCTACCTGTTTATCTATCTCTGCTTCAAAAATATCATCACTTCCTACTACATAACCACCTGTATCTATAAGTGAGAATTCCTTACCATTCCAATCACTCTTTCCATAGTGACGATCACGAGTAACTCCACTTACCGCATCTACGATTGCTTCTCTTCTCTGAATCAATCTATTAAAGAATGTAGATTTTCCTACATTAGGTCTCCCTACAATTGCCACTATATTACTCATTATCCTAAATTCTAAAATTTGTGCAAAATTAGTCTTTTTATTCTACCTAAACTATTGAAGTTTGAATATGAGGCAAATAAAATAAAAGGGAGGGTATTAAAAAACGAAAAAGTTCAAAGGTCAGCGCATCAACCTGTTGAACTTTTTCATAATTGATAGTCAGTCAGTGAAATAATTACTTACTTCAAAGATAAAAACAAATACAGATATATCGGTTACTGTAAAACATCAAACTTTTTATGGACGATTATTTGATCTCATAAATCGCTATAGTATTAGAAACCTCATGTGTTATAATCACTAAATCATTTCCCGTTGGACTATCTGCAGCTTTTATTGCTATTAATCCTTCTGGCCCGACATCTGTAGTATCTACCATCCAATCTAGAAATATTGGGTTCGCAGGTTTCGAGATATCGAATACCATTGTACCTCCTGTTCTTTCTAAACCAACAAAAAGCAATGTTTTATCGCCTATTTTTAAAGTTTCTACCGCTTCCGGTTCTGCTCCTTTATCATCAGATCGACCATCTACCTCTCCTTCGTCGTTATTAAACAATAACGGTTCTAACTCAAAAGTTTTTTTACCGATAAAATCTCCGCTATCATATATTATACTTCCTGATGTACTCCAAATTGTAAAGGATCTACCTCCGTATACATATATCTCGTCGTAATCTCCATCTCCATCAGTATCTCCTTTTGCAGTTGTAGTTTTTAATCTTCCTAAGTTCTCATCCAATTGCAAAGTTGTAGCATCAGGAAATGCGATTGGATCTAAAACCAAATCCTTTACCCTTTCTTCTTCAGAGAACCCATCATAATCTCTAGCATCTCCTTCATTTGCAGATATGATATAATCCACACCACTAATAGACACAAAATCTATTGCATCCGGTTGATACATTCCAAATACCGGCCAATTCTTAAAGTTTCCAGAGAAATCATCTCTATTACTAGCATCTAATTGGTTCTGAGGTAGTTCGTGGTCTTTTAATCCAAGCCCAATGATATTCGTAACTACTTTAGTATCTAGATCTACCACCGCTAATCCGTTATTTTCTTGTAATGAAATATATGCAGTTTTAGAATCATCTGAAATAGCAATATATTCTGGCTCTACATCTTGTGCCAAAGTAGCTCCTTTTCCAAAAACTCTAAAATCATTACCTATAGTTTGACCATTAAAAGCAGTAAACCCAGCATTCGTTGTTTGTCCAGAAGCCACCTCTATAATAGTAACAGATCCCTCTGGATCATTTGCATACAAATCATCTGGTTCACCTTCATTAGCTACTACGATAAATTTACCATCTGGGCTAAAAGTTACCATATCTGGTAGCGCTCCGGCATCATATATATTTAATAAAGATTGATTATCAGAACTGTAAGTTGCTATAGTTCCGTTAGCCTGTTTATTGGCTGCGTTTTCTAAGGCAACTGCCACTACTCCATTAGAAACAGCTACACTATTTGGCACTCCATTCACTGTTATATCTGTACCTGGTATTGGAGTTGCCGGATTAGATAAATCCCAAACTGAAATTTCGGTATCATTAGGATTCACAATAAACAACTTATTAGTAATAGGGTCGAATGCCGAAATCTCGGCAAATCCTTCTTCACCCATACCATTACTAAAGGTTCCTATTTTTTCAAAACTTAATTCAGCTGTGTCAATAGGATTTATAACAATATCATCATCAGAATTACAAGAAATAAACATGCTTATTACAGCAAAAACTACAACAATTTTATTAGAGATTTTCATTATTAATTTGATTTGAATTAGCTATCAAAAATCAATAATGAGTATATCCTTAATGTTACGAAAAGAATAAATTATAAATAATTTATTCTTTCATAAAAAAACTGCCTGAAAGAAATTTCCAGGCAGTTTTAAAAATATCATTTCTGAATGTTTATTATTTTATAATAATCTTTTTGTATTCAGTACCTTCTTCTTTATTTATTTTTACCAAATACATTCCAGAAGGTATCGATCCAATCATATCAAAAGTCAGTGATGTTTTACCTTTTTGAATGACATTTTTAGCTGTCGGAATCATTTCAGAACCAGACATACTATAAAAGGATACGTAAACATTCTGATCCTTTTTAGACATTACGTCTACAGTAAGTGTTTCTCCTGATTTTAACACAGTAGGATATACACTCGATGCTACTATACTTTCATCGCAATTTTCTACAAAAACAGTTACCTTATCAGTATCATTACAACCTCCTACCGTCAATATTAACGTGTATTCTGTTGTAATTGCCGGAGAAACAACAATAGCTCTTGTAGTCTCACCCGTAGACCATAAATAACTATCCCCTGGAGAGGATCTCAGCGTTACTTCTTCTCCAAATCCTTCGCATAAAAACTTATCTCTACCTGCACTAACTTCTACTATGGTTACACCTACTGTTACCTCATCCATTGCTTCACAGTTTCCACTTGTTACAATCACTGAATATGTAGTAGTGCTTTCTGGCGAAACCATAATACTAGCAGTAGTTTCTCCTGTGGACCATAAAATATCTCCTTCACCTTGAACGGTAAGTACTACCTCTTCTCCTAAACAGATTTCCTGATCGTCTCCTGCATCTGCAGTAAGCGTACAGCCTTCTACAAAAACAATAACATCGTCTATCGCAAAACATCCGTTTGCAGATACTGTAACACTATAGGTTGTTGTTTCTTCTGGAGAAACATCAATAGTTGCTGTAGTTTCTCCTGTTGACCATAAGTACGTATCACCACCTGTTGCAGTAAGGGTAACTGTTTCTCCTGCAGCTATAGTTTTATCTTCTCCTGCATCAGCAGTTACAGAGTTCACTATAACTATTACTGTATCAGCAGCTTCGCAATTACCGTTAGTAACTGTCACACTATATGTTGTTGTTTCTTGTGGGGAAACTTCGATACTAGCAGTCGTTGCTCCAGTTGACCACACTATATCGCCATCTCCAACTACTGAAAGTGTTGCTGTATCTCCAGTACAAATCTCCTGATCATCTCCAGCATCTGCAATTGCGGGACCTACCACAACAATTACCTCGTCAGTAGCTTCACAAATACCGTTAGTAACTGTCACGCTATACGTTGTGGTTTCTTGCGGAGAAACTTCGATACTAGCTGTCGTTGCTCCTGTTGACCATACTATATCTCCACTTCCAACTACTGAAAGTGTCGCCGTGTCTCCAGTACAAATCTCCTGATCATCTCCAGCATCTGCAGTTGCGGAATCTACAGTTACAGTTACTTCATCTTCGCCAACGCAATCAGTACAGCCAGTCACAGTTACAGTATATGTTGTATCTTCTTCTGGTGATACAGTAATACTTTGAGTAGTTTCTCCGGTGGACCATAAATAACCTGCTTCTCCTGCTCCGGTTGTAATACAATCACCAAAATTGATGTTGATATCTCCATATGCAAAATAACCATCAACTACATTCAGCCAGCCAGAAGCGCCATTTTTACCTTCTTCAGTTTCGAAAACATTAGCACCATTCCCTACCTGGAATGCTTCTCCTCTTCTTGTAATCGTAATCACCTCTGAACCATCAGTTTTAGTAATCGTACCGTTCATTTCAGGATAATACGTCCAACCGGTTGCATTTTCATTGTTACATTCGTGCTCTTTAGGACTATTCGTAGGCGCAATAGTTGTTCTGCCAGAATATGTCACATCCAATTCATATGTTTCCTGAGTTACTGTATAATCTAAAACCGTACCTGTTAAAGTTGCTGTTCCATCCTCATTTTCTTTCCATACTAAATCGACGTTAGAGTACCATCTTTTATCACTTCTATCTGCATTTGTCATCCAAATAACAAAGTCGTGATTTCCTGCGCAATAATCCGTACCAGTAATAGCGTATTCTGTACAATCCGTGCAGTTTTCTATACCACTAGCCTGTGCTATAAGAGTTACTTCCTCGCCTAAACAGATTTCCTGATCTTCTCCGGCATCAACTATTACAGGATCATTTACAACAACGGTTATAGAATCAGAAGCCTCACAACTTCCGTTGGTTGCCGTAACAGTATATGTAGTAGTCTCGGCTGGAGTAACAGTAATCGTTTCTGTAGTTTCTCCGGTAGACCATAAGAAAGTACCTTCTCCTGTAGCTGATAAGGTAATTGTTTCTCCTAAACAAACATTTTGATCATCACCAGCATCAACTGCAGCAGACTTAACCAATACCATTACTTCATCTGTACCTGAACATCCATTACAATTTGTTACAGTTACAGAATACAAAGTATCTTCATCAGGTGAGACAGTAATACTTTCCGTAGTTTCTCCAGTAGACCATAGGAAAGAAGTGTTATTTGTTTCTGAAGTTATGCAATCTCCTAAATTAAAATTAAAATCTCCAACAGAATATTCGCTATCATCAGTATCAAACCATCCACAAGCTCCAAACTTACCTTGTTCTTTTTCTGTCACATTAGCTCCATTACCCATTTGGAATGCAGGACCTCTTCTTGTTAAACTTGTAGACCAAGATCCATCTGCACTAGAAATTGTACCTGTAAATTCTGTATAATATTCCCATCCAGATTCGTCCTCGTTATTACATTCATGTTCTTTAGGACTATTTGCAGGTGTAGTATTTGTTCTTCCACTAAAAACTACATCTACTTCGTAGTTTGATTGTGTATTTGTATAATCAAACACCGTACCTTTTAGCGTAGCAGTTCCATCTCCAAGTTCATCCCATTCTAAATCAACATTAGAAAAGAATCTTCCTCCTTTTAACCACAATACATAATTCTCATCTCCATTACAAAAATCAGTATTTTCAATACCATACTCAACACAACTCTCACAACTTTCATTATCACTAGTTGTAGCAGTTAAAGTCACATCATCACCTAAACATATTTCCTGATCCTCACCAGCATTTACCTCAGGCGCATCATTTATAATCACTTCGACAGCGTCTGAAGCTTCGCAATTTTCACAATCCTTTATTGTTACAGTGTATGTGCCTCCTTGATTTACAGTAATTGATGAAGTAGTTTCTCCTGTTGACCATAAATAACTAACTCCTTTAGTTGAGGTAGTAACACAATCTCCAAGATTAAAGTTAAAATCTCCTCGATTATATTGACCATCGGTAGTATCGAACCATCCACATGCTCCATATCTTCCCAATTCTGTTTCGGTTACATTAGCCCCATTTCCTAACTGAAAAGCAGGTCCTCTTCTTGATAAATCAATCGACCAGGATCCATCTGTACTTGTTACTGTCCCTGTTAACCCTGTATAATAAATCCATGCTGATTCATCTTCATTATTGCATTCATGACCTTTAGGACTATTTGCAGGTGTAGTACTTGTTCTTCCAGAATATATAGCATTTACTTCATATGTCGTTTGGGTTAATGTATGATCAAAAATCGTCCCGGTTAATGTAGCTGTACCATCTGCTAATTCATTCCACTCTAAATCTACATTGGAAAACCATCTTGGATTATCTCCATCTGTTAACCACATTACGTAGTCCTGATCTCTTTTGCAATTATTGGTATTTTCTACACCATATTCTCCAGTGCAATCAACACATTCTGACTCTCCAGATATTGTAGCTGTAAGTGTTACTTCTCCTTCTCCACAAAACTCTGCATCTTCTCCTGCATCAACTGTTAGTTCACAACTTATTTCATCATCAGTACAAGAATTAAATATATGCTGATGCAATTCTCCTTGGATATGATCGTAATTAGCCGCTATTACTTGTCCATTAATATTTCCAGAAGAATCCTTAATAATATCCGACTTAGGAGCGAATACACTTCCTATAATTGTTGAGCCACCTTTTAATGTTAGACTGGAATTATTATAAAAGTTCCAAATAATAAATGCTCCTTGCTGATCTCCTATTCCCGTAAGGTTTAAGATATTCCATTCGAAATCACCAGATGCGTCAACATTAATAATTAATGGCGTATCCTGATTAGGTTTGTTTTCAAAAGTTAAATAAGGAAGGTTTTGCAACTCGGTTCCCGTAATATTTAAAACATTAATAACATTCTGAGCAAGTAAGATTTTATTATCATTACTTACCACTACATTAGGCTGCTTATTACTATAAGAAATTGACTTTGCTTCAAATAATACGAAAGCCGCTTCGAAATCAATTAAATTAGCTTGAGTAACTGAATTTTGAGTTTGTTTTCTCTGCACCTGTACTCTAGGCTTTGATTCATAATTTCCTGAAGTAATTCTGGTATTTACTGAAGCGTTATTATAATCAACATCAAAAACTGATGAGCCATTCAAATCACCTACTTTCACATACCCTTGATTAAGATGTATTCCTTCTCCAGAATTGTAAATTACTTTTCCGTTTACAACTAATGAAGATGCTTGGTCATCTCCATTGAAAAAGTTAGAACCTGCCGTTTGAGCAGCTAATGTAATAATCCCATCAATAGTTAGATCTCCTCCTAGTGCAATAGGGCCTTCGGTATCTCCCCCGTGGACTGTGGTATTATATCTAACAAATGCATTATATCCTAATGCATCCGATAACGGGTTATTACATACTGATGATACTGTACTCTTATCATCAATTTCTTTAAATCCAGATGTCATAATAAAAATGACGATCATAGTTAAGCCAAATAAAGACGAAACAATTGGAGTTGCTCCGATTTTACTGCTCAACAAGTTAAGCTTGTTAGTAGTTTTTGACATTGTGTAGTTGTTTTTCGTTTGAATTTCAAAAAATTCAGTCTGGTTAATTTATTTTGGGTTTTACTTGAATAAATACAGAGGATGCCAAAACACGCAGCAGTCCTTGACCGTACGAATAAGGTAATCTCTAGTAAAATATTTGATTTTTAAAGTTAAGCCGTTACTTAAAAAACGTGTGAAGATAGCGTAATTGTTTATATCATATTTTAGGGCGTTTTAAATATGTTAATAGTGCTAAATTAGAGGATTCACTTCAAAAAAGCATTAAAAAAAGATGCAAAAACGTTCAAATGCAGTATTTTATCTTCAAAATACAGTTTTACCACAAACAATAAAATTGAAACACTTACAAAAATCTTACAAGTCTTTCAATTTTAAATATCTTAATCCTAAAATTATCGATTGTAGCCAAATCGTTTTAATTGACGTTCGTTATTACGCCAGTTTTTATTAACCTTTACATACAACTCAATATGAATTTGTTTTCCAAAAAACTTCTCTAATTCTCTTCGAGCCTCTACTCCAACTCTTTTAAGCGCAGCACCCTTATGGCCTATAACAATTCCCTTCTGAGAATCACGCTCTACCATAATTACCGATCTTATTCTTATAATTTTCTCATCCTCAAAAAACTCTTCGGTTTCAACTTCTACAGAATATGGAATTTCTTTTTTGTAATGCATTAAGATTTTTTCGCGAATAGCTTCGTTTACGAAAAAACGTTCTGGCTTATCTGTTAGCTGATCTTTCGGGTAAAAAGGCGGTGAATCAGGCAATAATTCAATGATTCTTCCAAATACTTCTTTAACGTTGAAGTTCTCTAAAGCTGAAATCGGATACAATTCCGCATTAGGTACTTTCTCCGCCCAAAATTGCACTTGCTCCTCTAATTGTTCCTGATTAGATTGATCAATCTTATTTAACAATAAAAATACTGGAATCTTTGCATTCGTGATCTTATTAAAAAATGCTTCGTCTTTCAGTTCTTTTTCTCCTATTTCTACCATATAGATGAGAACATCTGCATCTTCGAAAGCAGATTTCACAAATCCCATCATGGATTCTTGTAGCTCATATGCTGGTTTAATAATCCCCGGAGTGTCCGATAAAATCACCTGAAAATCTTCACCATTTACAATACCAAGAATTCGATGCCTTGTAGTTTGCGCCTTAGAAGTAATAATGGATAATCTTTCTCCAACAAAAGCATTCATTAAAGTGGACTTTCCGACATTAGGATTTCCTATAATATTTACAAAACCAGCTTTATGACTCATACATAATATTTTGATGCAAAGTTAATTGATTATTCTACAAGTTTATCCAATCTTACAAAGGATTATTTATCCAAATATCTATTATTCTATAGATAAGATGATCTCATAATGATACCCAGAGAAAGTAAAAAACAATATAGAGAATTAACCTTTTGTTAATTTTTCGTAAATTTAATTCCAGTACGTTTTCAAAACCCCACGAAAACAAATAATTTATTTTAAAAATACTGGGATAATTTTGGGAAACTATTCATTCTTTTTTTCACCTTATTGGAAAACATATTGCAATATACATCTATGTGTATCTGCAATAGTATTACTATTGTTCTCATATCCCTGTTTTGGACAAGATAGAAACAAGCAACTTGCTAAAGCTGATCAAAGTTTTGAAGCATTGGCATATATTAATGCGCGTGATATTTACCTGAATGTCGCTAACCAAGGGTATTCCTCTTATGACCTATATAGGAAACTAGCTGACTCCTATTATTTCACGGGAGAACTAGAAGAATCTATACAGTGGTATGAAAAATTAATTTCGAACTTTTCTGAAGAAATAAAACCCGAGTACTTATTTAGATATGCACAAAGTTTAAAAAGTGCAGAGCGATATAATGATGCTGATGCTATTATGGAAAGATTTAACGCTGTTACCGGAAACGATAAACGAGCAAAATCGTTTATTAATAAACGAGATTATCTGGATTTTATAGAAATGCAATCAGGGAAATATGATTTATACAAATTAACAATAAACTCTGAATATTCTGATTACGCACCAAGTTTTGATCATAAAGGTCAAATTGTATTTGCTTCTTCTCGAAGCAAGAATTCTAAAGTTCATGAATGGAATCAAATGCCTTTTTTAGATCTTTTCTCTTCTACTATCAAAGAAGATCATATATCTACAGAGGAGCCAAAAAAACTAAAGGGTAAAATAAACACTAAGTTTCATGAATCTTCTACTAGTTTTACTAAAGATGGAAATACAGTATATTTCACCAGAAATAACTTTACCAATAACAAACTCGGAAAGAATAGAAAAGGTGTGGTTTTATTAAAACTATATAAAGCTACGCTAACCAACCAAAGGTGGTCCAATATTACAGAATTATCTTTTAATAGCGATAATTATTCTATTTCTCATCCTGCCTTAAGTCCAGATGGCAAGCAATTATATTTTGCCAGTGATATGAGGGGAACGAGAGGCAAGTCTGATTTATTTGTTGTTGACATTCTACCCGGAGGAAAATACGGAAAACCAAAAAACTTAGGTGATGATATTAATACAGAAGGCCGAGAGACTTTTCCTTACATAAGCGATAGTGGTCGATTGTATTTTGCCAGTGATGGACACGTTGGACTAGGCGGATTAGATGTTTTTGTAGCCATTTCCAAAGAAGATGGTAGCTACGAAGTATTCAATGTAGGCAAACCAATAAACAGCCCTAAAGATGATTTCTCTTTTGTACTAAATGAAGAAAACAATACAGGATATTTTGCCAGTAATAGAAAGGGAGGAAAAGGCAATGATGACATCTATAGTTTTAGACAAACGTCAGCATTAATTACCAGTTGCAAAGAATATATTAAGGGTATCATCACAGATAGTGAAACTAAAGAACCTTTATCTAATGTAGAAATATCTTTAATAGATACTGATGGAAATATCGTGAGCGAAATAAAATCTGATTATAACGGTTCTTATAGCTTTGAAGTTGATTGTGACAAAACATATATCATAAGAGCGTCTATTGAAGGATTTAATCCTAACGATATCATTTTTAGATCAAAAGCTACTTATGAAACAACTAATAAGGTTCCTATTGATTTTAAGAGAGAAAAATTATTATCTACCACTTCAGAGCCTGTTAATATTGGAGATGATATTGTAGCTCCATTACAGCTAAGGACTATCTTTTTTGATCTAGATACTGATGAGATCAGACCCGATGCAGAAGCTGATTTACAAAAGGTAATAGCTGTTATGAAACAAAATCCTAATCTAAAAATTGAGGTTCGTTCTCATACAGATAGTAGATCCAGTTATTGGTACAATAAAAGACTTAGTGTAAAACGCATGCGTGCCACTGTTCGCTATATTATTCGTAATGGAGGAATTAATTGGAGGCGAATTAGAGGAAAAGCCTACGGAGAGCGACGGCTTATTAATAAATGTGCTAATGGTGTTCCTTGTACAGAAGAAGAACATCAAGAAAATAGAAGAAGTGAATTTATTGTTAGAAAATAATTAACATTCTAAACTTAACATTTAATCAAAAAAGATCAGGCTAATAATTTGAATATTAACGTATTCGATTAAAAAAGCGTGAAAAAAAATTATTCTTTTTCACGCTTGAAATTTCTTTTTAAAGACCTAAGATATTGGCATCCACTCTAAAAACGCAGTCTACCTTTATATTATGATCTTCATTTATAGTTTCATCTATAGTTGTAGATGCACGAAGTGTGAAAGAATCTTGCTTCAGAAAATCTTTCAGTTCCACACCTGTAGTTTCCAACTCAATAACTTTAAGGTCTTGGTTTTCTAAATTTTCTGCAAAAGCTATTTCTGTTTCTTCTAAGCCTTCTGCATCGATAAATAAACGTACTTCTTGTAAAAAATTAAAATCTCCATCCGTCGGATTCTCAACAATTAACCTTAGTCTTTTTAGTTGAATACTTTCTATTAAAGAGCTACTCGTATTATTGTTTTCAAACTCGGACTCAGAATTTGTCGGAACCGGTGGAGTTTCTATACTAATAGGTATATCAATTAAAGTAGTGGAAGCAACTGTGAAATCCGATTCATAGTCCAATTCGAAGACAGTTAAACGATTTAACTCTTCACAAGAAGTGGAAACGGTTAATAAGAACAACACAAAGATGTAGAAAAACTTATTCATAATTTTATATTTTGAGGTTATTTCAAATATATACGAAAAAATGTGATTTTCGGTTTTCTTCAAAGGAATTTTAAGTAGTCTACGATTAATTAATTAGACTAGAAACAAGATTTTACTTTCTTTTAGAATTAATTTCAAGAAAGTAAATCTTTGCTTTTTTATTAACTTCAGGAGCTAATAACAAACCAGAAATAACGGTAGGAATTGCCATTAATGCAAATGCGCTGTCAATTAAGTTAATAGCAAAATCTATCTTGACTACTGCTGCGACTACTATAGATACTATATAAATATAATTGTAGTACTTTCCATATTTTGGCTTGGTTAAAAATCCTAAACAGGTTACTCCATAATAAGAGTAAGAAAACAAAGTAGAAAAAGCAAAGACTAGCACCATAATTATTACAACACCATCCCCTATTCCATATGGTAAAACCGAATTAAATGCTTGTAATGTCAAAGAAATCCCATTCCCATCAGAATGTTGCCACACTCCCGTTGATAAAATTGCCAATGCAGTTAATGTACAGACCAGCAACGTATCAATCGCTGGACCAATCATAGCTACTAAACCCTCCCGAATGGGTTCGTTCGTTTTGGCAGTTCCATGCATCATCGGAGCAGTACCAATTCCAGCTTCGTTAGAAAAAGCCGCTCGTTTTACACCGGTTTTAATTAAATAACCTAAAGCACCTCCTGCTGCGGCTTCGCCAGAGAAAGCATCAGAAAAAATTAAGACAAACATCTCAGGTACTTTATTAATTTGTAATATCAGAATAGCAAACACTGTGATGAAGTATAAAATCACCATAATAGGTACTAGTTTACTTGCAACCAAACCGATCCTTTTAATTCCCCCAAGAATTACAAAAGATGCAATAACAGCTAGAACAAGACCTATATAGAATTTATCGCTATCGCTCCAATCTAATACATCCACTAATGTTTGTGTAAGTTGATTTGCTGTAAAAGCAGGTAATGTTCCTATCAATCCTGCTAATGCAAAGAAAACAGCTAATGGTTTCCAACGTTTTCCTAATCCTTCTGTTATTACATACATCGGACCACTAAGTGTGGTTCCTTCTTCACTTTCGGATCTATACATAACCGCTAGTGTACACGTATAAAACTTAGTCGCCATACCAATCAATGCACTGATCCACATCCAGAAAATAGCTCCCGGACCACCCATAACCAATGCAATTGCTACTCCACTAATATTTCCCATCCCTACGGTTGCGGCAATTGCCGATGATAATGCCTGAAAATGACTTAATTGTCCTGGAGCATTTTCATTATCATATTTTCCTCTAAGAATATTAATAGCATGTCTGAAGTATAAAAAAGGTGTAAAACCAGAATATATCAAAAAAAATAGTCCTCCACCAATCAAAAGGGTTAGTAAAGGCCAATCCCATATCCAGGAACTAAATGCTGCAATTGCTGTTTCTAAGGTTTTAATCATATAACCACATTGGATTGTATAAATGTAGTTAAAAAAGAACTCAATAATTCGAAAAATGCTTCTGTTTGCGTGAAGGATAGAAGTAAGCTACCATGTAGCACGGGATAGCCAGATCCGTCTGAAACGGAACACGCCCCAAAAAGACTACTCTACAGCTCTAATAAATCTTGGTTTATTTATGCCTCTATCATACATCACGATACTACCGGCTACAGCCACATTAACACTTAACACTGATGTAAATTTAATTAAGAAATGTGATTTTTCTATAGCAGTCTTGGACAACCCATGATCTTCTGCCCCTAGCAAATATACGCATCGCTTTGGGTGATTAAAGCTTTCTAATGCAACCGCTTTTTCTGTTAATTCTACACCTACCAGCATTGCTCCTTTAGGAAGATGATTATAAAAATCCTGAAAAGTATCATAATGAAAGTAAGGCATTGATTTTACAGCATTATGCGTATCACAGGCTTGTTTAGCATAGCGATTGCCTATCGTAAATATATAGCTTGCTCCCATATTCTGTGCAGTTCTCCACAGAACTCCTAAATTCTCTGGTGTCTTCCCATTTTGAATCCCAATACCAAAAAACTCATTTTCGAAATTATCAATCATACTACAAAAGTAAAAAGTGTACAATCTAATAACAATAAAAAATCACGCAGGATAGACAATTCTTTTCTAATTATGTTAAAACCGTAATGAGTTATACGAATTCTAAATTGATGGCAACGAATTCTAAAACCTAAACATCGCAACTAGATTAAGTACATAAATTCGTACAAAATAATCAACCTCAAAATATACTGTTATGAAAAAGATCATTGTTTTTTTCATCCTAATTTTAGGATTTCAGTTTATGAAAGCACAAAGTTTTCAGAAAACAGAAGAGTACGCAGCAGTTACTGAAATTAAAGAGAATGGATCAGAACAACCAACTTGCATTGTTAATCTGGTTCGTTTGGGGGGAATTTCAGAAAACTTAACTACTCTCTCTATCAATGATATTGAGCTTTTTGAGGACATCTTTATCACCACCTTAGAGAACCCTGGTCTGGAAGGGGTCTCTGAGGTGATTAAGATGGAAGTGGAATATTTATCTTGTTGTGCCCAAGTAGAATCTTACTATTTTATGGTTACTAATGAAGATAAGCTTGTTGCACTCCCGCAATTAACTAATGTTTATTGCGAAAACTCAGACACCAATTCTCAATATACATTTCCTAACCAGGAATATGGTATAAAGGGTAATATATTAGAGACAGAAACTTTATATAACGAGAAGTTAGAAACGAAATACGTAAATTTAAAATTAAGCTTAACCTGGAATGACAATAAAGTTAATACTCCAAAAAATACTGCAATTACCAGCTACTAATATCGTAAGTAGAGAGAAATATAACATTTATTACTCTATTATTTTATTGTACTGTATTGTTTTATTTTTTTTCACGATTCTATTAAGTTTTAAGGTTTTCTATTAAAAAATAAACCAATGTATACGGCAGGCGCGTCCAATTATTTCCAATTGTTTTTCCCAAAAAAACTGCCTGCTTGTATACGGTTTTACAGAACACATCTTTTTATCTAAGTATTTAATGGGTTTACAAAACAAAAAAAAGTCAGTTTGATTATATTTGTTATCAAACATTAGTTTTTATGAGCCCCAATTACTTTTCTTATTTACTCCTTATTTTTGCTATATGGATAAACTCTATCTATTTATTATCTGCACAAAATAATGGTTTAAGAGCATATACATTAGAAGATGGACTTCCTCAATCACAAGTATATGATATCATACAAGACGATATTGGTTATCTATGGCTAGGAACTCGAGGTGGAGGTCTAAGCAGGTTCAATGGAGAAGAATTTAAAACATGGAATGAAGATGATGGACTATTGTCTAACTATATTCATTCTTTGAACTTTGCCAATGATAGTTTGTTTATTGGCACTAGAAGAGGACTTTCTATTAAAACCAAAAAACAATTCCTCAATTTTGAAGGGTTACAGATAAATAAAATATTTAGAATTCATAATAAAGTATATCTTGCTACTAATATTGGGATTCATATATATACTCCTACTTCCGGATTAAAAAAAATACAATTAGACCCCAAAATAAATACTAGTATCGTAAATGATATTGTATTTGATGGTAAGCTATTCTGGATTGCTACCAATAAAGGTCTCTGGAAACTAAACAAAATTGAGAAAAGTGCCAGTATTATGGTAAGACATAGTGCTTATAACTTTACTACCGCACTATATCACAAAACAAAAGTATTTGCAGCTGCCATAAATCAAGGCGTCTTAGTTTTAAACACTAACGCAAAAAGCTATGGAAATAAATGGTTACAGGGGTCATTGAGTGTTAACAATATTGCCATTCTAGATACAGAATTATGGTTTTCTACCAACAATGATGGAATCACCATATTGGATGCTACTAATTATAGATTAAAGAAAAAAATAAACCGCAAAAACGGCTTAGCAGTTTCTAATATTAGAAAAAGTATTTTAGACCGTCAATCTAACATATGGATTGCCACATCAGGAGGAGGGTTTTATAAATATTCTCAAAACAACTTTACACACTACAATCAAGATACCGGATTAAAGGGAAATCGAGTATACGCGGTTCATACATTCAATGACGAAATTTGGGCCTCTAATTCAGAGTCAGGACTTATACGAATAGATAGTACAGGAATACATCAAATCAAACAAGATAAAAGATTATCTGATATAAAAATCAAAAGCATTACTAGTGATAACAGAGGGAATGTTTGGGCAGGTACAGAAGGAAAAGGTCTTTTATTAAAAGAAATTAAGGTTAAAGATAGTGTTATAGTTACTAACAAAAGATCTAGAAACCCTACAAAAGATACGATTTCTAAAAAAGTAATTAAGAACTATATCATCAACAAAAAACGCGGGCTATCTGGAGACTGGGTGAGATCAATACATATCTCTAATGACACTGTTTGGGCGGCTACCTATTCTTCTGGAATTACAAGATTTATATATGATTATAAAAAACATAAAGTAAGATCTGTACGAAGATTCTCTAAAAAACGAGGGATAAAAGATCTGGAGATCAAACATATGGCTTCTGACGGAAAAGGCAGAATATGGTATTCTACAGAAAATGGAAGTATTGGATTTATTAAAAAGAATAAAGTCACACATCATCGCAATGTTCTTGACCAAAAAATTGCAATTAATTCTTTTGTTTTTAAAAATAACAAACTGTACCTCGGAACCGCGGGACAAGGAATATGGTGGAGCAGTTTAGAAGGAGATCTTTCTTTCAAAAAATTAAATGGGGAAAAGAATTTATATTCTAACAATATATATCAAATGATTTTTGATGACGAAGAGAATCTATGGGTTGGAACCGAACGTGGTGTGGATCGCATAGAGATTAATCTTCTGAATCAAATCAAAGATGTACTTCATTTTGGAAGAAATGATGGTTTTTTAGGAATCGAAACATGTCTTAATGCGATTACAAAAGACACAGAAGGAAACTTATGGTTTGGTGCCATTTATGGATTAACTAAATATGAACCAGGAGAGATTGGTAAAGCCACCATTAAACCTGAAGTACATTTCGAAAATGTAGAAATAGCCTATCAGACACTAGATTCTATCAATCCAGATATATGGGCTAAAAATGATAATGTATTACAATTATCTCCAGAACAAACGGAACTATCCTTTAGTTATAAAACCATTGATTTAGATCATCCTAACGATATAGAGTATCGTTATAAGCTGAATAATACTGCCTGGAGTCCTTGGTCATCAGAAAAAAAACAAAATCTGGCAGGTTTGGCTTATGGAGCACATTCTTTCTCTGCTCAATCCAGAAATTATCGATGGGAAGAAAGCCAACCTATTACTTTCAAAATATTTATCGATAGTCCTATTTATGAAAAGTTTTGGTTTCAACTCGCCATGCTTGGAATTTTACTTTTGGTATTGACAATTATTACCTTGTTATATATCAGAAAAGAAAAAAGAAAAAATACCGAAGAACGGGAGAAGCTACAAATGCAGAACCATTTACTCTCTTTAGAACAAAAAGCATTGCGTCTACAAATGAATCCTCATTTTATTTTTAATGTTCTAAATGGTATCAAAGCTATGGGAACGAGTAACCCAACTAAAATGAACAGTACCATTAATACTTTTGCTACACTTCTTAGAGAAACTCTATATAATTCCAGAAAAGATCACATTACACTTGATCAGGAAATGAAGACACTAAAACATTATATAGAAGTAGAAAAACTAATGGCTAATAAGCCTTTTGAGTATACAATTTCTATAGACTCAGAATTTGATCCAGAAGAAGTTTTAATCCCACCGATGCTTATTCAACCTTTTGTAGAAAACGCAATACGACATGGTATCCTGAAAGGAAACAGAGATGGAAAATTAAAAGTATTTTTTGATACTGATGAAGAATTCTTACATTGTAAAATATTAGATAATGGATTGGGTATTTTTCAATCTCAAAAAGCAAAGACCAAAACTGATCACCAATCCATGGCTCTGACGGTAACTAGAGAAAGATTAGAATCAATCTCAGGAAAAGATGCGCTACAGATAAAAGAAATTCTAGAAGAAGATGCATCGGTAGCCGGAACCGAAATATCGTTCAGAATACCATTATTAACAGACTATTAATAACCACTATGCTAACAGCTATTATTGTAGAAGATATGCCAGATGCTCTTCAACTTTTAAAAAGTGATCTGGAAACCAATCATCCCGAAATAAAGATTATTGATACTGCTCGAAGTGTAGTAGAAGCAGCGAAGGCTTTACGAACTAATGAACCGGATATATTATTTCTGGACATTATGCTTGGTGATGGAACTGGATTTGATGTATTAGAAATATTTCCTGAATTAAAATCCAAAATCATTTTTGTTACTGCCAGTGATGAATATGCAATCAGAGCTTTTAAGTTTGCTGCCATAGATTATGTCTTGAAACCATATTCTAACGAAGAATTGGCACAAGCCGTTGATAAAGCGAAACAACAAATCCAACCCAATAAGGAACGTCTGGATATACTTAAAGACACTTTATCTGCTCCAGAACAAAAGCCTGACAAAATATCCTTACACACTTTGGATAAAATCATTATAGTAAGCCTTGATGATATTGTTCGTTGTGAGTCTGATAGCAACAACACCATCTTTTATCTACAAGATGGACAAAAAGTTTTTGTAACTAAGACATTGAAATATTTTGCAGACATGCTTAAAAATTATCAGTTCTTGCGAGTTCACCAAAGCCATTTGATCAACTTACAATGCATCAGCGCTTTTATAAAAGCCGATGGTGGTTATCTTATGCTTAAAAATGGTGAAAACGTACCTGTTTCTGTTCGTAAAAAAGTAGAAGTCATGGAAATTTTGGATAGTATGCACCGATAAAATTAAATACTAAAAATATTAATATGACAACCACTCAATTTTTCTTATTGGGTGGTTTTTCATTAATATAATTCTTAATCACATGTTGAAATCTACAATATGATTTTCAAAATAGAGTAACTGTTTGCAACAATCTTATTAGAAGTTGTGTCTCTATATTATCTTATTTGTAGAGGTTTATCTATATGGAAAACAAAAAACTTATAATCCTAATCTTACTTAATGTATTCATTATAGTAAATAGCAATGCGCAAGAAGAAACATTCTTTGACCCTCTAGAAAAGTTTTCTGCTGATAGCCTAAAAGTTTGGACAAAAGAACTTATGACAGGTGTAGAAAAAGGTCATCCTGGATTCTATAGATATACAACTAAAGAATCTTTTGATAGTATTATTGACGCTACTGTAAGCACAATAACAGATTCCTTAACATCTATCGCATATTATAGAAAACTCAAGCCTTTATTCGCTCAGATTGGTTGTCTTCACACTTCGGTAAATTTATCAGAAAACTACCATACGTATTTAGATGAAACTTACAAACTACTTCCTATAAACATATTCATAACTAAGAATAAAAGGATTTTCATTACTGAAAACCTTTCGAACAATAAAGAATTGCCCATAAAAAGTGAACTCATTACTATTAATGGTAAATCAAGCTATGAAATATTAGAAACATTATTAAACGCAATCCCCTCTGATGGTAACAATGAAACATTAAAAATACTTTTATTAAATCATCGTTTCTCATATTGGTATCAAAGTATGATTGAATGTGAGACTTCTTTTAACATTCAGGTGAAAATTAATGATAAAATTAAAACGTTTCAACTGGATGGTGTTGATAAGGAAACTTTTCCTTCATTTCTATCGCAAGAAGGTTCGGATGAAGAACAATTACATTTAGAAATTAAAAATGATGTTGCATTTTTAAAAATAGGATCTTTTGCCAAAACTACGATAAAGAAAAATGGTCAGAACTTCAGGAAATTTATAAAAAAATCTTTTAAAAACTTAAAAGATCAGGAAATCAACAAATTGGTTATTGATCTAAGATATAATGCTGGTGGAACAGATGGTAACGCTGTTTTTTTAGCAAGTCATTTTTTTAATAAACCTTTTAGATATTGGGAAAAGATAGAAGTAACAGAACATACAGCTGAGCAAATAACAGGAGTCAACCGGCTTTTTTATAAGAAACCTATAAAAGTTGGTGACACATACCATTGGCAAAAAGCCAAGCAAACCAATGAATTTGATTACTATGAGACTCAAAATCCCGCTAAGAACAACTATGAAGGAGATGTCTATATCATAACCAACGGTTTATGTATGTCCTCCTGTAGTGACTTTGTAGCAATTCTTGCAGAAAATAATATTGCTAAAATAGTGGGACAAGAAACAGGGGGTGGATTTCAGGGAAACACCAGCGGAATGATGCCTGAAATTCCAATACACGGTAATATGTCGATCACCATACCTTTACAAAAATATACTACTGCAGTAGACTCAAAAAAGAATTTTGGAAGAGGCGCAATTCCAGATTTCGCATTGTATCCCACTTTAGACGAATGGATCGCAAAAAAGGATATTGACATGGCATTTATTCTGAAGCATTTAAAAAAAAAAAGTTAAAGTGATCCTTCAGAAACAGGAATAGATTTTACGAATAGAACGAACGATTCTAAACACAATCATTATTACAAAACCAATCTTACTATCTATGTCTTACAACACATAATATTCAGAAAATATTAGAATATTCGCTACTAGTTTCGTCTTTTGCATATTGGATTGAATAATTGCAATCCTACAAAACACCTTAAGGGGAAACAACCCCTTAACAATCAGTTTTTTAACTCTTTCATCACTCCATAGCAAGGTTTACTTTTGTGACTACACAAAATTTAACTTTTAAACCAAACAAAATGGTAGTTTCACACAAAATTAAAGATTATAGCACCCTAATTATTAGTAATTATTCTGGAGGAAAACAAGTAGGCTTCTTATATCTATATGATCCAAGTAACAAATATTTGGGGTATTTTGGAATCATAAAGGACGGGCAAGTATTACCTCAAAATGTACAGCACGCCAACGGAATTCTTAATATATATTTCCACGAAGCTGAGATGGAAACATTACTTGATACTCTAAGAAACGAAGATCCTGTATATGTGAAGTTTCATACTACACTAAAATGGGGATCTCTTAGTACTGGCAAGGAACCTGTAGGTGAAGGAGAAGATACTCCATAAACAAAAAACACTAAGTAGTAAGATGTGATGTTAACGTTTAGTAAGAACCATCACATATTTTCTAACACCACATCTTATCAGCTTAATTAGTAATTGATTATCAGTTATTTAAAAAATTAATTTAAGGGAATTTTTACAATTAAACTGTAGACTCTTAACTTATTTTAATTAATTTTATAATACTTAGCGTGTACCACCTATCATCTTAGTAAGATTACCTCGTTTTTAAACATCAGATTTGAAAACGGTTTTTTTATTTCTATCCATTTAAAAAAACAACATTATGGGATTAATAATTGCTTAGAAATTCTCGGATGACGAAGAATCTACCCTGTTTACAACTACCCCAGTCAAGATAGTATTTCGATAGTATCGATTTAAACAAAGATTATAATGACAACTTCTGTATTATGACAAAAACGGCAAAACTCTTCGGAAAAAAAATAGATACAAATAAGATGTCTCATTTATTACCTGAGCATCTAAAAGGAACATACGAATTAGGAAATTGTATAGAAGTATCAGCTACTCGTTCAAGTAATGAAGCTATCAAGATTGATGTTGACGATACAGATGTATTAGCAATTCAGTTTACGGATAAAACAGAGTGGATCGGTCATCTAGAAGATATTCAGGAAATCTATGATACAAAAACACAGTCAAGTCGTTCTGCGGGAAAAGAAGATTATGTATTCGAACCTTTTATACTATCCAAAGAAACTTCAAGAGGAAGCATAAAACAAGCCGCTATTAAGCTATTCAGTGTTTTCAAACCAAAAAACACAGCTGCAACAGCAATAAAAGTACTAGGAGCGCAATATGACAAAAAAGTGCAGCCCGAACCTGGTCTTTATTATCTGGATGCCAATATGGAGCGTAGACCTTATGATATAGAAGATCATAAAAACGGCAAATATCTATTGTTACTACATGGAACACTGTCCACGTCTCAACAAGCGTTTGGAGAACTTATAGGAAATGGAGTTTGGCAAGAATTGGTAGGAATATACAAAGATAGAATTATAGCCTTAGAACATGAGACGCTTTCTAAAAGCCCGTTAGATAACGCTTTGACTTTTCTTAATAACACTCCTAAAAACTGCGAAATAGACATACTAAGTCATTCTAGAGGAGGTCTGGTTGCTGATATTTTGGCAAAATGTGATTATCGCAATCGATCTAATGGTACTATTGGATTTAATGAGGAAGAACTTAACATTGTTAGAAAAAACAATAAATCCCTAACCAAAACCATAGCAGAAATTAATAAAAAAGCTGAGGCGCATCGCCTCTATGTAAACAAAGTGGTGAGAGTAGCTTCGCCATCTAGCGGTACCACAATCTTATCTCGCAGGGTAGATCATTTTTTTAATTTATTACTGAATGCTATATCCTTAGGTTTAGGAATTAATAACCCTCTATATGGAATTGTTAAATCCTTTCTTTTAGAATTACTCGCCCAAAAAGAAGATCCCGATGTATTGCCAGGACTTAATAGTATGATGCCAGAATCGGCTTTTCAGCAAATGATGAACAGCGGAATCACTAAGGTTCAGAGTGAATTGTATTGTATAGCAGGAGACGCTGAGGTTGGTGGATTCAATTTTGAGTCTTTGAAAGTCATTTTAGCCAATTTATTTTATTTTTCGCCTAATGATTTGGTAGTAGACACACAACGCATGTATCATGGTATTCAGCGTAATCAAGGAATGTTTATTTATGAATCTCAAAATAGTGATACCAATCATTTTAAATATTTTTCGAATCCTGACACTTCTCAGGCAATAGTAGAAGCTTTGTCTGTTTCTGAAAAAACATATACTTCATTATTTAAGAAAAAGATACATGTAGAAGGAGATCGAGGCGTTTTACTGAAGTGGTTCTCCATGAAAAGTGTTAGCTATAAACCTACCACTTATGAAAGAGATGTCGTTATCATTATTCCTGGTATTATGGGATCTGCACTTGCTGAAGGTGAGGAAGAACTATGGATACAGTTTAAAAAAATAAAAAATGGAGCAATAGCAACTCAATTAAACATTAGTAATGACGACATAAGACCTTCTGGAGTTATTGAGAAATATTATGACGATTTTGCACAATACTTAAATACCAAATATGATGTTGTTACGCTAGAGTTCGATTGGCGTCTTTCGATATCTAAAGCAGCCGATGAACTAAAAAAAATTATAGATGAGGTTTCTAACGCTTCAAAAGAGTTAAATGTTCATATCGTGGCGCATTCTATGGGCGGTCTTGTTGTGAGACAATGCATGATGCAACACCTAGAATTCTGGAAAGATTATCAAAAAAATAATCAAAACAAATTTATTATGCTCGGAACGCCCTGGTTAGGTTCTTATTTAATCATGGAAGTTCTTACTGGACATAGTGGTAGAGTTAAGCAACTTGCCATGTTAGATTTTAAACATAATAGAAAAGAATTACTACGTATATTTTGGAAATACAAAGGAGTATTTGAGTTACTACCTATTGAATCCACAGAAAATCGCCCTTTTTGGCAGTCAAAGTTTTGGGAAGAACTAAAAGAAGATGCCAAAATAGATACTATGCCTAACCCCAAAAACAATCAACCATCACTCCATCACTTCGAAAAATACAGAGACGAAGTATTATCTTTTTTACAAGAGATTTATAGTAAAGATGACTTCTTTAAAAACATTTATTATATCTGTGGTAAGGATGATCGCACTGTATTTGATTATAGATTAGGAAACAGAACTTTTTCGAGTAAAAAGAAACTTATCTATAAATCTACCTCGAGAGGAGACGGAAGCGTAACCTGGGATACCGGAATTCCAAAACCACTTATCGGAAGTAAAAATCTTTATTATGCTAATGCAACTCACGGCAGTCTTGCCGATGAAGAAGAGGTATTTAAAGGGGTTGGAGATATTTTAGAAACAGGAAGTACTACAGCATTAATGACTACAGAATCCTCTCTTAGAAGTGAAGAAATTATTACCGAAGGAGAAGAATACCCAGTTCCACTATTTGACTCTGATGAAGTATTCAATACCATCTTTGGAGGCAGAAAAGTAACCCGTAAAATCGAACCTAGTGAATTAAGAGTAGATGTCATACACGGAGATTTAAAAGCATCATCATTTCCTGTTATGGTAGGACACTTTTTTATGGACTTGATTTTAAGTGCGGAAAAAGCGTTGGATAGTTATCTGGGAGGTAGACTTTCTCAGAGGATGGGAATTGGTTATTATCCTGGTAAAATTGGTGAAAGCGAAGTGTTTTTTAATCTTCTGACAAAACCTAAAGGAGCAGTTATTTGTGGATTAGGTGTGCCTGATGAACTCACTTCTTTTCTTTTAGCAAAAACTGTAAATCTTGCCGTCAGAAAATATGCCATGTTCATGAGAGATAATTACACGCTGCCC
The DNA here is from genome assembly GCF_003443675.1 of Aquimarina sp. BL5. NCBI lineage: Bacteria > Pseudomonadati > Bacteroidota > Flavobacteriia > Flavobacteriales > Flavobacteriaceae > Aquimarina > Aquimarina sp. BL5. Next base: position 4,335,315 of record NZ_CP031963.1, on the reverse strand, counting down.
AGAGCAAAGCAGTATTCTAAAGGACTTTCTTTTGTAATGATCGGTATTGGATACGGTAAACTTTCGATAGAACAATCGATCAAAGGAATTCTTCTTGGAGTAACTCAAGCAAATAATTACATCAAAAAAACCAATCACGGTTTGAGGCCTATTGAAAATGTAGAGATCGTGAACTACTATCAATCACTCTCTAGTCAGGCATATTTTTGTTTAAATCGAATTCAAAAACAAGATGAACGAATTAAGTTTAAGCTAAATCCCAAAATCATACGAGTACCTGGAGCAAAAAGACGTCATTTAATAGAAGAAGATCAATATACCAGATGGTCCAACTTGCATATTGCATGTGTGGGGGGAAATAGACTAGAAGTATCCACAAGTAACAATCAAGCTCGAGTCGAAAAAAAGACCACAGGAATTGGAATTCGCCTCGTAAAGCATCTCCTGGATAAAGATATATTAGAATCTTCATGGAATAAAAAGTTATCAAAGACCCTTTTCGAAATGCTGATTCCTAATGATTTTAAGAATATATTCAGGGATCAAAATAGTATGGTAGTAAAGCTAGATAAATGTGCTGCGCAGATTCCCTGGGAATTATTACATGATAGTTATATCGATAAAATGCCAGCTTCCGTAATGGCAGGTTTTATTAGACAGTTAATTACTAAAGATAGTTATCAAGTCGAAAACGCAAAACTAAATAACAACAATGTGTTAGTCGTTGGGGATCCATTATACAATAGGGATGACTTAAAACCCCTTATGGCTGCAAAAATAGAAGCAGAATGGGTTGTTGATCGCATGAGGTTTAATAGTTATAAACCCAACCCGGTAATACGTATGGAAGCTTCGGATATTTTAAAAGAATTATTTAATCATGAATACAAAATGCTCCATTTTGCAGGTCACGGTGTTTATCATCCAGAAAAAGGAGAAGTAGGAATAGCTATAGGTGGCAATCTATTTATTGATCCTGGAATGATAAAACAACTCAGTACAGTCCCAGAGTTTGTATTTATAAACTGTTGCTACTCTGGAGCGTTGAATGCAGAGGATGACAAGTATTATAAATCCAGATATAGTTTAGCCGCAGACGTGGGAACACAACTTATCGAAATGGGTGTTAAAGCAATCGTAATCTCCGGATGGGCAGTTAATGATGCAGCAGCAAAAACTTTTGCTGAAACATTTTACAACAATATGTTTATGGGGTATAATTTTGGTCAATCCGTTCAGAAAGCCCGCATGAGTTGTTATCAGAATCACTCAACGACCAATACTTGGGGGGCTTATCAATGTTATGGAAATCCATTTTATAAGTTCAATAATAATCAAGGTAGTCAACACGAAGGATTAGAATACGTAATCTCAGACCAGATTCATACAGATATGGATAATTTGCTAGTAGCCATAAGAGACCAAGAACATCATACGTCTGTAACATTAGAAAAACTAGATAACTATCTCCATAAAGCCCGTAAAGCAGATCTACTGGATGCAGTAGTTATAGAGAAAGAAGCTTTGATTTATGACGAATTGGGAATGGAAAACATAGCGCTTTCAAAATTTAAAGAGTTGTTTTTAATACCCAATGGAAATTTTTCTATTCGTGCGCTTCAGCACTATTGTACCATAAAATCGTATCATCTGACCTCGGAGAGTGTCGAAGGCGATTTAAATGAAATAAAAAAATTATGCCTGCTTGGGCGTAATCCAAAACGGTTAAACATTGTAGCTAATTCTTTTAAAATGGCTTCTTTACTTTTTAAGGATACTCCCAAAAAACAAATAGAATCCTTAGAAAAGGCTTTTTCATTATATACGGAAGCTTTTGAAATGGCTTCTGGTGATATTGACGATGGCGATTATCTTGATGCCATTACCAATTTAATTTTCTTAGGTTATATTTTAGAACTAAGAAAAAACAAAACACTTATTGATCGATTAAGCAATATTAAAACGCTTCAGCAAGTAAGTAACGTAAAAGATTATCTATTACAATTACAAGATAAATTACGAAATATGAATACTGTAAATTTTGATGTATCGATTCAAATAGGTATCACAGAAACTCAATATAGTTTGATGTTACTGAATAATGATTTCAAGGTTGATCCTAAAATAGATATTATAAAAACCTATCAAAACGTATTTCAACTATTATACAGTCCTCGTTATATAAATATTGAGATTAGACAAATTGATTTTTTATTGCATTATATGGAGAATGAAACTCTTCTAAAACAATTAAAATCAATTCAGACAGAAATACGAAAAATGTTACATCGGGATAGGTGATTGAATCTTTAACAAATTAGATTTTTTTAGAATAAACTAATCCTGTGAATACTTTTTTACAGGATTTTTTACATCTCTTAAAATAATTTATTAAAAAATAATCAAAAAAAAACAGATATCTTCAAAATAAAAAACACATAAAAAAACAAATGTAAATTATTGATATTTAATGTTTTATATAAATAAAATTCTTTTTTCTATTTAGACTAAAACGATTAAAACGTTTTCTTGCGGAAACAATCTTTTTTATTTTTTTATTAATTTTAGCGAACGTTCGCTTTTTTTATCAAAAACTTTTTTATAATATTGTCCTGTAATTAATTTATGATAACAGTTAGTAAATCATATTACAAAAAAGAAGAATCTGGTAGATGCTACTATGTAGCAATTGGAATTCGAATTATTAATAAAACAAAAATCTAAGAAGATGAAATCTCAAGTAAAAACTAAAACACTGGTTACCAATTGGGCTATTAATAACACGATTGACTACAATTCGTACGTCTACAGCCCACAAAAACCAAACAACTCTAAATAAAGACTTTATCCTTAAAATAAAATATAAAACATTACATTATGACTACTTATAATTCGGCACTTGATACAGTACGTACATTAAAAACGAAATACGGAAATACCTGGGCAACCATAAGCCCAGAAAATGCTGCACGTATTGCTGTACAAAATAGATTTAAAACCGGACTAGATATCGCTAAATATACTGCGGCTATCATGCGAAAAGATATGGCCGCATATGATGTCAATAGCGTAAATTACACACAATCATTAGGTTGCTGGCACGGTTTTGTTGCCCAACAAAAAATGATCGCGGTAAAAAAGCATAAAGGCACAACCGATAAAACATACTTATACCTTTCCGGTTGGATGGTAGCTGCTTTACGCTCTGAGTTAGGGCCTTTACCAGATCAATCCATGCACGAAAAAACTTCAGTTCCTAAGTTAATTGAAGAAATATATACCTTTTTACGTCAGGCTGATGCCGTAGAACTGAATGACCTATTTCGTCGTCTGGATGCTGGAGAAGATGTTCAGGCAGAGATCGATAATTTTGAAACCCACGTTGTACCTATCATTGCTGATATTGACGCAGGTTTTGGTAACGAAGAAGCTACATATCTTTTAGCTAAAAAAATGATTGAAGCTGGTGCTTGTGCTCTTCAGATCGAAAATCAAGTATCCGATGCTAAGCAATGTGGTCATCAGGATGGTAAAGTAACCGTGCCACATGAAGATTTTATCGCGAAGCTAAATGCGCTTCGATATGCTTTCTTAGAGCTAGGCGTAGAAGAAGGTGTAATTGTTGCCAGAACAGATTCTGAAGGTGCTGGTTTAACACAAAAACTACCAGTATCTCAAGAGGAAGGCGACTTAGCATCGCAGTATATGGATTTTGTGGAAGCAGAAGAAGTTCTTATAGATGGGGTGAATGAAAATGATGTATTATTTAAGCGCGATGGTAAATTAGTTCGCCCTTCTAGAATGCCAAACGGTTTGTATAAATTTAAAGAAGGCTCTAATATTGATCGTGTAGTATTAGACTGTATTACAAGTTTAGAGAATGGTGCAGATTTATTATGGATAGAAACTCCAACCCCAAATGTGAAGCAAATTGCACATATGGTAAATCGCGTAAAAGAAAAGGTGCCTAATGCAAAATTGGTATATAACAATTCTCCATCTTTCAATTGGACAATTAACTTCCGCCAACAAGCATTCGATCTTATGGTAGAACAAGGTGAAGATACATCTGCCTATAACCGTTCTAAACTTATGGATGCTAAATATGATGGTACCGAATTATCAAACCGAGCTGATGAAATGATTAGAATGTTCCAAGCAGAGGCATCTCGTGATGCTGGCGTGTTTCATCACCTGATTACATTACCAACATATCACACTACCGCATTACATATGAATGATCTTGTAGAAGGTTATTTTGGTGACGAGGGAATGTTAGCGTATGTAGATTCTGTTCAACGTCAAGAAATACGAAAAGGTGTATCTTGTGTAAAACACCAACGTATGGCAGGTTCTGACCTGGGAGATGATCATAAAACCTTCTTTGCAGGGGAAAAAGCTTTAAAAGCTGGTGGTGAGAAAAACACCAGTAATCAATTCGAAATTAAAACAAGTACCAAAGAACCAGAACTGGTTTTAGATAAATAAGACTCACATTTGAGTTATGCAGAAAGGTGACCTATAATAGGGTCACCTTTTTTGTTTTAACAATGTCCATACTCTTAATATATATACTATAAACTAACATCTAAAGACTTTCGCTTCTATCGAACGTACTTTCCAATTGTTCCAAACTTGGTCAAATCATACATCAACATACTTCACATTTGTTAACTATAGAGTTTTCTTGATACTTAGCAGCTAAATCCATTACAATATTGTTAGTAAGCATTTTCCCAATACTTCCTTTTATATTAGGAATAGTACTAATTAGATCTTTCTTTTCTTCGGATAATTCCGCTCCAATCATTAAAATGATCATAACATCCTTATATTGCTTTTGTAGCTTACTAAATCCCTCTAAAAACTCCCATCCATCCATTATAGGCATATTAATATCCAATAGGATTAGATCAGGAATATAAAAAGAATTCAAAATTTGCAAAGCCTCTTCTCCATTCTTAGCAATTTGTATTTCTTCTGATATAGAATTTTTTTCTATGATTACTTTATTAAAAAAGTTGGTAGATGGGCTATCATCAACAAGTAAAAATTTTAGTTTTTTCATAAGTTTCTAGGGGATATATAGTTTAAAATTAAGTTTACCTCGCAATTTTGTATGAAAAGTGTTTTTCTATGATTTGATCAATAACATCATTTGATAACGGTTTATTAATAAAGTCATAGATCAATTCATTTTTTAGGGCTTTTTCTATATCGTTAGGATCATTAGAAGTAGAAAGCATTATTATTTTTATATCCTGGATTACATCTTTTTCTAAATTTGCAAATTCATCCAAAAAATCCCAACCATTCATAAAAGGCATATTGATATCTAAAAAAATTAATTCTGGTTTTACATGTAGTTTATTATTCAAATTCTTTAGATACTCTAGGGCATTTTTTGCTTCTCGAACTACTTTTACATTTTTAAAAGCTTTGTGCTTCAATAGCATATGTTTGTTATAGAAATTCGTTGCTATATCATCATCAATTAATAATGAGCAGGTAACAATATCGTTCATTTAATGTAGGTTTTAAGAGAGAAAAAAAGGGCTGTATTTTACTAGACTAGGATATTATTTTTTAGAAACCAGCATATTGAGTAGAATTAGTGAAAATTTCTGAAAAACCGTGATAATCATTTAAAACTTCAATACTCAGATATTCTAGTATAGGATAATTTACTTTGTTATACATTGAAGTATAATCATCTAATCTGAAATTTAGAAGTTTAGCCTCTACCCAATCCTTTTTCCGCTTTTTGATTTGTGTTTTTGTAATAGATCCATCTTGAATTCTATTATTATTTTCTGACAGTTTATCTGTTAATTCTTTAGCACGTATAATCATGGATTTATACTCCGCTAATGCGTACATCAGAGTATATTCTTTGGACACAATAATTTCTTTAGGTATATACTGCTGTTTTGTTTCAAGTTGTTCTAAGGTTCCTATTTCTGAAAAATAAATTTCCTCATTTTGAGAATGTAGAACGGTAAAATTTACAAAAAACAAAATCATTGCAATTTTCTTAATAGTCTTCATATAATAATATTGTTTATAATTCTGGTCCGAAATTAGATTCGAAACCCTAAAAAGGCAATTCCAACAAAATATCCAAACACTTTTCTTCGTCAAAAAACCACTTTTTCGGATAAAGTGCATATTATTTATAATTGACTAAATTATTTATTATCAATTGTTTAACGAATGAAAAATATCAATTACGGCTGCACCTCATGTTTAGTGATAAATAGCCATAAAACTTCAGGTATTATTAATTTATAAAACCGATATATACATTAGATTCGTTAATCCTTTTTCTTTATTTGATTTTATAAACTCCCAATTTCGCTTCTAGAATGGAGAAAATAACTTATTTTAAACTTTATAATCAAGGTTTTATCACCAAACAGGTCTCTATTATTTTTTATGCAGAATTATCGTTAATATATTATATTCAAAAAAAAAGAACTATACTGTGCATAGTTAGAGAGTCATTAAAAAAGAATATACATATAGGAATCGTATGATATATAGTAGCGATATAACATCAACAATGAAAATACCTTATTTCGGAAAAAGTTATGTATTTGGTATTATTGATGTAAGAAAATACATTTGGTGTGTAATGCTACTTCTTACAAGTTTAACTATATCGTCTCAAAAAAAATCTCAAAAATTCATTCACTATGGAAAGCAAGACGGTCTTAATCAAAGTAGTGTAAATTTCATTTATCAAGATTCTCAAGATTACCTATGGATTGCAAATTTTGGAGGAATTAACAGCTTTGATGGTTATAATTTCACTTCTTACATAAATGAATTTAACGATGAAAATTCGATTTCGGATAATTCAGTTTGGACAATTTTAGAAAAAACAAATAAGACCCTCTGGTTTGGAACAAAAGCCGGGTTAAGTAAATATAATCGTAAGACTGGTAACTTTATCAATTACTTCATTCGAGACAATAAAAAATCATCTAGTACGCTAGCCGTCAAAGCTCTTTTTGAAGATAAAAACGGGAGGTTTTATATTGGATCAGAAGGGGAAGGACTCTATACATTTTCTGATGAAAATAAGACATTTAACTTGGTTGATCTTATTCCTGATACTGCCAAAATAAGTGCTATTTCCGAAGATATTTATAATAATTTATGGATAGGTACAGAGAATTTAGGGCTTTTCAAAATTTCATCTGACAGATCCGATGTAGTTCATTTTCTCCAAACAGACTCTTTTTTAAGCGAAGTCATATGGAGTCTATATTCTGATGAAAAAGGCAATACCTGGATAGGTACTGACAAAGACGGTTTAGTACGATATGATGAAGCTAATAGATCTTTTATTTTTTATAAAAATCAATCAGACAGTCTTAACTACAAAGCAGGTGATAAAATAAAAACGATCACAAAATTTGAAGATGTTCTCTGGGTTGGTAGTGCTACTGAAGGATTATCCTATTTTTCATATAAGGAAAATCGATTTTTTAATTATGTAAAAGACCCATACAATCCTAATTCATTATTTGACAATGATGTAAGCAGCATATTTCCAGGAGCTAATGGTGTATTGTATGTTGGTTTTTATACCAAAGGATTTGACAAAGTAGTTTCAACTCCTTTTCGAACATTAAAACATAATCCCAAAAACGACAATACACTAAGTGATGATAACGTGTATTGTATGTATCTGGATCATCAAGATATCCTTTGGTTTGGTACTTTTGGAGGTGGACTTAATTCCTATAATCCAAAAACAAATCAATTTAAACACTATAAACACAATAAAGAGGATGTAAACACAATAAGTCACGATTGGGTGCGAATTATTTATGAAGACAGTAATAATACTATGTGGATTGGCACCTGGGGAGGTGGATTAAATAAGTTTGATAAAAAAACCGGTGTTTTCAAACGTTATTTGCCAAAACCTGGAAAAACTAATAGTTTAAATCATAATATTATTACAGCCTTATTTGAAGATAATGATGGTGAATTATGGATTGGAACCTACGGTGGTGGAATCAATATTTATCAACCAAAAACGGATGATTTTAAGTCTATAATTCATGATAAAAATGACCCAAACTCTCTAAGCGATGATCATATTACTTCTTTTTATCAAGATAAAAATGGTTTAATATGGATTTGCACTTATGGCGGTGGTCTTAATGCTTATGATAAAACTACAAATACATTTGAAAGATTTCTACCCAATCCGGAACAAGAATACAGCCTAAATAATTATAAGACACTGCATATTTATGATGTAACTAATGAAGATTTCTTTTGGGTTACTACACTAGGAGGCGGAATCAATAAGTTCTATTATAAGGAAAATAAATTTCTTAACTACACCGAAAAAGATGGACTCTCTAATAACTCAACCATGGGTATGTTACTGGATACTTTTCAAAATTATTGGATAAGCTCTAATAACGGGCTATCCCGTTTTGATCCGGTTAAAGAAACTTTTATCAATTACACTACCCTTGATGGATTAGGTAGCGATGATTATAATTTAGAGGCATTTGCCAAAACAGATGACGGAACGTTATATTTTGGAGGCAAGGAAGGCGTAACCTATTTCAATCCAAAAGATGTAGGTTCTCAAAGCAATTTCCCAAGAGTTGCATTCACAAATATCAAAATAGAAGATAGTGCACAAGCTACTTCTCCTAAAAAATTAGAAATTCCGTATAAAAAGCGCATAACTATTGAATATGCAGCGCTGAATCCAGATAAAGCAGCTAATATTAGATATGCATATCAGCTTATTGGCAGGGATGAGGACTGGAATTTTGTAGGCAAAAACAGGTATTTAGAATTCACCAACTTGATTCCTGGAGATTATGAGTTAAGAATAAAATCTACCAACAGCGACCAAATATGGGATACGCAATACGCTAGTGTTTCTATATACATTCCTGCCCCTTGGTACATGAACTGGTATTATAGAGGGATCGCTATTTTCGTGTTTTTATTATCCGGGTATATTTATTATTGGATGAAAATAAATCAAGCCAAACGTCGTAATAAGTTATTAGAAGAAAAAGTAGAACAAAGAACCATAACTATACATCAAAAAAACATAGCCCTAAAAAGCGAAAAGGAAAAAACAGAGGATGCTTATAAACAATTAAAAAAGTTAGAACTATTTAAAAATGAGTTTACTGGTATGTTAGCTCATGATCTTAAAAACCCATTAGTGACTATTTTAGGCTACTCTTCAGAGCATTCTTCTAATACAGATTTAGAAAGCATTAATAAATCAGGTAAAAAAATGCTTCACCTAATAGAAAATATGCTGGAAGTTCAAAAGTTCGAAAATGCCGAAGTAAAACTTGACCTGGAGAAGAGCAATCTTAAAAGCATAGGAGTTGAAGCCCTAAAGCAGGTTAAGATTCTTGCCGATGAAAAAAGAATTCAAATCCATAATACGATTAAAGAAGAATATACCGTACATGTGGATAGACATATTATTGAGCGTGTTTTTGTGAATCTATTGTCTAATGCAATTAAATTTTCTCCTACTGATAGTGAAATCGAAATTTTAGGAGACATAAATGAAAACAATTCTGATGAAATCATTGTTTGTATTAAAGATTATGGAGCAGGAATACCGGTACTTAAACTACAATCCATCTTTGCCAAATTCTCACAAGCTGAAGCCAGAGATTCTGGTGGTACTCGTTCTACTGGCTTAGGACTTACTTTCTGTAAAATGGCTATAGAAGCTCATAAAGGTACTATCTGGGTAACATCAGAAATTGACAAAGGGAGTTCATTCTATTTCAACCTTCCTAAACTAGAGGATAAGATTTTAGTTGAAAATATAGGGGAAACTGAAAGTAGTAATTATAGGAGTCCTCTATATACTTTAAAATTTCAAGAAGAAGACTTAATTTTGTTTCATCCATTTACAGAAAAAATTAATACCTTAACCATTTATGAAACAGGCGAATGGTTTGATATTTTTGATCATTTAGAAGAAACAGAAAATATTAAACGATGGAAGCAAATGATGATGGAAACCCTTACTAGTTTTGATGAAAATGCTTTTTCTTATCTTAAGGAATTAGTTGTAAAGACAATAGTATAAATACCTATATGGAATATTCTATATTGGTCGTAGATGACCAACCTGATAATATCAAATACATAAGTCTGTTATTAAAAGAGATGGAATTAGGAAAAAAGATATACTCTGCTCCTAATGGAAAAATAGCTCTTGGATTAGCAGAAAAAATTACACCTGATATAATTTTATCAGACTGGGAGATGCCAGAAATGAATGGTTTAGAATTGCTGAAAGCATTAAAACAATCAGCTAAAACAAAAGATATTCCTTTTATAATGATTTCTGCAGTAAAGGTCGATGCAGTATCAATGAAGGAAAGTTTTGACGCAGGTGTCCATGATTATCTAAAAAAACCTTTTGACAAGCTTGAATTTATGGCACGAGTAAGTGCTACTTTAAAACTACAAGGTGCTTATCTAAAAATTAAAAAAAATAATGATGAGATAGCAAACCAAGCACTTTTAATTTCGAAACAACACGAAGAGCTTAAAAAACTTAATAAACTAAAGGATAATATTTTTTCAATTATATCTCATGATGTTAGATCACCGTTGGCTACACTAGATGGGCTTTTACAATTATTTGATGACGATCAACATATCCTTAGCGAAGAAGAATTAAGAGAATATACGGGTGTTGTCCGACTAGAACTAAATAAAGTACAAACACTATTAGATAATTTGCTGTATTGGGCAAAATCTCAATTAGCAAATATGCAGGATACCAAATCTAATGTAGATGTTTATGAAATTACTCAGGAAGTATTAAGTTTATTTGAAGAAAGGACTAAAAAGAAGAAACTAAACCTCCATAATAATATAGATCCTGATTATGTTATTTATGCAGACAAGAATATGTTATCCTTTGTAATTAGAAACTTACTTGCCAATGCTGTTAAATACACCTTAGATGAAGGAATTATTACTATAAATGCAGAGTTTTTGATGGATTCTGTTAAGGTGTCAATCAAAGACAATGGTATAGGAATGCGTAGCGAAACATTAGAGAATTTATTTAAAGATAGAACGGTGGACACGCAAACCGGAACATCAGGAGAAATGGGTACAGGGCTAGGTCTTGTTCTATGTAAGGATCTAATTGAACAGAGTGGCGGTTCCATATCCGTAAAAAGTGTATCAGGAGAAGGCAGTGAGTTCATTTTTATAATTCCTTACAACACGTAAAGAATTTCTAAAATTAATGTATCAATAAATAAGCCCTACAACAACAAAAGAACCTATATCATTATATTACAATGATTTACATTTACACCACCTCCTAAAAAAACACAAACCTGCACTTTATCGGATAAAGTGTATTTCATCGATTTTTTATTTTTAAATTTAATCTAAAAATATGAATACTAGGTAGTTCAAGCTAGTTTCGTCCTCAACGAAAAAGAAATATTTAATTTTTAATATCTCTAAACTTAATTGATTGTCAGTTTATTAATTCAGTGATACTAATAATTTTTTATTTAATTTAAAACACACAAGTATGAAAATTTTTTACGGAATCTTGGTCGTAGACCTAAAAGCATTTAAAAAATTTATTTCTCAATTGCCTGCGGCAAGTAGTAACGCGATACATCGATAGATTATTACTTTATTACAAAAAAATACTTATCCATTTTTGATTTAAGTATAAAGAATAGAGTGTAAAAAAAGGAAGTTTTAATGTATAAAAAATCTTTTTTTACACTCTATTATTATTTAATAGCGTATTCGCTAAACATTTGTTAGCGTAAATAAATAAACCCTTTTCTGAATCTATGTTAGTCGATATTACGAGATATGTGCTTGTAGATCTTGTTAAGGAGATCTTCTTGTATAAACGGTTTATTGATAAAGTCGTCCATACCAGATCTAAGGCATTTTTCCCTTTCTCCCTTTGCATTCTGAGCAGTAAATCCGATTATTGGGATTCGTGATACATCCTTATCACTATAGTTGTTTCGGATCTTGCGAGTAGCCGTATACCCATTCATTGGGGACATCATAAGATCCATTAATATAATATCGTATTTCTTTTTTTCAATACATTTTAGTGCTTCTTTACCGTTCGTGGCAGTATCGACAAAAAAACTTCCGTGAGAAATTAATAATTTCATCACTAAATATTGATTTACCTGTTTATCCTCAACCAATAAAACCCTAAATTTTCTACCAATTTCTGGAAGCTTATATTTTTTAATTTTCTTTGTATGTTGAGTGTCTACTATTTCGGTTTTAAAAGGAAGATTAAGGCTAAATGAACTCCCTTCATTGATATTGCTGATTACTTTAATAGTTCCATCCATCAGGTCAACTAAATTCTTAACAATCGTTAAACCTAATCCAGTTCCAGTAACCTGCTTGTCCTCGTGGAATCTGGTAAACCTATCAAATATGAATTCTAAGTTTTCCTGAGAGATGCCCTCCCCTGTATCCGATACAGTAAAGTTAACACTAAGTTTATTATGCTTTTTATAATTTCTGGTTACTTTAAGACTTATCTTACCTTCTTTTGTGTATCTAAAGGCATTATTAAGAAGATTAAGAAGTATCTGTTGTACCCTTATAGGATCACCAATAAGTTCTTGTGGTAAGTTTTTATCCAGGTAAACTTCAAAATCAATATCTTTTTCTTTTGCTAAATGCGTATATCTTTCTTTAATTTCATCTATAAGTTTTGTAAAATCAAAGCTTTCTTTTTTGATTTCTAAAGTGCCTGCTTCAATTTTTGAAACATCCAGCATATCCGTAATAATAGACTCCAGATATTTACTTTCTCTTTTTATAATACCAAGCATTTCTTCTTGATCAAAACTTAGTTTGGTTTTTTCCAAAAGCTCAGTGAAACCAATAATACCAGTTAAAGGTGTTTTAATTTGATGATTGATATTGGCAATAAGACTGTTTTTAAATTCTTCTTTTTGCTCTAAAAACTGATGTTTTAGCTCTAACTCTCTATTAATAATCTTAGTCTCTTTCTTCTGTTGTACAATCTTAGTAAGCTCCTGGTATTTTTTTGTGTATTCAAAAATAGCCACTAGTATTTCTGTAGGTTCAAAACTTACAGTTACATCGCATATTTTAACATTGGATGATTCTTCAAAATGGATGCAAGGAAAAGTGTGTTCCTTATCGATGCTATTCGGGTTTTTCTGTAATTCTTTTAAAACTCCAAAAAAAGGATGTTTATCAAAAATGGAGCTTCCTTCTTCCCAATCAAATAATACTGCGTCTGTTTGTTTTATGACTCCATCAAAAGAGACTGCAATAATCTGCATATTCTTTTGAAACTTTAGCCTATATTCTTGATTAAGTATAGATCCCATATCATCTTAAATCATTTGCTTTTAACCTAATGTGTAAAGACCGTCTTACGTTGTGCTATAAAAAGCGTGTTTAGACCAACCAATATTCTGGAGATAATAAACTTCTTGCTAGGGGTCATTTAAATATAACACTTTTATGACCATCATCCAATTGATCTATAAATAAGAATATGTATTAAATTTTCTCGCAGCGCACATTAAGCATAAAAAATCGTAGACAAATATCATTTCACAACTACGAGGTCTTTAACAATCTTATTTCCTTTTCGTGTTTTATACTTTCTTCCATACCAAAGTAAAATTCCACTTACAGGTAATGAAGCACATATTAGACTCACTAAAAAAGCAATGATTTTACCTACTATTCCACCTATTGCTCCGATATGAATATCATAATTCATTCGAATAACTTTATCTGCAAAATCAGCGTTTTTGTACTTACCGTAGATACTGGGAGTTTCTATTTCTTTTAATGTATTTTGATCAAAAAATAGATAGTCCATATTATAATATAGGCCTTTAGAATTGCTTACCTCAACAAGAATTGAAGTAGAATCATTTTCTGGATAATGCAATTCAAAACTATGCGCATCTTTATATTTTTTTTGCAGAATAGGAATCAATTTATCGTATTCAAAATTAGAAATTGTAGTAGATACTACTACTTGTTCACTCTCTGGAATTACAAATCTAGGGTCTTTATCTCCTCCTGTCGCTTTGTAAGCAATAAAATAGAACCAATTAAAAGCCATCACACATCCTGTAAAAGCCAGTATCAAACCAAAAGATGAAATATAAAACCCCGTTACCGTGTGAAGATCAAAATTTTTACGTTTCCATCTAGTTTTACTATTCCAATCAAATTTTAATCGCTGACGCCAATTCTTCTTGTTTTTTGGCCACCAAAGAAAAAGACCGCTTATCATTATAATTAAAAATATTAATACTGAATAGGATACTACTCTAGATCCAATACCAGCTGGCAACCATAATCGTAGATGTCCTTTTAATATAAAACCAAAAAATCCTGCGTCATTGTCTATTCTCTTAATGAATTCTCCAGAATAGGGATTTAAAAAAACACTTTGATAAAATATCTCTGGTTCCGCTTCATAAAAAACAACCTCAACAGCTTCATCCGATTGTCCGTAGATAACTCCGTGAATAATCTTATCAGGAATAACTTGCTCAGTCAATTCTTTAATCACAGAAGCTTTTAGGAACTCTTGATCTTGCTCAGTTACATATTTATAGTCATCATAGAAGCTCTCTATTTCTTCTTTAAAAACCCATAAACAACCGGTAATAGAAACAATAAAAAGTACTACACCAGTAACTAATCCCAGTATTTTATGAAGTTGTAAAATTCTTTTACGACTATTATTTCTTTTTTTTGTCATTTATAGCTTATTAAATACATGGGGCCTGAAAACAAATACTCAGTCCTTTTATTTTGAACAAAATCACTAAATAAAGTACAATTACTTATTAATTCGACTTTGATCCATTCTGAGCTCCAAATGGGGGTATAAGCATCAGCATAAAAGTTTTGAAGTTTTTCAGAACCCCATTAAATAGAGTCTAGTTGAGTTAATTACTAATCTTAAAAATTCCTTTTAGTCCTAATCCTAGAACTTTAGCACCTTTTGTAGCAGTAGCAGTTTCAGGATCTACGATATACACATAAGTCTCGGTATCCGTAGAGCTACTAATGTATGCTTTGCCATCTTCTACGAACATAGGAGATGTATAACGATGACCGTGGGTTGGTATTCCAGCAACATCAGTAACAGTTTGATTTACTAAATCAATCACAACCATTTTAAATACGTCTTTTTTAAAGAACGCTCCCCATTCTCCTGCCCCATTCGTATCATCTACAATTATTCTTGCAATTGCTTTTCCATTACCCACATAATCCATCCAGAATAACTTCCCTCCATTAGTTGCTTCTTCTATATTAAAGAAGTAATCAGAATCGAATTCTGTTTCGCCATTGTTAATTCTCAAAATTCCTGAAGGTTTAGAAGCTGCCGTAAAACCAGCACTTAATGCAGATGTTGAGAACGAATAAATATCACCGTTTTCTATCTGTTCGATACCTGTGCTATGACCGTTTACTCCGATCGGACTGGTTCTATCATCTTCGATTATTTTTTCTAATACGAAATCTGGATAACTAAACACCGCGACATAAGCACGATCCACATCTGGAGTGACAAAAGAACCGTCTGCCAACCACTTATGATAAGAAACAAATAATTTTCCATCTCTAAGTACCATCCCAGTAACCCAAGGAGTTGATCCAGGATTTTCTGCCGTACCATCTCCCATATCTGTATCTACAGGATGTTCTTCTACTTTTTCTAATAAACCAGTTTCCGCATTTACGATATGAAAACGTTTATCAGAAAGTCCTCCATACGTTAATTCTACTGCTAGCAGAGTATTCTCATCTAAAGCTGCATAATTATCTAAGGTAGATTGAAACGCAAAATTTGCTTTTTCTTCTAGCTCACCTTCTTCATTTAATTGATATGCAATACACTTGTCATCATCAGAATATCCTGCAGTAAATATCGTATTACCGACTCCGTGAAAAAATCTCCAACCTTTCAATGGAATTCCTTGACCTTCTACCGAAATTTCACCGGTCGTTAAAGATTCTAATGATGGTAATTCTAAAATATAATCCACAGGACTTGCATCTCCAACAGGAAATGCCTCGAATCCAACCACATATTTAGATACAGCTATTGGATCCGGGTCTGGATCTATAGGTGTCCCTCCATTATCATCACTACTACAAGATATAACCACCGTGGTTATCGCTATAAATAACATTACATTTTTTATCCTTTTTATTGTTTTCATTGTATATGATTTTTGATGTTTAAAATTTATTTTAATTTGATATATAGTATCTAAGCTTTACATAAAAAGCTCTTCCCGGTTGTTGAATTTCGAAATTGTCATAGACCTTCGCATCCGTAATATTTCTGGCTAAAACTGATATATTGTAACGTCCATCATTAAAAGAATATCCCAGCTCTAGATTGTGCGAAACTTGTCCTGGTATAATATCTCTATCTTCTGGATTTCCTTCTACAAAAGATGTAAGTGGATAGTCATGAACATAATATGTATTCCAAGAAATGTTCAATTGGTCTTTTATGAAAAGTATATTTTCGAATGCACCTCCAATACGGGCATTTCCAAATAGATAAGGAATATTCGCTATTCGTTGGTTTCTTAAAAAATCTACACCAGCATTTTCTCCGGCATTTCTATCAATAATATTTTGATAGGTAGCATTAACATCCAAAAAGAACTTATTATACAGCATTCTTATCTCTCCTTCTACACCTGTACTTCTGGCATCTGCTGTATTATAGTATCGGGAGAAAATTCCTTCCGATCTAATCGCTATAAAATTCTCGGACTCTCTAAAAAATACATTGGTATCCACCTGAAATTTGAAACCATTAATATTTGTATTGAAAAGCCCTCCAAGATTGGCATTATAACTTTTCTCTGGGGACAAGGTCGGGTTCGATTTCAATAAAAATCCATCTCCAAATACTTCATAGCCTTCCGGAATCCTAAATGTTCTTTCAAAGGATCCTTTAATTCGAAAATTGTCAAGAATTAGGAAGGTCGTAGCAAAACCATATCCCAATTCTTCAAAAGTATTTTCGATTCTGGTGAATCGATCTTCCTCTATATTGGTAAATGCATCTTCTACAATTCCTTCTGAGTTCAATAAATATCCTTTAGAAAAAACAGAAGTATTCCATCTAGAATCTAATAGCTTGAGGTCATAAGAAAGCCCTAATATATTTTTGTTTACAATATGAGGATCTTCAAAGGCAATTCTTCCTGTTCTGGCAGCATCTTCTCCTTTTCTTCGAATATAATTTTTGGTATAATTAAAACTCAATAAATGATTCTCATCAAAAGTATAGGTAGCTAATGCATTAATCAAATGTAGATTATCCTTAAACTCGAATAGTGTTTTACTAGCTTCAAATTCTCCTAATGTTTGATCTCCACGCTCTATAAAATTTCCAAACCAATCATATTTTCGAGACGAAGTATCTACTACTCTTTCGTTATTTTGGGTTATAGAACCATAAATTTTAAGTTTCAGTTTTTCTTTAAACAGATTATTTTTTTCGAACTCAAGAGATCCAGAAATAATATCATTCTCACTAAACACTTCTCCAAAAGGGTTTTGTGGGTCTATCGGATGTTGAATTTCATTTTCATTAGCAGACGCAGTGAAACCAATAATCAATCGATCAGCATATGATTTATCAACTAATCCAGTTTGCACACGTACCATTTGAGAATTATAAGCGTCATGAAATCGCTCGACATTATCTCTGCGGATGCCGGTATCATTTCCTAATTCATCTCTTACCTCAATATCATCAATGGTATAATTGTTATCCGAATAATTATAAAATGAGGATACCTGAAACATCCAACCTTTTTTATTATAATATTGTCCATTTATAGTAGCACGATGTGTATTAAAAGATCCTATATCATAAGACACATCTAGAAAGTCTTTTTTACGTTGATTTGTAATGATATTGACTGCACCGCCTAGTGCATCTGCTCCTAAATGTATCGGAACTACGCCTTTATACACTTCTGCTCGTTCTATAAGCGTAGCTGGGAAATTATTTAGCGTTAAGGAGCTTCCGAAATTTTCGATTGGAATTCCATCTATAAAAAACTTCACTTGCTTCCCTGATAATCCATTTAAAGAGAAATCAAAAGCAGCCCCTAATCCTCCTCTTTGTCTAACATTTACTCCTGGTATTGTTGTTAAAACAGCATTGATATCTACACTACTATTTTTTAATCCTTTGGTTTCAATAACCTCTACTTCAAATGCTCTTTCTTTAGTCTTTTGAGCAGCTGTTTTCCCTTTAACAATAACATCATTTAACTCCTCTATACTTTGATTGAGAATGATCCGAACATATCGCTCATTAACTCCATTTACGGTAATATGAGAAAGCTTTGTATGGAAACCTACAAAACTAGTTTTTAGAGTATAAACTCCTTCGGGAAGTGAAAGTGTAAACTTACCGTCAAAATCACTGCTCGTCCCTATATTTTTTTGGCCAACGACCTTGATAGACGCTTCGGGTATTGGGTTAGAATTTTGATCCATAACAATCCCTTGTATTAGCTCCTGACTTTGACAAAAGAGCGTAACCAAAAGCATCAAAAAGATGCTGTTTTTTCTTTTTAAAATAACCACTGACTGTAACAATTTTTTATTTATTTTAGCGACTTCAAATTCATTATTTATAATTAGTCTAAATAAAATTAAAGTGCAAAATTAGTGTCTAAGAGAAGAGAAAAATGACGCATTATGGATAAAAAAAGACGCGAAAAGACGTCACTTAAAACCGAAATACAAAATCTAAAAAAGATAAACACTTTATCAGCTGTTACAGAATTGATAGCATCTAAAGAACAATGTGGTATCCTTTCAAAAAAAATTCAATTCCTGAAACAGTTTGGTGTAGGTTATTTTCAAACACATCAGTTCGAAGGGTTGTCTATCACTATTTTCGATGTTTTATTTAAGCAGAATCTGCTACTTGAAGGTACTCTCTATGATGATTTTCTGGAAATGTCTTTTCTGATCGAAGGAGAACAGATAATTAAAATAGAAGGAGTAAGCCAAGATTTAATTTATGAAAGTCAGGAATGCTATCTCTTATATCTAGAAAACATAAAAGGTAGTATTACATATCGTAAGCGAAAACGGCTTAAAGAAGTTAAAATTAGAATGAGTATAGACTTCATTAAAAGACACAAATTAAATGAAGAGTATGATATTGCGGAGAAATATTCTTTACTGCAACTACAAAGTCATTTTTTAAAACCCTTGTGCTCCAAGACTCAAGATATACTTTCGGAAATTTTGACTGATCAACGAAAAGGTTTATTGAAACGATTATTTTTAGAATCCAAAACACTAGAATTGATCGCATTAAAACTAGAAACTTCATCGCAAGAAACCAAAACATCGAGCAGTTTACCAACAGATAATTTAGTAAAAAAATTATATCAAATACAACACATGGTTTCTTCTGATCTATCTACTAAATATTCTATTCATCAATTATCAAGACAGATTGGATTAAACGATTTTGTATTAAAAAAGGAATTTAAAGTACTTTTTGGTAAAACAATTTTTGAATATGCTACTGAATTAAGAATGGAAAAAGCCAAACAACTATTATTGCATAGTAAAAAGCCTATTTATGAAATATCAGAGCTGGTTGGTTATAAAAACTCTACCCATTTTACAGCTGCTTTCAAGAAAATAGAAGGAATTACACCAAAAAAGTATAGAGATATATAACTCTTTGAAAAATACTATTATAAAATGTGATTTTTTTATTTTTCATAGTTCATCTTATGAACTTAACTTTCTATAGGCAATCTTTTTTTAAGAATTATGCTATTGGACCTGTAGATATTTCTAATTTTATTTATCAAGAAATGAATTACAAATGTTAATCCTATAAACAAAGGCATTAATAGCATTGTACCGATTTCAGTTTTACTTTGAAAACCAAAAATTACCATCCCCCAACAAATCAAAACCCACTGTATAACATATAGTGATGTTACATGTTTGCTGCAATAATAGAAGCTTTGATATAAGAAATTATCTCTTGTTGTCGATAACATCCAATGGAATATAGACAATACTGCAAAATTCCATCCAGCGAGGTAAATCACTCCTCCAGGTCCCAAATGAAAAAAGTCATTAAAATGATATTCTTCATTTGTAAATACTAATGGAGCTCCAGCCATAATACATACTAAACCTATAATAAACATGCGTTTGAATAATTCATTTTGATTATACTCCATCTCCACATACCATTTCCCAAAAAACATCCCTAATAAAATAAATGATATCCAAGGGAAAACAGGAAAATACACCCAATATGCATCACTCCATAACAATTGAGTTATATAATTCAATCCAGATATTTCTGATTGAACACCTCTTAACTCTGGAGATATAAATGCGATTAAAATGGCAATTATCAATATTATAAACTTATTTTTTATATAAGATCTTACAAACGCTAATATGAGTAAGGAAACTCCTGCCAGTTGTAATATATCACCGGTTAATAATAGATATGCATACTTTTCAAAATTCAAAGGCATTTCCCATCCATATGCCGCAATAAAACTATCTGGCATTAATCCTACAAGTATGGGTGTTAAAAACTTGAGAAAGTTCATTAAATATGCAACTCCCAGAATTATTACCCCCCGTTTTAGGGCACTTTTTATATCTTGATTTCTTGATACCATGAAAGATACTCCCATAGTTATTAAAAAAACTGGTGTACCTCTTCCAACAAAATGAATAAAATGTCCTAGAAAAGTATCGGATTGCACATCTTGACTAGCATGAATCCACAATGTATGGACCATTATCATAGCAATAACACTAAATCCTCTTCCAAAATCTATAGCTAAAATTCTATTTGGTTTTATAGTTGACATAAGATATTTTTAGTAATATTAATTGTCTTCAACAAGTTCAGACTTTCGATTATTCAATTTTGTATTCTTAAACTTAGCTATGGGATTTTCTAGCGTTCCCTCTAGAATCAAGCTTGCCATGGGATCTGCAAGATTTAGCATTTGCTGAGTATTCTTAAGTTGTAATCTGTTCAGACAACATCTATCAAATTTCTGCACGAAAAGATCATATCGATCAAACTTCGATTGTAATGCTGGATGTTCTGATTGATAGGAATGAATACAAAACGCTACTTCTTGCCAAAAATCATTCTCAGAATAACCAAGATCTCTATCCAAAATCGGAGCCATAAACCTAAAAAAACAATCGAAAACATCTGTGAAAATCGATAACACTTTCATCGTATCAGAAGTTTCTGTATATAACCGTTTTACTTTTTCGGGTAATTCTAATTCCTCATTAAAAACAATCACTTCTTCCGTAATATCTTTCATTAGAATTTTTACTGGAATATGATTTTCCAAAACCATAATAATGTTTTCTCCGTGTGGCATAAAAACAAATCCATAGGTATAAAAACAATGCAATAACGGCGTTAGATATGCATTCAAATATTTTCGAATCCAGCTTTTGGCATCGCATGAAGAAGCATTGATCAATGCTCCCATTAACGAATGACCCTCTGTATCGACATGAAGCAATGCGGCCATCGTCATTAATTCTTGATTCTTCTTTATTTTAGTATGTGGACTTTCTCTCCATAAAGCAGATAACATATTGTTATGAGCATTGGTTTTTCCTAGCACTTCATAGAAAGTATTCTGGAAACCAACAGTAGCAACTTCTCCTAACATAGTAAAACCGTTCTTCTTTAGATAGGCATCCTCATCCAACAATTCTGTAATCCAACTCGTAATGTGGGGCGTACTCTTCATATAAGAAGGAGAAAGTCCTCTCATAAACCCCATATTCAGAATAGACAAAGCTGTTTTGGTGTACATTTTTTCCGGATTACTCTTATTATAAAGTGTTCTAATTGATTGTTGCGCAGAGAAATAATCTTCCCCTTCTCCTAAGAATACTAAATTTTGATTCGCAATATCTGCTGCAAATACCTGCAGTATCTTGTTATTCCACTGCCAGGGATGTACAGGAATAAAAAAATACGAACTGGTATCTAACCCCAAGGATTCTAATTTTGTATTAAATTTTGCGATTAACTGTACACCTAACTCTTTATGCATTAAAGATTTGTATTCAAATTTATGGATCGAAGTATAGGTTGTTTTACTTTTATGACCTGCTATCCAATATATTTTAAAAGGCTGATTCGTTTCTGGGGCGTATTGCAAATAATCCTGACCATCGAAACCTATTCTTCCGTTATTTGCTACAAAACAAGGGTGCCCTTCTGTCATTGCGTGTTCTATATCCTGGAAGGAGCTATTTACCAACTCATCTGATGAAAATAAATTGTTTACTTTCTTATATGCCGCACCTGATAATGTACTGGATATTTCTTCCAAATACACAGGAAGTAAATGCTTTGGTATTTCTAAAGTGTATACAAAATCAATAATAAATTGTAAAGCGTCAACTGGTTCTGGTATGTCATTGACTTTTTTAACAATGGAAGTTTCATCAATATACCAATGATCCAAAGCATATCTCTGAGCGATAAACTCATAGGTAATTCCAGGAGTATCTGCAATTAGGACATACTTATTCCACTTTTGGTTATTTGTTTTTTGTTGAGGTTTAAAAAGCAATTCGTGTGAAAACTCACTAATTGCTTTGCTTACAAGAGATCTATTTACACTTGCCCAAGTCAATGGATTGAGATGAGCATAGGACTCTTTCAACGAATTTGATATATCTAAGTTGGTCATTAGTTTTGTTTTTTCTCGCAACGCATTTTTTGCTTTTCTATAATCCAGTGTTTCACAAAAAGCTAATCCCGCTATTTTTTCAGGTAATTCGATTTCTTTTTGGTATATAAATCCTGCTTTTTTATTAAGGGTATGAATCTTTTCATTTCTAATATCTGGTTCTACTACTATCCTTTCTACCTCTGGTAATCCAAAAAAATATTCGAGTACTGTACTAAAAACATTCCATGTAAATCCAGTTATTTTATGTTCTGATGGGGCTACCAAAATGTGCATCCCGTAATCAGTATCTCTAGCAGAATAGTATTTAGCAATTCTATCTGTTGAAGCTTTATATTTTTCCATCAAGAAGATGGGGGCTCCATTATAAATTCCTACAAAAACATCATAATCTTTTCTAGAAACTAATGCTGTATATTCTGATTGTACTTCTTCTAATGAGCTATCCAACATGCCCCAATATCTAGTATATTCTTTTGTTACCCATTTATGAATAGTAGTAATATCAGAATCAAAATCTAAATGGCGTAGATGTATGGTTCCAAAATTTTCAATCGTCCTCGAAAAAACAATGCTTTGTATGATTTCAGTATTTTCCATAATGCTCGTTTAACTATGAAGTTGTACCTACTAAATCTTTTCTAAAAGCAGCAATGGGATTCTCTAGTTTACCAGCAAACTGAAGTAATGCTACAGGATCATCTAAATCAATCATTTGTTTATGATTGTTTAGTTGTAATCTATTTAAACAAGACAATTGAAATTCTGGGGCAAACAAATTATATTGCTTAAATTTTGCCTCTTTTTCTGGATAACGATCCTGATATTCTTGAATAACATCTGCAACCATTTTCCAAAATTGTTCTTCTTCAAAGTTGGTATGTGCAACTAGAATGTGAGACATAAACCTGAAAAAACCATCGAATATATCTGTAAAAATCGAAAGTAATTTCACATCCTCAGGAACGGGAGCATACATCCGTTTTAGATGATCCGGTAATTTAACTTCCGGATTTAGAATACAAGCTTCTTCTGTTATGTCCTTTAAAAAAGATTTTACTGGTACTTGATCTTCCAATACCATAATAATATTCTCTCCATGAGGCATAAACACTAAATCAAAATGATAAAAGCAATGTAATAATGGACTTAAATAAGCTTCTAGATATTTTTGAAGCCAATCCTTAACGGTCAAACCTGATTTTTTGATAATTTTTGGTAATAAAGCTTCTCCATTATGGTCTATGTGCAGAAACGCCGCCATAGTCATGGCTTGTTGTTTTTCTGTTATGTTTGCAATAGGACTTTCTCTCCAAAGTGAAGCTAACATCTTATTGTAATCATTGTGCGGCCCAAATTCTTCAAAATAAGGATTCACATAGCTCACAGATGCAATTTCACTTAACATCCTAAAACCAGTTTCCTGAATATAAGGGTCATTATAAAGCAATGCTTCTAACCAGACTGCCATTTTAGGTGCGGTACCTAGATAATATAGCGGAAGCCCACGCATAAATCCCATGTTTAAAATAGAAAGTGCTGTTTTAGTATAGAATTTTTTAGGATTGGTTCTATTAAATAAGGTTCTGATAGATTGCTGAGCAAGGTATTGATCTGGACCATACCCTAAGCATATTAAATTTCCGGTAGCAATTTCTGGCGAAAAGATATTAGCCAACTTATTAAACCATTGCCATGGATGCATAGGAATAAAGAAATAGTCATCCGGATCAAAACCTTTATTTCTTATACTTTCTTTAAAATTTTCTATTGTTTCACTAGCTAATTCTTGTTGTATCAAAACATCATATGATAACGCTTCTGTAGCAGCATATACTGCTTTACTTTTATGACCTGCTAGCCATAATAAGGAAAAGGAATTACCAGCTTCGGGAGCATACGACCTATAATCACTACTGTCGAAACCGATACGACCATTATTAGCGACAAAACCAGGATGTCCCTCTGTCATAGACTGTTCAATAGTCTGAAAATCTGAAGTTGCTAGCTCTTCCGAAGTTGGATTACCTTTTAGATATTTAAATGCACTACCGTATAATGTACTGATGATCTCTTCTAAATATAAAGGCATTTGCGTATCCTTAATACCCAGTTGTTTTCTAAATTCCTTAATAAACAAAACACCATGAACAACTACCGATTTACTTTCTTCGTATTTCTTAATAGATGCTGATTCTATATATAAATGATTTAATGCTAACGGTTTTGCATTAAACTGATATTGGATGGTAGGATTATCTGTTTTTAGGATATAACTATTCCAACCATCTTTTAATTGTTCTAAAACAACAGGTTTAATAAGAAGTTCGTGACTGAATTCGCAAATTGCTTTGGTTACAAAAAGTGTATTTACTTCAGCCCAAACTTCTGGCTGTAAATGAGCTATTGATTGTTGGGGTGAAACCGGGTTGTCTAAGGTGTTCATAGCACTTCTTTTATTAATTTTTGAAATTGATGTAAGATGTTGTTGCCTGTCCAAAAATGCTATTTGAGCAGTCTTATTTGGGAGTTCTATAATTTTATCTAGTTGAAAACCTATTCGCTGACATAGGGCAAACATCTTTTTATTACGGATATCAGGTTCTACCAAAATTCTATTAACTGATGAATCTCTAAAAACAAAATCCATAATAGCCGTAAATAGATACCAAGTAAAATTTGGAAGCTTAATACGCGGAGGGGCTACAATAATATGAATGCCACAGTCCCCGTTTTGAGGAGGATATAAAGTACCTACAACATCTTGTTTAGGATGATATCTTTCTAATATAAAAACCGGATTACCTTCAAAAACACCTACAAAAACATCATAGTGTTCTGGTTCCATTAATTTTATATATTCTTGTCGTACCTGTTGTAAATCATACCCTTGCATTCCCCAAAAAAAAGCATAGTCCATATTTACCCACTCGTGCAATACTTCGCAATCTTCAGATATTCTAAAGGGTCGTATTTCTATCGTCCCAAAATCTGAAAAGAATTTTGAATAGATTTTATGATATTGGTGTTGTATGTTATTTTTTATTTTTTCCATTCAGAATTTCTTATGACTTAGCTAATTGTTTAGAAGTGAGTTTTGGAGCAACTTTAAAAATTAAATAATACAGTAATAAAGTGATACTAAAACCGCCTAAAGCAACTAAAAATGGAATTCTCAATCCATAATTATCTACCAGTAAACCCACAGAAAAAGAAGACAATAACACTCCTAGATTTTGAAAAAAGTGCACTTTACTATAATCCATAGCATAAGAATCAGGTGTGCTGAATTCGAAGAGTAGCACATCAAATTTGACCACTCCCTGAAAAATTGCCCAACCATAAATGATTCTTCCTATGATGACCATTATTTCCATATGAATCCCTTGCAGGAATAATCCAACGATACCTATAAAAAGTATCGAAACTATTTGTAGAAACCCGTTATTTGTTTCTTTTATTTTGGTATTTATCCATAAAGCAATCAGCGCTACAAAACCAGGTATCGCATATATTGCTCCTGAAATTAATTTAGACTCGTACCCCGAAATACTTTCCCAATAGGTTGCAAAAAATGGTCTTATTAAAAAATCACTGAAATATAAAATCATAGTGATCAATCCTATTTTGAGGATAAAACCTTTAGGAATCATTTTTGTTTTTTCCTTTATGAACTCTTCGGGTTCTGAAGTTTTAGTTATCTTATATTTTTTGCTTCTTAATAAATACGCGCTCATACCCATCTGTATAAAATCTCCTAATGCCATAATCAGAAAAATATAACTAGCATCAATTAAATCTACTGTGGCACCTCCTATTACTGCGCCTAATATTCCGCCAAGATGCACGACTACAGACAACAAACCTATGGTTTTGGGATGCTCTTGTTTTGTAATGATTTTTAGAATATATGGATACACTAATAAATAGCTTCCTTTAAATAAGATCATTACTAAAGAAATGATCCAAAAGTTTATATACGATGTAGTTGCATAACAACATAAAGCTAATATTCCTGCTACGAACTGTGTATATATAAGGATATTTAGCTCTGCTATTTTTTTAGAAACATATGCCCAAAAAGGAAATGAAATCATAACCATAAAGCAAATGGCAGCAAAATAATAACCCACCAACTCTGGATCATTTACTCCAAATCGAGCTTCAAAAAATTGAGGATAAAATGGATGCAGCAAATAATCACTTACTACAGCCACCAAGGTCATTAGGATCAGAAAATTCTTCATTGGAATTTTAGTTACTTCATCGATGCTTCCATCATAATTTCCTCTTCTTCTAGCACATCAAACTGCTGAAACGCAACTTTCTTTTCTATAGCGTAATAATCAGTACCCATAAATTCTTTGATGATATACGAATTGCGATAAGCAGCCATTCCTAAGTCAGGAGTTACAAATCCGTGCGTATGTAGTTCTGCATTTTGTACAAAGATTTCATTTTCGGAATGATCAATCGCATAATTACGATGTACATCATATCTGCCTTTTTCGTCCCACTGAATTCGATCACTAATACTATCAATAAATTTCGGTTTTTGATATTGATATCCTGTGGCCAAAACCAATCCTTCTGTTCTATGACGATAGTATTTATCTTGCTCGTGTTGATGGATTTCTAGATAGAATTTCTCCAAAGTATCATCATACGTAACGTTCTGTAACTCTGAATTTGTTCTTAAATTAATTTTGACATCCGCTAGTAGTCGTTTTGTATATATCAAATCAAATATATCAGCAATTAAATTCTGATTGATCCCTTTATACAGGTGTTTTTGACTATTAATCAAATGATTACGCTTATGCTTTGGTAGATTATAAAAATAATCTACATACTCTGGAGAAGTCATCTCTAGTGTAAGCTTAGCATATTCTAGCGGAAAAAACCTTGGTGACCTAGTGATCCAATTTAATTCATATCCTTTATCATCTATTTCCTGTAAAAGATCGTAGAAAATCTCTGCAGCACTTTGTCCACTACCCAAAACTGTTATTGATTTTTTGGCTTGTAGTTTCTTCTTGCTTGGCAAATAAGAGCTAGAATGTACAGCTTCTTTTTTCAAAGAATTACAACAACTCGGTATATAAGGACTTGTTCCGGTTCCTAAAACAAGCCTTCTAGCTTTATAAATGTTTCGTTTATTCGTTTTTACACACTTCGAAAAAACGGTATAATACTTTCCTTTTTCGTCATATGCAATCTCTACTACTTCTGTTTCAAAATGGACGTTCGTTAATTTGTCTATCGCCCACCGACAATACTGATTGTATTCATTTCTTAGCAAAAGAAAGTTCTCTCTAATGTAAAAGGAATAGATTCTTCCTTGCTCTTTGATATAATTTAGAAAACTAAATGGATTAGTAGGATCAGCTAAGGTTACTAAATCTGCCATAAAAGGTATCTGCAGTGTAGTATCCTGAAGCATCATTCCCGGATGCCAATCAAATTTTTCTTTCTTATCTAAAAATAGTCCTTCTAACTCTGCAATTGGGTCTGATAAACAAGCCAATCCTAAGTTCATTGGGCCCACTCCAATCCCAATAAAATCGTATATTTTTTCTTCTTTCTGCATCATGCTTTCTTGTTTTAATTATGATTTTTATTGTTATAAGATTTTCCTGTATCCTTGATCATCTGGATGATATTTAAGAGATCATCAATGGTACTTTTAGGATTTAGTAATGTAAATTTTAAATAGGTTTTTCCATTAAATTTTGTACTAGCAATCGAAGCTTGACCGGATTTAAATAAGGTATTTTTAATATGAAGATTCATTGTATCCTGAAATACTTCTGATTCTATATCTGGATCTTTACATCTAAAAACTAATGTGCTTAGCTCTGGCTTATGAGCCATTTCGAAATAAATATCATCTTTAATACTATGATAAAGATCTAACGCTAGATAATGCACTTTTTCTAAAAATGCCCCTATATTTTTTTCTCCGGTCATCTTTAGGGTAAACCAGAGTTTAAGCGCATCAAATCTTCTAGTAGTTTGAATTGATTTTTCTATCAGATTAGGGCATTCTTCATCTCTATGTTCTAATGGATTTAGATAATCTGCGTAATACGAAATGTATTTAAAATGCTTCGTATCCCTTACTAAAAAAGCACTGGAGCACACCGGCTGAAACATCGTTTTATGAAAATCAATGGTAACAGAATCTGCTTGTTTGATTCCACTTAAAAGATGACGGTGCGTCTCTGTTAGGACATAACTACCTCCATATGCTCCATCTACATGAAACCAGATATCGTATTCCTTGGCTATTTTTGCAATGGTGTCTAAAGGATCAAAACTACCAAAATCTGTAGTTCCAGCAGTTGCTACAATGGCGATCGGTATATTTCCTATCTGCTTTTCTTTTTCTATAGCTTGCACTAATGCGTCTACCTTCATTTTCATCTTTTCGTCTGTAGCTACTGGAATCACAGAATTGTATCCCATACCCATAAGCGCGGCGTTTTTTCTAATACTAAAATGTGCTTTATCCGAGCAGAAAAAACGAAACTTAGATACTACATCAGACCAGCCATTCTCTTTTAGATTCAACCCGAAATGTTTAAAAGCATAATCATCTCGTGCTAATAATAATGCCATAAAATTGGACTGGGTTCCACCACTGGTAAAAACACCATCCGCAGTGGATGGTAAATTCATTTTATCACAAATCCATCCAATCATTTCTTGTTCTATGTAAGTAGCAGATATACTTTGATCCCAAGTTTCTACTGCAGTATTTACAGATGAAGCGATTAAATCCCCTACCAAAGCAGGAAGTAAAACTGGACAATTAAGATGAGCCACATAATTAGGATGATGAAAAGCAATGGTATGATCCAAGTACAATTCTTTAATTTCATTAAGAGCCTCATCCACTGATAAGGTCTCATTCTTATTAGGAGATAGTAAGTCTTTCTTTTCTTGAAAATCGCATACTTCTCCAGGATAAAAATGATCTCTATCTAAATAAGACATTACATATTGCAATGCTTTATGAATGTATTCTTCGTAAGTATATTTGGATTGAGTATCGAAAAAATGATCAACTTTTTGATCAAAAACAAGGTTGGTTCGTGTGTCGAGGAGCATATTGTTTTTATTTGGTCTAAATAAGCTTGGCAAATTTAGACGCAAAAAAAAGTATATTTATGACGTATTTTGGATAAAAAAAGACGTTGTACGTATCTATTGCAATAATTAATCTTCAAATAACACTAACATAAGAATATTCTAAAGATTGTAACGCCTTTATTGTAAGAGTTAAACAAAGAAATGACAAAAATAAAAAAGCCTCGCATTTGTGTAAAGTTTATAATCTTTTGAAAGAAATAAATGTGCAAATAAATTATCATTCGGCCTGTACATCTTATTTTCAGAATTTCTCTGATAAACATAATGAATTGATTTAATGTTCTTTGAGATTCATAGTAGTAGTAGTAGTAGTAGTAGTAGTACGAAGTAAGAAAAAGAAAAAATAGAGTGAAAAAAGGCATTTTATAGCGAATTGAAAAAAAGTTTAAATCATTTTAATAAGCTAGAAAGAAAAGTAAAATGTAACGGAAAGGAATTTTGAGCGTTTTTTATATAATTTTGCAATCTATCTTTACTCAAACTATTTGGATAAAAAAATAACATCTTATTCCGTCAAAGAAGCCAAATTCTCCAATTTGTTTGATAAGCACTATCATAGGCTACACAATTATGCATTTAAAGTTTTAAAAGAAACGGATCTTTCCGAAGAGTTGGTTCAGGAAACATTTATTAAGCTTTGGGAAAACTTTGATCATATCAAAGAATCCGAACGTTCTATAGAATCATTTTTAATTACCACACTCAAAAATAAAATTATTGATGCCTATAGAAAAAAACAAACCAGAGAAAGACATACTAATTTGTATTCGCTTAACACCAGCATTGAAACGCAGATTGATAAGCAATGGGAATTAGTGCAGCGTATTGAAGATATTTATACTTCTCTTGAGGAAAAAACAACAGATATTTTTAAGTTATCGAGAGATAAAGGTTTGACCTACAAAGAAATTTCCAAAAAAAAAGGCATTTCTATAAAAACCGTAGAACTCCATATTTCAAAGGCTCTAACAGCATTTAAGAAGGGCTTGAAAGATTATTTTTAAGAAAAAAAGTTTTTTTAAATAGGGTGATACTACTTGACAAACGTCTTTTATGTAGTTAACACCTTTTGGCATGGAAACTTTTAAAATTACAGAAACAGAACTTTGGGAGTATATCTCAAAGACTGCTGATGATATAACTACTAAGAAAGTAGAAAAGTGGATAGACTCTTCTGATTATGACGAAGATTTATTTAATAAAATAGCTGCTATTCATTCGCATAGTGCTACGCAAAATCCTTCTGTTCAGCAGGCTAAAAAACGATTCTTTACTACTGTCAAACCAAAAACCATGGTTTGGAGAGAGCTGCTGAAGTATGCGGCTATATTTGTTATACTCATTTCTGGAGTATATTTCTACAATACAGTATCCTCCAATACCAATCAAATAGTTGTGCAAACAACTTTTGGTGAACAAAAGAATATTGCATTACCAGATGGTTCCAACGTTTGGTTAAATGCTTCTAGTAAATTATCCTATAATGTCGAAACTCATAGAACCTTATATCTGGAAGGAGAAGGTTTTTTTGAAGTTGCAAAAGATACGTTACACCCGTTTACCGTAACAACTCCAGATCATATTACAGTAAAAGCTTTAGGTACCAGTTTTAATGTGAAATCATATATAGATAGTCCTATTACAGAAACAAAATTACTTACTGGTAAAGTTGAAGTTACTTCTGATGAGCAGTTTAAAGAAAAGGTACTTCTGATCCCTGATCAAAAAGTAACCTTTTACAAACATACCAAAGAAGTAGTGAAATCCAAGATGGATTCTAATGAATCTAGCATTGCCTGGAAAGAAGGAAAAATACGATTCGAAAATAAAACTTTCAGGGAAATAGCTATTGACTTAAAAGCCCAATTTGGCAAACAAATTCACTTTAAAAATGAAGACATTGCAGTTACTAAATTCACAGGCTCTTTCGATAATACAACTCCTATAGATGAGATTTTTGAAATACTCAAAATCTCTAAAGAATTTACCTATAAACTAAACACAGAAACCAATGAGTGGATAATAGAATAAAAAGTGGGAAAACTGCCATTTTCCCACTATAAAAGTTAAAAAATTCTAATCGCGAAATCAGTATTAATTAACAATACTCAAATATATGAAAATAAACCTTTTTCAGGGCATGCTATTGCCAAAAAGCAGGTATAGAAAAACTATTTTTTTAATGAAATTATCTTTCTTTTTTTATCTAATTTTTTGTTTTCAACTGCTGGCTTTTAATGGGTTCTCCCAAAATAGTGTTACCCTATCTGAAGAAAATAGTTCACTAAAATCAATTATACATAAGATTGAAGAACAGACATCTTATAGTTTTATCCTAAATAATGATGTGATCAATGTCGATCAACATTTTAGTATAAATGTTATAAAAACAGATATTGAAGAAACAGTAGCTTTACTCTTTAAGAATTCTACCATTTCTTATAAAATCAAAAAAAGTCATATCATTCTCACCAGAACTAAAATTCAACACGATTTTACGATAAGTGGGATTGTTACAGATGCAAATACTGGCGAAATACTTTTGGGCGCCAGTATCATCATAAAAAACAGTAACAATGGTGTGTTTACGAATGCTTATGGCTTTTATTCTATAACATTACCCAAAGGAGACTATATTTTGGAGATTTCGTATCTGGGCTATGTAACCAAAGTCTTAGATATTAAATTAGAAACTGACAAAAACATAAAGATAGAGCTTCAGCCATCCTCCAGTGAATTAGAAGAAGTTGTAATACAGACAAATCAAAATAATAAAAGTCAGGTAAAACCAATTCTTGGTGGTACTACTAGTTTAACTACTTCAGAAATTAAAAAACTACCATCTCTCCTAGGAGAACCTGATATTACCAGGGCAGTTTTAACCCAACCCGGAATTAGTAGTATTGGCGAAGGAACTAGTGGTTTTAATGTAAGAGGTGGAAATGTAGATCAAAATTTAATTCTACTAGATGAAGCTCCCTTGTATAACACTTCTCATCTATTCGGATTGTTTTCTATTTTTAACGCAGATGCGGTTAAAATATTAAAATTATATAAAGGCGAAATACCTGCTCGTTTTGGAGGCAGGGCATCATCTGTACTAGAGATTCGACAAAAAAATGGAAATTCTAAAAGAATTAAAGGAGAAGGTGGATTAGGATTACTGTTTTCTAAATTTACAATAGAAGGTCCTATTAAAAAGGATAAAATCAGCTTCTTAGCTTCTGGTAGACGATCGTATTTTGATGTGTTTTTCCCATTGTTTCCAGGTAACGAAGCTGTTGATAAATTTCATTTTTATGATTTAAACACAAAACTAACCTGGAACATCAATAAAAACAACAGGCTTTATGCGTCCGGTATTTTTGCTGCAGATGTCTTAAAATTTAATCAAGAAGAAGAAAATGGAGAAGGTGGATTTGATAGCGATTTAGATCTTGGATGGATAAATACTACTGCTACCTTACGATGGAATCATACTTTTTCTAATAGATTATTTTCTAATATAACAGGTATCTATAGCAAATATGATTTCTCATTAGGACAGAGAGAAGATCTTAGAGAAGAAGATATCGAAGAAAATATAGAAGAGACTGTCAAAAGATCTATTGAAAACTGGATTTTTAAGCCCGATTTCACATATTATTCAAACCCTACAACCCAAATGCGATTTGGTCTCTATGGTAATTTATATCAATTCATTCCTAAAATTACTAGCACAGCAGGCAATCAGGTTCTAGACAAAGAAAAAGCATTAGAACTAGCAGCCTATTATAGTATTGAAAAACAATGGAATAAACTATCATTATCAACCGGTTTACGATATTCCTGGTTTGCTAATTTTGGAGAAGAAGATATTGCTATTTACGACCCTAATCTTCCACAAACACAAAACTCAATTATTGGGAATAGAAGTGTGAAAAATAACGAGATATCGAAAACTTATTCTGGATTTGAACCCCGTATATCTTTAAAATATGACATTAACGACAGAAAAGCTTTTAAAATAGGATATAACAGAATGTTTCAATACATACACTCCATTAATAGGCAAACGATAACATTACCAAACGATACTTGGAAACCTTCTGGTGAACATATTGCTCCATTAAAAGTAAATCAATTTTCTGCTGGATATGCCTATGACACTAAGGATCAAAACTATAATTTTTCGATAGAGGCATACTACAAAACATTTGATGATTTAATAGTCTATAAAAATGGAGCTAGATTAGGAGTTTTTGACAACCTAGAAACCGAATTAGTTACTGCCGACGGTTTTTCTTATGGATTAGAACTAGCCGCACATAAAAATAAGGGAAAATTAACCGGAAACGTAAACTATACCTATTCTGTATCAAAACGAAAAACGAAAAGTAATTTCTCTTCGGAGCAAATTAATAACAACACGTACTTTCCTTCGAATTTTGATCGACCCCATATATTTAATATAACAGCAAATTATAAATTATCTAAAAAGTGGGAAGTAGGAGCATTTTTCACCTTTCAAACGGGAAGACCCATCACCCAGCCTAATGGTAGATTGACTTTAGATGGAGATTCGTTTATCACCTATTCTGATAGAAATGCGTTTAGAATTCCGAATACGCATAGAGCAGACATATCGTTTACTTACACACCTACTGACAATCCAAAAACTAACTGGAAAGGAAGCTGGAATTTTGGTGTATATAACGTATATGGACGTAAAAATGCATTTTCTATTAATTCTGTTTTTGACGATAATCAATTAGAAACGTCTCAAATTTCTTTTATCGCCGCGCCAATTCCATTTATATCCTACAATTTTAAATTTTAGAACCATGAAAAAACTACCTATATACATAATATTTATTTCATTTTTCACATTCATAAATTGTGTTGAAGATATTAGTCAGGATTTTGAATTTAAAGAGCAGGTATTTATTTCTGGGTTATTGACCAGCGAGGAGGGTTTTGTTTCTATTCAGGTTCAGAAGACCGTTCCAGTGACTGATACGTCTTTTAGCGCTATAAATGACGCGCAAATATCCTTATTTACCAGAGATGTATCCAATAACACCTCGTTAGTTTCTGATTCTTTTACAAT
The DNA here is from genome assembly GCF_003443675.1 of Aquimarina sp. BL5. NCBI lineage: Bacteria > Pseudomonadati > Bacteroidota > Flavobacteriia > Flavobacteriales > Flavobacteriaceae > Aquimarina > Aquimarina sp. BL5. The sequence continues at coordinate 4,300,233 of NZ_CP031963.1, read as the reverse complement.
AAATAATGGCATCTATACTACTTCAGAGATGATAACTCCTATTATAGGCAACACTTATTGGATAGAAGTACTATTACAAGATCAAACTGTTCTTATATCCGAAGAGGAAATTTTAAGACCACCAATTCCTATTACGGATATGGTAAAAACCGAAGATAGTATTCGAATTACTTTCAATGGTCCAATCGATGTACAAAATTTCTATTTAATTCATTTAGAAATTCTTAAAGATGGGGTGATAATTTCTGATGAATTGATCGTATCCAATGACAGAATTATCAATGAAGAGGAAGAAAAAATTCTTGTTATTACTGGTATGAATGAAGGCGAAACGTTACGCGTAGACATCAGTAATATTAACTTTACTACGTTTCAGTTTTATAGTAATGTCATTAGTAACCAAGGAAATGAACCGGAAGTATCTTCCTTATTTTTACCTGTCAATCTTGTCGGCAATATTACCAACACTGCAACCGATGAATTAGTTCTAGGCAATTTTGGTGTTGCAGGAGTAACTCCGATTACTATAGATTTCTAAATTAAAATCTTTACAAGGAAGGAAAACAGCTAACCTTAAACATACATTTTTATACATGAATCAGGGTACTAAACTACTCTGACCTTAGCCTCCTTTTTTCAAAAACGAATCAGCATTAATCACATAACTCTTTATTAATAAAAAGGTTACACTTAAAAAGTATACCTCATCAAACATTTTAACAAATAAAAATTTAATTATTATGAAACATTATTGCAAGTACGCAACAACACTGATTTTATTATTGCTATTTATGAGTTGTAACTCTGACGATGCTGTAACAGGTGCCGAAGAAACCGCTTTTACAGGTGAAATCAAATCTATTATTGAAGACAATACCCGGGAATTTCCAGACAACACTGAACTTTCTATTGCAATCATAGATAATGAAAAAACGGAATACATAGGCGTTATTAAAAAAGGCAATACGCTTGAGGTAATAGATAATAAAGATAGGATTTTCGAAATAGGTTCTATAACAAAAGTCTTTACGAGTATATTACTTTCAGATTTGGTAAATAAACAACAAGCAACATTAGATGAGACGTTACAAGAGCAATTCGATTTTACACTAAAAGAAGGAAGTGATATCACCCTTTCTCAATTAGCGAACCACACTTCTGGACTAGAAAGAGAGCCTTCAAACTTTGAATCTGCAGATTATAATTTTGAAGACCCTTTTGCGAACTACACAAATGAATTATTACATAATTATTTAAAAGATGAAGTAGTTCTAAATAACAGTAGCGGTTCTCAATACGAATATTCAAATCTAGGAATGGGACTATTGGGTCATATTATATCAAAGAAGACAGGAAAAACCTATGAGAACCTATTACAGGAAATTATTTTAGAGCCTTTGCAAATGAATAACTCCACATCAGTAGTAGCTACTGTAAATCCTACACAAATAGTAACAGGACTTGATGAAAATGGTAATGAAATACCGAATTGGAATTTTAGCAATGTTATTGTAGGAGCAGGTGGCATTGTATCGTCAGTAACAGATTTGGAAAAGTTCACCCATAAAAATTTCCTAAACGATCCTGTTTATAACCTACCCCAAGCAAGTACATATCCTATTCATGAAGACATTAACATCGGATTGGGCTGGCACATTTTCGAAGATGAAGATATTACAGCCTTATTTCATGGTGGTGGAACTGCAGGTTATGTTTCATTTTTAAGTGTTGAAAAAAGGAACAAAAGAGCAGTAATTGTATTATCTAATGTATCTGCCTTTCACCCCAATTCTGGACAAATAGAAGATTTAGGAATAGACATGCTGTATCATATTTCTGAAGTTGAAAATTAACAAATAAAAATTTAATTATTATGAAACATTATCGCAAGTACGCAACAACACTTATTTTATCAATACTTTTTATCAGCTGTGGTTCAGATGATATTATCGTTATTGATGAACCTATTGAAATATCACAAGAAATTAAAGATTTAATTTATTTCAAAGGAGAAGAAGATGCTTCAACAGTTCTGATCAATGTACAAAGTGGCCCTGATAATAAACTCAGTACCGATGAAGTCGATGAAATTTTCCAAAGTTTTGATACAACAGACCTTTTAGCCGTAAATGTGCATCAAGCACAAACCTTAGATCCAAGTCTATTGGAAGGTGGTGATATCACATTTGATGAAGCTATTAACTATAATGCAGAAAGTGTAGAAATGCTATACAAGGTTGTCAAATATTTTAAAGATCAAGGTAGAACAGTGTATGTTTTAGGAATTTCATTTGGTGCTTTTGTGACACAAGAACTTATTGCAAAAAAAGGAATAGATGTGGCCGACAACTATTTATTAATGGTAGGCAGATTAGATATAGATGATATTATCTGGCAAGCTCTTTCTGAAGGAAGGTTAACGTATTTTGAAAACGGAATTACTCCTATTGTAGAGCAGGAAGTTAGCACAGATGTAACTGTTAGAAATTTGGATAAAATAACAGCTGGATTAGGAATGAATAGATATACCGAACTTCTTAATCCTTTTGAAGACTTATCTAACATCACTTATATATATGGAGAAACTGACCAAGCTGTGGGTAGGCTTACAAATCCAGAAATTGAATTCTTACAGTCTAAAAATGTAAACATCATCACAGGATCAGGAAATCACGATGAAACTATTGATGATTTCGTTGTTCAAGGTTTTGAAGAGGCATTCGGAATACAATTAAAAAATTAATAGCATTGCCATCATAAACAAACAAGGTACAGGTCATTTAAAATGATTACAGTTTGGGGTATTATTTCATAATAAATCCTTGTAAAACTAACTTTAACAAAAAGAGCTTTAGAAATGTTTCTAAAGCTCTTTTTAAACAATAATTTAGCCTTCAATATGGCCAAGCGTTATTACGAATATCACTTTTGCCTTGCATTCCATTTATCAATAATGGATTTCTCCTTATCCATAGAATAATATTTAGTTTTATTTCCTCCTATGAACTCTCCAAATCTAACATCATCGTTTGGATATCTACTTTTGTACCCATTTAATTGATCAGTTATCATATCCACCATAGGTCTGTTAACTAGACCAGCTCCTATAGCTTTTTGAATATTAAAATAATACGATCCTGCCGGTTTAGGTTTCCACAAAGGGACTATTTTATAAGGTAATAATTCATTTTCTATTAAGAAATCTCCATCAATCCAATGTAATTTTTTTGGCATATCTGTAGCTAAAATAAGACTTGATACAAAATCTTTAAACGGTGTTGAATGATACGCCACATTATACTCGCCATAAGTTTTAGTTCTAGAACAATGCAAAATGAAGTTTGACAGACTTTGAACATCTGTTACCTGAATATGATGATCCTGTACATTTGGCAAAAGTATCTCTCCTCCCCTATAAAACCTTACTGGCCAAAAAGGTTCATCATTTGGGTCACCTGGATTGGTAATCCTAAAATCTTTCATTCCATGAGATCTATACATTGTATAGTTATCCATTCTTTCTCTTATAGCCTCCTCAGAAAGAGTTTTTCTTATAGCATATCTAAAATCCTCGCGTATTGTTTTAGGAAATTTTGGGAGTGGATTTAAAGGTTCTGTTTCCTCAATAAATTTCTTATCCCATTTATCATATACGGAAACTGTTGATATATAATGATAATGACCAATACGACCTTTAAATTCATCAAGAAAATCTGCAACTGCTTTTGGAGATTTTTGCCACGTATCTACTACGATATCCCAATGAGTTTCTCTGTACTTTTTATCAATATTCTTGAAGCCTTTTTTATCTTCCTTTTCTCTATCACATATAATAATAGGTAGATTATTAAAAAGTGTCGGATTGGTTTTTCCTCTATTTAATAAAGTTACCTTATAACCCGCCTTTAAAAAAACCTGCACGATACTAGGACCTATAAAACCTCTTCCTCCTAATATAAGTACATTTTTATTTATCGGTTTAATTGTGGTACTAGCTAAAATTTCTATCGGATTTACAAAAGTTAATGCCGAGGCTGCTGCGAATGTTTTAATAAATTCTCTTTTATTCATTTAGTTCTAATATTGAAGGAGTTATTTAATAAACTCTTAAATTTCACAATCACTATTAAATTCTTAAAAAGAGAACTTGGATGACCATATTATAGATCATTATTATTTTCTCTTTTTTACATTTTGTAGTTCAGGATAAACAATACCATTGAATATATATTTATCAATAGGATTTTTGGATACCGTCGCTATTAACGGTAACATTATTTATTACTGTGAAACAAATATTGAAGTTTTAAATGATGTATTAGAAGGTATTAATTAATTCGTACTCATTTCTTTCTTATACTGCCCAGGTGTTTTTCCTGTTTGTTTTTTGAAATGATAAAAAAATACAGACTTAGAGTTAAATCCGCTATCATAACCTAAACCTTCCATGGTCAAATAAGAGCTTTCTCCTTCTCTAATTTTAAGAGTAGCATATTCAATTCTTTTCGTGTTGACCAAATCATAAAAAGTAGTTTTCATTTCAGAATTGATTACCTGAGATAAATGATGCTTACGAATATCTATTGATCTGGATAACTTTGTCAAAGAAAAATCAGGATTTAAGTATGATTTGTTTTCTTTGAAGTATTGATTGATTAGGTCACTAATGTTATTTATTTCATTTGTCTTTAGTGGACTGTGTTTATATTTTCCTTTATTAGAACTTAGATATTCAGATACTTCTTCTGGTTTATAAATAGTTCCATACTTCAACCCATAAAAACCAATTATCATTACTAAAACAGTATAACGAAGTACATCTACAAATTCAAAATATGACACACCTACACTCAACTCTGTAATAAGTCGTATCACACTAACTCCCATACTGACTAGGAAAATAATAGCAGCGGTTTTAATCCAGAAATATTCTAAAACTGAACTGTTAGAAGTCTTGGATTTTAAAAACCTTATCTTACTCTTGAAATCATACAGTATAAAAGAAGGATACAAAATTAATGAAGTTAGCTTCACGATAAGAAGTATCACTTCCCAATTGGGTTCATGAATATCTTCCACATAAAAACATCCTATAAAAAAGAACAAAAATGGGATGAAATGCAAAAGACTCTTTCTTGTAAAACGTTCTCCAAGAATTGAATTTGAATAGAATAAAAAAAATGGACCGTGCAAGAAACTAATAGTCATTATTAATATATCTATACTAGTAACTTCATAAAACTCAATGCCCAGTTTTAAGGATAAATGAATTGAAAACACAAGAAACCAGACCATCAGTATCCAATCTGATTTGTTTCTCTCCTTTTTTAAAAAAATTAATAAGGTAAATAATATACTTTGAATTGCACCAATTCCCGAAACTATAGCAACTGAAGTGCCCATTTAATGATTTTTTTGAAGGATCTACACGCATTGCTAAAGTAGCAATTATTTAACTTTTTCCAATTGGGAGTCGAATAAATGGGTGGTTGCAAAAGAATCGGTAATATACTAAATCAAAAGATCAAAGAATTTCTGGAGTTAGTCTTTACATCCTTTCTAATGAGTAACTTTCTTCTTAATTTCTACACCAATCTTTATGGGATTAAATGTAAATGAAATTATACTTAGATTAATAAGGCTAATACCAATAATAGAGGTACTAGATAGTAGTTAATTTTAGAAAAGTATTATACCTCTCCATGAGCCTATTACATGAGCTGTTTGGTGATAACAAATAAGTATATCTAATAACCTTACTTTGAGTATAGCCGGAAACTACTGTAGTTTTTGATTCTGTACGAAATCTTTTAAAACATCTTTGAGAACCAGTCTATCATTTTCGGCATTTCTTATCAATTTGTTTGCATCATTCTCAAACAAGGCATAGTTAATCTCGATTAAGCGTAATTTTTTAGTTAGTACGGCTTTCTTTTTTAGCTCCTTATAATATTTTATTTGGGCTCTACGCGCTTTTTCTTTCTCATCTAACTCATCAGTAGCTTTATTTTTTCTAAAAAACTCAAGAACCAATTTTAAGTCTTCATAATAGGCATCTAAAGGAAGTTTTGTTCTTCCTTTTCCTCTTTTATGAAGATTCCCTACTAAGGTATCAAAAGTATGTTTTCTTGACGCTTTTTGTTGTAATAACTCATCACATAAATTTACTAGATAATACTCATCACTGTTCTGGATAGCTAGTAAATTTTGTTCTTTTTTAGTGACAGGACTTATTAATTCTTTTGGTTCATACTTCTTGCCAGCTCTTACCAAATACCAATAGATGGTATCGGACCTTCTTTCTGCATGTACAGATGGGATTTTAGCAAGCTCTGATTCCAAATCTAATTTTCGTAATACTTTACGCATTGGCAACCCCTTTTTATTGTCTTTTTTAAAAATTCCCGCTTCAATTAATGCAGGCATAATTTCTTTTACAGGAATCCAATCTACAGAAGGGTTTGTATTAAAATAATGAGTTATTACTTCATTAATCTTTACTATATTTTCTTCACTCATAACTTTTAATCTTACCAATTAATTTGGGATTATATAAAAACCTTGCTCTCATTAAGGTATAATTTTTCAAAAGTAATGTATTATCGAATACTTCTCCTATATCTCTTGGATAGAAAAACAATAAAGAAGGCTCTTTGGATATTTCCAAAAAACCCAGGTCAATAACATTTGAATTTTAAGCAAGATTATTTTCAATCTAAAAACTGCCTATAAGTATTGAAAATAGGAATAAATGTGACAAGTACCATACGTGGGATAAACTTCTCATCCTGTCTAGAAACAGTAACCATTATAAAAAATCTAAAATCCATTCGTCTACAGTAAACTACCACTCGTCGATAGTTTAAATGATTCTAACGATGACTAAGAGATTACGTCCCTAAAATTATTGAATTTTACGGTATAAGAGCTATATCCATAAGTGTAAAACTGATACCTAAAATGAAAAATTTAAAAATCCTATTAATCGAAGATGACGAGATAGAAAGAATGAAGTTCACAAGAGTTCTACAGAAGAACAATTATACATGTAAACTAGAAGAAGCTACAAACGGCGAAGAAGCCATAGAAATTCTTGAAGATGATACCAAAACTCCGGATATTATATTGCTGGATCTAAATATGCCAAAAATGAATGGTATCGAGTTCCTAAAAAGTTTAAAAAGTAACGACAAATTAAAATATGTTCCGGTCATAATTTTGAGTACTTCTAACAACCACCAAGATCTGAAAAGATGCTACGAAGAAGGGATTGCGGGGTATTTAGTAAAACCATTGAAGTATGAAGATTATGTAGAAAAAATAAAATCTTTGATAGAATATTGGGGAAAAAATGAGTTAATTTCTGTCTGAACTACCAGAAAACTCGTAACTTAACATACCAATTTAATACTATATTATGAAAGGAATTGTTTTTACTGAGTTTTTACAACTTGTCGAGGATAAGTTTGGTCTAGAAATGGTGGATCGAATTATCGAGGAATCTAATTTACCATCTAATGGAATTTATACGTCAATAGGAACGTATGAATTTTCAGAAATGTTAAGTCTTATTACCAATCTAAGTAAAAATACAGACATTAAAACAGATGATTTACTACTTACCTATGCAGAACACTTTTTTAGTGTATTAGCTTCAAACTATCCACAATTGATAGAGCGCTATGAGAACCCGTTAGACATGTTAGAGTCTATAGAAAATCATATTCACGTGGAAGTAAGAAAAATTTATCCTAGTGCTGAGCTTCCTACCTTTCAAGTATTAGAAAGAACACCTGATACTTTATCCATGATCTATAAATCAAGTAGAGCTATGTATAGCTTTGGGCTGGGTTTAATGAACAAAACATTTGAACATTTTAACAAAAGGGCTGTTATATCGTATGATAAATTAAAAGATGATGGAACCGAAGTTAAATTTATGATTCAAATGAAAAATGGGTGAAATTAATCCTGATATACTACAAAGAGCACTTGCTAGGGAAAAAGCAGCTCGTAAACAAGCAGAGGGAATTCTAGAAGATAAATCAAGAGAACTATATTCGGTTGCTCAAGAATTAAAAGAGGTAAATGAACAGTTGAAAGATGTTCTAGCCAAAAAAAATTCTGAGCTTCAAGGAATGTCTGATAATCTCGTAGATGCTTATGTTCTAATGAAAGTTAATGGTGATATCATAGAGATGAATGATGCAGCAAAAGAGCTATTTGGTTATGATGTTAGCACAGAAAAGATTAATGTAATGTCTCTTATCTATAAAGATGATTTTAACTATGCCATGGAATCCTTTCAGAAATTAGTTACAGAAGGATCTTTTACAGATTATGTAGCCAGAGTAGTTACCAAAAGTAATGGTATTAGAACAGTCCATATTAATGGAAGTGTTATTAGAGATAAAGATAGTGTTGCGATTGCTGCACAAGGAATTGTACGGGATATAACCAATCAGATAGAGGCTGAAAAATTAAAAGAAGAATTACTTAAGAATTTAGAGCAAAGTAATAAAGAATTAAATGATTTTGCTCACGTGGTATCTCATGATCTAAAATCTCCTTTACGGAGTATGAATGCTCTTATTAATTGGTTAAAAGAAGATTATGAAGATAAATTGGATGAAAATGCGGTAACCTCTTTTAATTCTTTACTTAATAAAATAGAAAAAATGGATCATATGATCGACGGAATTCTAAGTTATTCTAGTATTGATAGGAATGAAAAAGCAGGAAAAGAAGTGAGTTTGGATAAAGTAGTATCTGATATATTAGAAATGATTTACGTCCCAGAAACATTTAGTATTAATATTCATGATACGCTTCCCATAATGATAGGTGATCGATTTAGATTTCAACAATTATTTCAAAATATTATCAGTAATGCGATAAAATATAATGATAAAGAAAAAGGAATTTTGGACATTAAATGTATTGATATCGGTGATTTTTGGGAAATTACTCTTGCCGATAATGGTCCAGGAATTCCTGAGGCATACCACCGCAAAATCTTTGAGATTTTTCAGACGGCACAAGATCAATCTAAGTCTACCGGAATTGGACTATCTATTGTAAAAAAGATAGTTAATATGTATGGCGGAGAAGTCGATGTATCGTCACAAGAAAACAAAGGCACCACTTTTTTATTCACTCTTAAAAAACTTTCTTTATGAAAATTCAACAGTACCAAAGAAATAAAAATGGTAATTGGATACCAACTAAAAAATCTAATGAAAAGCTTAAAAACCCATTGGTATTAGTATTTGGAAATCGATTTATTATAGAAAGAGAGCCCATTTTAGACGAAATAAAGGCTTTGTTTAATGAAAGTGAAGTGATAATAGGCTCTTCTGCAGGAGAAATTCTGGGAGCAAATGTTACGGAAGATACTATTTCTTTAACAGCCATAGAGTTCGAAAATAGTATAATTAAATTAGGTCATCAAAACATTTTGGATACTCAGAAAGATGCTTTTGAAGCTGGAAAAAAATTGGCAGATCAATTACCTTCAGAGAATCTGAAACATATTTTTATTGTTAGTGAAGGTAGTTATGTTAATGGCTCTGCTTTAATAGATGGGATAGAAGCGATACACAAAGATATACCTTGTACGGGAGGATTATGTGGAGATGATGCTAGGTTCGAAAAAACATTAGTAGGATATAATGAAAATCCAAAAGAAGGAGAAATTGTAGCAGTTGGCTTTTATGGAGATAGTTTACAGATTACAAGTGCTCAATATGGAGGATGGACTCCTTTTGGACCAGAACGTGTAATCACAAAATCAGATAACAATGTATTATTTGAACTAGACAATCAACCAGCGCTAGATTTGTACAAGAAATATTTAGGCGATAAAGCCTCAGAATTGCCGCAATCAGCACTTTTATACCCCTTAAGTGTAAAAACAGAAGGAAGAAAAGAAGCAATAGTAAGAACAATTCTTTCTATTGATGAAGAAAAGAATGCAATGATATTAGCAGGTGACGTGCCAGAAGGGTCCGTTGTTCAATTAATGATGGCTAATATTGATAAGATTGCTGATGGAGCTTCTAAAGCTGCAGAAATAGCTATGGAATCTAGAGACAAAGATCCGCAATTAGCATTATTAGTAAGCTGTATTGGAAGAAAATTAGTAATGGATCAAAGAGTAGAAGAAGAAATTGAAGAAGTAATAGAAGAAGTAGGAGAAAATGCAGTAATAACTGGTTTTTATTCTTATGGAGAGTTAGCACCATTTAGTAATAGTACAAGATGTGAGCTTCACAATCAAACGATGACTTTAACCTTATTGAGTGAATAAAGAATGAATTCATTATTGAAAAGGCAGATAAGAAAAAAATTATCTGATGATTTAAAAAATCATCCTGAAATCCAGGAGCTTTTGGCTGCAATTGATAGCTCGTATAACACCTATGAAGAGCAGTTTTCTATGTTACAAAGAGCGATGTCAATAAGTTCGCAAGAATTATTTGATGCTAATATACAGTTAACGGAAGAAGCGAAACAACAACGATTAGTTATAGAACGACTAAATGATGCTATAAAAACACTTCGATCGATCGATAATAAAAAAGACACAGAAGTAGCAACAAATATTGAAGATCTTACAGGTATTGAATTAGCTACGTTGATTGAAGAACAGGCAGCTAAAATCTCTGATTTTGAAAAACAGAGAGCTAAAATGTTGAAGGACTTAGAAAAAAGTAATGAAGAATTAACGAGTTACGCACAAGTTGTTTCTCATGATTTAAAATCTCCATTACGAAATGTAAGTGCATTAATAACCTGGATAAAAGAAGATGCAGATGAGTTGAGCGGAACTGTTTTAAGTCATTTTGGGCATATAGAACAAAATATTGAAAAAATGGATAGTATGATTGGAGGAATTTTGGAATATTCTCTGATCGATAAAAAAGATAAAATTGTAAATGAGGTAAATCTTAATGTGCTAATATATCAAACTATAGAGTCATTGCACGCACCGGATTTTATAGAATTTAGTATAGATAATAAGCTTCCGACAATAAGGAAAGATCCACATAGGATCAAACAGTTGTTTCAAAATTTGATTAGTAATGCAGTCAAAGGAATGGATAAAGAAGAAGGGTATATCTATATTGGATCAAAAGAAGAAGAAGAGTATTGGGAATTTTACATAAAAGATAACGGGAAGGGAATACCGGAGAAATATCACGAAAAGATTTTCAAAATATTTCAGAGTATTGATTCTACAAAAGAGTCAACCGGTATTGGACTATCCATAGTAAAAAAAATCATAGACTACTATGAAGGAAAAATTTGGTTGGAATCTGTCGTCGGAAAAGGAACTACCTTTTTCTTTACGATAAAAAAATAAAAAAATATGTTTATAAGTTCTACAGACCCTCATCATGTAGCAGTTATAATAAGGGAAAAGCGGCAGGAAGAAAAGTAATTTTAACGGTGCCGGAAAAAGCAACACTAGATATACCTCAATTAATAGATGAATTAAATAAACTGGAGGTTCAGTTTATGGGAGGAATATTTCCGAAAATTATTTATCAAAATGGGATCTATTGACGAAGGTGTCGTTGTCAATTTTGTTAACTGAGTAGTGACTCTTTTTGTTACTCAAAACTTAAAAGAAAAAGATTTTACAATTCCTTCTGTCCATTTAGATAAAGAAAAAGGAGAAATTTATATTAATGATGAAGAATCATATATAAATTGTAGTGTAAGGGATAATGGAAAGGGAATCCCTGAGAAATATCGCGAACGAATTTTTCAGCTATTCGAAAGTATAGATTCTAAAAAGGAATGTATTGGTATTGGATTACCCATTGTGAAGAAAATTGTAGATTATGATAAGGGTGATATACGATTAGAATCAGAGGTTGGTGTTGGTACTACATTTTTCATCAACCTACAAAAAGAGTAAAAACCATGGTAGAAACCCCTAATTTAAATTACATTAAAGATCTTGCCGCAGGTTCTGAAGAATTTGAACAAAAGGTAATTAGAATAATAAAAAAAGAATTTCCGGAAGAAAAAAAAGAATTTTTAAAAAATTATAATGCAAAAGCTTATATTGAAACTGCAAAAGATGTTCACAAGCTAAAGCACAAAATTGGCATGTTTGGATTCGAGGCAGCGTATAAAGTTACTGTTGACTTCGAAGAAGGTTTAAAAAAAGATGATATCTCATTATATCCAAAATTTATGCTAATTTTAGAGAGTATTGAAGATTTTTTGAAGATTGTATAAAAACATTACGCTTATGAATTGTATTATTATTGATGATGAAGAAACTGCAAGATTAATTATTCAACAACTTTGTTCTCAGGTAGATCAATTAAATGTAATTGAAGAATTCCCAAATGCAATTCAGGCCATCAAATTCTTAAATAGTAATTCGATTGATTTAATATTTTTAGATATTCATATGCCTGACTTCACAGGCTTTGATTTCATACAGACACTAAAGAATCCACCAAAAATAGTATTGACCACTTCAGACGAGAAATTTGCTTTAGAAGCGTTTGAATATGAATGTATTGTGGATTATCTGGTGAAGCCAATAACATTACCACGTTTTATTAAGGCTATCCAGAAAGTAAAAAGTGCTCCTGATGTAAAATCTGATTCTGCAGCTGCAAAAGATAATAAAGAACCGTCAGGAATATCTTCTGGAGAAAATGACCTCTATATAAATATTGATAGAAGGTTAATAAAGATTGATATCCCAACAATTTTAATAGTTGAAGCAAAAGGAGATTACATTCTGATCAAGACAGAAAAGCAGAATTACACGGTACATTCTACCCTAAAAAAGATCGAAGAAAAATTACCGGATGATCTTTTCTTAAAAGTTCATAGGTCCTATATAATAAATACAAAAAAAATTATAGATATAGAGGATAATAGTGTTTTAATAGCTAAAGATGTTATTCCCGTTAGTCGATCAAATCGTCCAGAATTAATGAGAAGACTAAACCTTTTGTAGATACTTACCACACGTTTAAAACCATTGATCTACAGTTACAGACCGTTAAACGAATAACAAAGGTCGCGATGGTGTATATAGATTAATTTTGAGTAAACCAAATACCCAAAATCTATATTATTATGAAACGAATTTTTACTTTTTTAACCGCAATAATAACTATGTCAATCTCTGCTCAGCAGGAATTTGATTGTAATGATGGAACTTTTTACCAAGTAATTTCGGGATCAATGAAAGCATATGATCCTATTACTGGATCATATTCTGAAGCTTTACATTCTTATAGCTCATATAATGCTGGAGGATATAATGCCGTTGATAATTTCTTATACGCAATAAAAAGTGGTGATAATCGCTTGTTACGTATTGCAAAAGACATGATTGTAGATTTAGGTGCCGTAGCACCAAACGGTACAACAGTATTTGGTGGAGGTTATGCAGCAGATGTAGATCCTGACGGAAATTTATGGGTATTTCAAAACAATAATAAAAGAACTTTTCATAAGATAACAAATCTAAAAGATTACGACGGGAGTTATTCTCCACAATTCGAAATTGTGGAAGCAGACGCAACGGCACCAAGTACTTGTGCCGATATTGTATATGTAAATGGTGCGTTTTATGGTGGTAGCAGAGGAAAGTTGTTTAAATGGGATTTATCTTCTGGAACTCCAGTATTTTCAATTAAAACAGTAGCTAATTTGCCAAGAAGTACATTTGGAGCAGCGTATGCAGATACAGATAATAGATTATATGTTTCGGATAATAATGGAGGTTTATATTTAATTAATGATTATGAAGGAGCAAATCCTACGGCTACACTGTTAAACTTAACAGAAACCACCAATTCTAATGATGGATTTAAGTGTGCTAGTGGAATATCTCCCTTGGATAAAGATGCCGATGGGGTTTTAGATTCAATGGATGCAGACGTAGATGGAGACGGGATATCTAATATAGTAGAATGTAATGGTACAGATCCTTATGGAGATATTGATGATGATGGGATGTTTAATTATTTAGATAACGATATAAGTGGTAATGGAGATAATGTAGTACAAGATGCTTTTGATAGAGATAGTGATGGAAATCCAGATTTCTTAGATATTGATTCTGATAATGATGGAATTTATGATATTGTAGAAGCTGGAGCTGGAAGTAATGATACGAACAATGATGGAGTCTGTAACAATCAAGATATTGGATATCAGGATACAGATAATGATGGGATTGCTGACGCATTCGATATAGATCAGTTAGGTACAGATTTCATTCCATTAGATACAGACAATGATCAAGTGTATGATTGTTATGATATTGATTCTGATAATGATGGGATTATTGATTTAATAGAAGGGCAAGATTCAACTACATTCTTAGGACTTTCTAATACAGATGAAGATAAAGATGGATTAGATGATAATTTTGATCCTGATTTCGGAGGATCAACGAATGGAGATATTGATACAGATGGAGATAACGATTATAATCATTTAGATGTAGATTCTGATAATGATGGTATTTCTGATAATACAGAAGCATATGATAGTGACGGAGATGGAACTATAGAAACGTACCCATCAGGAGTTGATGCTGATAATGATGGTTTAGATGATCACTATGATCAAAGAAAAACTGGTTTTGATTCAGAAAATGGAGGTCAGACTCCCGCAAGTTTTCCAATACCGGCAATCTGTGATAGATATAATTATCTAGGAGATTTCGATTCGAATGGAAAGCCATTATACCTTGATGGTCAGGATGTAGTGAGTCAAGAAACTGTTGATATGATTAATAATGCATTACCAGAAGGATATCCAGTACCTGATTTTAATCCGCACTATATTTCATCCGGATACGATACAGATGTAGTTTTACAAGAAAATGCTGAAATTTGGATCACGTTTGTTGGAGAAGGTGCTGGTTATAAAAATACGTTAGGTTTTTATACATATGATGCAGACAATCCTTACGAAACAATTCCACAGCCAGAAGATATCACTATTATTTTTCCTAATGTTTCTGCAGTAGGAAGCGGTGGAGATTTAGAAGTGGGTGATAAAGTAAATATCGGTAGCTTTCCTCCTAATACAGGTATAGGATGGGTGTTATTAGCAGATGCTTGGAAAGATGGATGTGTTGATACAGGTAACTGGCAATTATACTCTAATCCAGATTATAATCCAGAAAGTGATGAAACTTTAAGATATCATAATGTATTACTTAATGATCCAGATTCTGAAAGAATAATTTTAGGATTTGAAGATATCAGAAGAGATTACGCTTCTTGTGATCAGGATTTTAATGACGCGTTATTCTATATTACTGCAAGTCCTATAACAGCAATTAAAACAGATAATTATGCAGACATAAAAAGTGCTACAGATGTAACTTCAGCTAATGACGGAGGACTAGAAAGTAATGGAGATCTTGCCAGTCTTATAGCAAAGCGTAATTTTAATAGAACTAAGTCAAACTCGATTTTTAATACTAAGAAATCACAGAAAAAATTTCAACCAGATTTTATATCATATAAGTCAAGAAACAATGAAGATTTAAGTCTTTATTTCCCAACTACAGGAGTAGCAGGATCAGAATCTACTTATGTATCTAGCCCAGAAGATTTGCTTGGAATAACAAATGCCAATTCCGTATTCTCTGTAGACTATTATCAAAATGAAGAAAGAGTAGCTGCAGGATTAGCAACTACAACTACAGGAAATATTTATGACCATTCTAAGACTATATGTGATCGTCTTAACGGATCTAAACTGTTAGATTTAAGAACTGTAGAAATTAGAAATCATACGATTATTAGTACTCGTATAGAAAGAGCTACTGGTGAGATTGAATATGCATTAACATTTTCTATTAAAGAAGGAGTATCGGAAAATGAAATCTATAGTCTATGGAATATTGATAGCTATCCAGAAGGCGATTATACAAACTTCCAGGTATGGGGTGGTTCTGTATCACAAGTTGCTAATATTGCAAATCATATTTTAGACACTTTTATTGCCGACAAACCAATGAGGAGTCATGAAGTATCTAATAGAATACCAACCATTTTTGTAGAAAAAGGAAGATATGATAATGGAGAACTAGTATTGGATATTGTAAACAAATCTGGAGCATCTTCAATGAATTTTGATGGAAATATTAGACGAACGGAATTATCTTCTGAAGTAACATTAAGACAAACGGTTTCTTTATCAGGAGCTTATAGAGAGCAAATTAAAGTAGATACTGGATTCTTATTCGATATTGGGTTTTCTATCAATGGACAGGAGTCTACTCAAATCGATGCATTATACCTAGCAGATGGCCCTTGGGGAATTGATTATAGTGAAGAAGCGGTAGTTCTAGAAACTTTTGAAGTCTTAGAACAAACCGAAACGGCTTCTGATGAGAACTACACAATAGAAAGAGGTGTTACTGTAAGAGGAGAAGTGAAAGAAACGATGAATATTTTCAGAAATGTTTTGGCAGGTGATCTTACACTAAATATAGAAAACTATAACGCATTACAATTCGAGATGAATACGACCAACAATATTGAAGTTATTTTGGTAACAAAAGACCTTACTGATTGGAATGATAGATTAAGATTTACCGTAGAAGCTAATTCCGATAACCCATTATACAATATAGCTTTCGTAGATTTTAAAAATGCAGCCGGAGTATCTGTTGATGTAACAGATGTAAGAAGTGTTGTGTTCTCTATCCAAGGAGATTATCAAAACTTTTCATCCTTCGATATTGAGATAACAGAGTTAGTATTTACTAACAATAACATATTAAGCACAGAAGAGTATGAGATTCAGGAAAAAGTGGAAAATGTAATGAATTATCCGAATCCATTTCAGGCAACCACTTTTATAAGAGTACCTAAGACATTACAAGGGACAATAACAATTACTGTTGTTGATATGTTAGGAAGAATTGTAAGAAATGAAGAATTACAAATGATATCGAGCAATGAAGCTAGGTTTGATGCTCAAGATTTACATACTGGAATATACAAATATGTAGTTTCAGATGCTAATAAGAGAAAATATCAAGGTAGTTTTATGAAAGAATAACGAAAGATTTAGGTTGGATTTTGGGGTCTAATAGCGAGAATAAATTAATTTATTCTCGCTATTTTTTGACATCAATACTACTCGTGTTTGATTTAACTTTAAATCTTAGTACTGTTTTAAGTTTTTCTGGTGCTACTTTTCTAAAATCAGATAAGTAGATTTCCCTATGTGTTTTAGACAATCTCGTAAGGTTTTCTTTTTTGGCATAGGCTTCCATTAGTCTGAAGCTTTCCGGTTCATTGTCATAGCTTCCAATATGCATTATTTGCACACATTCTCCGTCAGTAATTTTCTCAAACTTGACATTTCCTAATAGTTTGTGAGGCTTTTTTTCTTTTACTTGATTACGCATTTGTTCAAAGAAAGTTTCATTGATAAAGTTAGGTTGTCTAATCATTAATTTAAAAACCAAGTCATCTTTATCAAATGTACCGTTATATTCTTTTTTGGCTTCCTTGTTAAGATCCCAAACCCCTTCTAGAGGATATACCGTATAATCACAGTATCCTTTAGGTTTAATTTTCTCTTTTTTAAGATTCATTTTTATTGCGTAGGCCATAGCATATAAAACCCCTATATACTCAGCAAAAAAATCACTGTTTGGGTTGCCCTCGCCTTCTATAGTAATAAACTTATATTCTGGAATTAGTATTTTCTCAGGGTTAGCTTTTGGTAGATAAACTCGTTTTTCGTTTTTCCTCCATTCATGTTTAGAATTACTCATTTTGTATTATTTTTTAGGATATAACACAAAGTTAAAAACAAGAGTGACAACCCTATGTCAGTTGGGATAGATCGGTAGTAATTGGATCAGCAGATTTTAAATAGAATTCTAAAAGATAGTATTATCATTGTTTATTTTCCTCATCTTTCTGAAGTTTCATAATTTTCTTATTGAAAATAGGTTGTTTTAGAAAGTACCATTTTAATAAAAATCCAAATTCTGTAAATTCAAAACCTGTTGCAGTAGCAGAAGCAATATTGCTATATTTACCATATAATGTCCCAATTAAACGATCGGAGAAATTATATCCTAGCTTACCTTCTACTCTATATGTCGTAGTACCGGGATCATCTTCTATAAACTGATAACCAGCAGCTCCATTCAGTCCATAGAACCATTTACCGCTGTCTTTACTAATCATATCTGCAAAAACTTCCACCACATTAAATTTTTCAGGACTAAAATAAATAGTAGGAACTTGATTAGCAAAAGTCATGTATTGATAATTAATTCCGAATTTTACAGCTGGCCTGTTAAGTACATTATAGTATAATGAAGTGAATAATAAATTTCGACTATTATCATCAGTCTGTGATGTATATATATATTGTGTATACCAACCTAAATTTATATTAGTACTTAAATTATAATTAAGAAAGTAGTTATTCATTACAATTTCACGATCTATCAAATCTGCATTAAAGTTTTGTAATTCTCTCTGATATCCAACATCCAAATTTTGTAATCTAAATGGTTTAGTAGTTAATCGTATCTCCCCAGTCCATTGGGTATAGTCATTAGTAAAAGCATTAGACTTACTAATACCTCCTTTGGTTTTTAGCGATACATTACCGTTAAACTTATATGAAAACCGCAAAGCTAACTCATTGGATGAAGCTTCATTTTTAAGTACTGTATTTTTCGTTGTACGATGTATATATTCTAATTCTGATTTAAACTTGGTTGATATAGGTAACTCGGAACGAAGTGATAGATTTACAGCTTCATTATTACCATTATCAAATGTAAAAGCTGTTTTTAATTCTACGAAAGGAGTATATGAAGACTTCAATGTTTTAATTAATTTTTCTGCATCTGGTTGTTTGGGATAATAGTCTAATGTTTTAAAAGCATAAGTAAAAGCCTTCTCGTCATCTCCTGTCGCCCGATATGCATTTGCAATCCCTAAGTTTCCGTCAAAAGACCCTTCGCTTTTTGATAAAATATTAGTATAACTCTGTATACTTGACTTAAATTTACTCGTATACATACCTTCTGTAGCTGATAATGCCATTATTCTAGGTTCATCAGGATATTTTAACCTTAGCTGCTCTATTTCTTTAATAGCATCAGAAAATTTCCGATTCCATAAAAGTGCTTGTATGTATCGTTCATTAGTAGAGATAAATAGTTCTTTATCATCCTTATAATTTTCCGATTTTACTTTTGCATTACTAGCAATTTCTAAAGCTTTTTTTTCTTTATGTTTTTTATGGAACACTAGAGATAATCCATTCATGGCAAGAATACTATCTTTAGCATTCGTAGAAATTTCCTGATATACTTTAGCAGCATTATCCAGGTCTTCTGTCATCAGATAGATATTAGCTTTATTCAATTGTGAGTCTTTATCATTAGGAAAATCAATTAAATTTTGATTTAATAATGACAATGCTTTTTCGAATTCTTTGTTTTGAGATAATTGATTAGCATATCCTAATCTAACATATTTCCTAGAGGTTAATGCATTTGGGTTTCCTTTTTGAATTGTTAACGCTTTGTTTACTTCTATTAAGGCTTCCTCATACTTTTTCAAATTAGACAATGTGTTAGCATATCCTAATACTGCAGGAAAACTAGTGTCATCTTCTTTTAGTATTTCTTTATAAAATCCTTCTGCTTTAATAAATTTATTGCTCCACAATAAAGATTCTGCATAATTAAGTTTGATTTCAAAATCGTTAGGATATTTATTTTTTAACTCTGTAAAAATAGAAACAGCCTTTTCTGACTTACCAGATAGTCCTACTGCTCTTCCGTAACATAATTTTGCTGTTTTATTGTCAGGATACTCTTTTAATATGTTTTCAAAGAATGTTTCTGCTTTAATATACTTACCTGTTTCTAAATAAGTAAAACCTTCTTGTAAATCTTGTGCTAAAAGTAGAGAACCATACATAAGGAATAATAAGCACATAAATCTACGGATCATACAAAGGATTTTATCTATTAAGGTATGAAGTTAGTAATTAGAATGCTATAAAAAGATTTTTTCTCCTAAAAAAAAATCAAATTTAAGTGAAAATTCCCTCTTTTTGTTTTAAAATAAAGGGGGAAATACCCCTCTTTTTACGTGAAAAATATCTTTAAACAACCAAATTTGTAGTATTTTTCCTTCTTTAATATGTTAAATAAATGTTAAAAAATCATTCAAAAACACTCATAATAGACGAAATACGTGTTTTTTTAACACAACGTAAAAGAAATACTGTTTTACCGTATCCATGAACTAATCACCTATACTATCTTTACAACAAGCTAATAATGAGAGCTCAACGTTAGCGAAAAATGTAAAAAATTCTTCAGAAACCCCAGAAGAAAATTTAATTAAAAGAATAATAAAGAAGTTTAAAAAAGAACCCAATTATTATTACAACATACTTTACAACGTTTATCGCGTCGTCATTTGTAAAGCGTGCCCAAATCTAAATAAATAATATGAAGAAAACAGGAATTATTATTCCATGCTATAATGAATATTATAGGCTGGAAAAGGAGAAGTTTTGCAAATTTTTAAATGAAAACCCTAACTATCACCTATGTTTCGTGAATGATGGTAGCTCAGATAAAACCTCTGAAATGTTACATCAATTAAAGAAAACAAATTACCATAAAATCTCAGTAATCGACTTAGAAGTTAATCAAGGTAAAGCCACAGCCGTACAAACAGGAGCTAATTACCTTAATACATTATCTTATATAGATAACATCGCATTTCTAGATGCTGATTTATCCACATCCTTAGAGGAGTTAGATAATTTGGTGCAAAAATTAAATAGTAATGACCAATTAAAAATGGTTTTTGGTTCTAGAAAAGCAGAAAGTGCTAGTGAGATCGAACGAAGTTTTATGAGAAAGATCTTGTCCAATTTTGTAGGATTCTTTATTAGAGTTATTCTTCAGTTGCCAATTAAAGACACTCAATGTGGTGCTAAAGTTTTTAAGAAAGAAATTATAGATAATATCTATCACAAAAGATTTATCAGTAGATGGTTATTTGATATCGAAATATTCTTAAGACTTAAAAAACATATCGGACTAAAAGATCTACTAAATACGATCAGTGAAGAGCCTCTTGATAGCTGGATAGAGGTAGAAGGATCTAAGATCACAATTAAGGATTCATTTCTTATCCCTTTTAATTTGATATTAATATGGGCTAATTATTTAACCATCAGGACAGAAAGCAAAAGTGCTTCAGATATTTTTAACCTAAAAACACAGATAGGTATGGTAAGATAACTACTTTCTTTTTATTAAAAACTAAATTTAATAGGTACAATGGAATATATTATTAACAAACAGATGCTCTCCATTTTACCATAACCAAAATACATTCATCGAATACAATATGTTATTTCTTATAATACATAGTAGTTTCAACTTTTGATGTAACAAAACCATCATGTTTATGAAAAAAATTACTTTATTTATACTCCTATTTTTAACGATTAGCTTCACGAATGCTCAACAAGCTTTTGATTGTAATGAAGCGAAATTTTACCAAGTAATTTCAGGATCATTAAGGTCCTACGACCCTATCACGGGAACGTATTCTACCCCTTTGCATACAACCCCTAGTTATAATGCGGGAGGATATAACGTAGTAGATGATTTTCTGTATGCAATTAGAAGCAGTGATAAACACTTATTAAGAATTGGTTTGGATCAGGTGGTAGATTTAGGAGCTGTTGCTTCTAATGGAGGTGTCCAATTTGGAGGAGGCTATGCTGCGGATGTCGATAATGAAGGAAACCTGTGGGTGTTTCAGAATAATGGAGGTAGGCAATCTTTTCATAAAATCATAAATCTCCAAGATTATGATGGTACCACAGCGCCAACATTTGAAATTGTTGTCGCTAATCAGGCATCTCCAAATACTTGTGCGGATATAGTTTTTATTGATGGACATCTTTATGGAGGTAGTAGAGGAAATGTATACAAATGGGATTTAGGTACAACCACACCTGTTTTTAGCTCTAAAACAGTTACAGATTTACCTAATGATACTTTTGGTGCTTGTTATACAGATACTAGTAATAGATTATATGTATCTAGTAATAAGGGAGGTTTACATTTGGTTAATGATTATGAAGGTGCATCTCCTTATGCAACACTACTAAATAATACAGAAGTTACCAATCAAAATGATGGTTTTAAGTGTGCTGCAGGAGTTTCTCCGATTGACGCAGACGCAGATGAAGTATTAGATCCATATGATAAGGATACGGATGGTGATGGTATTCCTGATGTTGTAGAAGGCGGAGGAATTGATCCTTATGGAGATGATGATGCAGATGGAATATTTAATTACTTAGATCCCGATTTTGGAAATACTTGTAATAGTGGTGTTTCTCTTGCATTCGATAGCGACAGAGATGGTGTACCTAATGCCCTAGATTTAGATAGTGATAATGACGGAATCTATGATATTGTAGAAGCTGGATTAGGAAGTTATGATACGAATGGGGATGGTTTATTTAATATGAATGATGATGGCTTCTTAGATTCGGACTTAGATGGTATTGCGGATATTGTTGATATAGATCAAACTGGGGTAGCATTTTTTCCTAATGACACCGATAGTGATTTAATATATGACCCTTATGATATTGATGCAGATCAAGATGGAATTATCGATCTCATAGAAGGACAAAACAGCGTAAACTTTGTAACTCTTTCTGGTTCAGATCAAGATAGAGATGGTATCGATGATGCTTTTGATCCTGATCAAGGTGGAACTCCACAAGGATATCAAAACACAGATGGCACTGATACGCCAGATTTTCTAGATACAGATTCTAATAATGATGGTATACTAGATACCGTTGATGCATATGACACCAATAACGATGGTATTGCAGATACGTTAATTGCTAATACCGATTTTGATCAGGATGGTCTTGATGATAATTTTGATACAAAAGAAACAGTTTTTGATTCGGATAATGGAGATCAAAACCCTAACAGTTTTCCAGTTGCTAGTATAGGAGAGAGATACCAATATTTAGGCACGTATGATGTTAATGGAATTCCTGATTATTTAGTGGCAGATAGAACTATTGATTCTGAGGTATTGACAAAAATAGATACTGCATTACCAGAAGGAAATTCTGTAGCGAATCGCAATCCTAATTATATTTATGGAGGATATGATACAGATATCATTTTAGAAGGTACTACGAATATATCAATCACTTTTATTAGTGAAAATACTGAATATAAAAACCTATTGGGTTATTATACTTACGATATTAATTCACCACTTACAACAGCTCCATCACCAGAAGATATTACTGTTATTCTTCCCAATGCATCAGCTTCAGGAAGTAATGGAGGATTAGCTTCCGGTAATACTGTAAACCTAGGTAGTTTCCCTACCAATACAGGAATTGGATGGGTGCTATTAGTAGATTCATGGGATAACAATACAATCGATGAAGGAATCTGGCAGCTGTATTCTCAAACTAGTTTTAATCCAGAATGTGATGAAGCTCTAAGGCCTCATAATGTACTTTTAGCAGATACCGAAAACGAGCAAATTATACTAGGTTTTGAAGATTTAAGAAGAGACTATCCAGGTACTGATCATGATTTTAACGATCTACTATTTTTCATAACAGCTGATCAATATTCATCTCTTAAAACGAATAATATTCCTGAACTAGAGCAAGAGGGCGAAGTTACTTCTGGTAATGATGGTGGTTTAGAAAGTAATGGGGATTTGGCAAGTTTAATTGCTAAAAGAAATTTTACTCGATCCAAAACAAATAAAGTTTACAATAAGAAAAAATTACAAAAAGTATTCAACCCTGACGATGTATATAATAAAACAGAAAACAATGAAGATTTAAGTATTTACTTCCCATTAACTGGAGCTTCTGGCGCTGAAGTTCCATTTATATCTACTCCAGAAGATTTGATAGAAATCACGAATGCAACATCTGTATTCTCTATAGATTATTATGACGGAGAAAGCAGAGTCGGAGCAGCATTAGCCACAACAACTAATGGAAGTATTTATGATCATTCTAAAACTATCTGTGATCGATTAAATGGTTCTGTTTTAGAGGATATCAGAACATTAAAAGTTCGTAATTACACAATGGTAAATACTAAAATAAGAAGACCTTCCGGTGAATTAGAACAAGCCTTACACTTTTCTGTTAGGTTGGATGAATTTCAGAATGAATTATTTAGTTTATGGAACATTGATCAATACCCTGAAGGAGAATACCTTAATTTTCAGATTTGGGGAGGTTCCATCCCTCAAGTAGTAAATATTGCAAATACGGTTATCGATAAACTTTTAGAAGAAAAAGGATTAGGCAAAACATTTATTCCGTCTAATATACCTTCTGTATTTGTTCAGAAAGGATTTTACAAAAACGGAAAACTTGAGCTTGATATTGTAAATAAAGAACAGTCTAATCAAATTTATTTTACCGGAAACAAAAGAATTACAGAGTTATCCAATGAGGAACTGATTACTTCATCAATACCGTTATCGGGATCATATCAAGAAAAAATTACTATAGAAACAGGACATCTGTTTGATATTGGATTTGCAATCAAAGGAGATGATAATGAAAAAATAGATGCGCTGTATCTAGCTGATGGACCATGGGGTCTTGATTACCAAGAAGAAGGTGTTGAGATTACAGATTTTGACATTATACAAAGTGAAGATCGTGAAGACCAAGAGAACTATTATCCAGTAGAAAGAGATATAACCGTAACAGGTTCTTTAAAAGAGACGCTAAATATATTTAGAAATATATTAGGAGGAGATCTAATATTAGATGTTTCTGAGTATAACGAATTAGAGTTTGAGTTATTAGCTGATAAAGAAGTAGAGGTTATCCTTATTACTGAAGATTTAATAGATTGGGATGATCGATTAAGATATATCATTACTACAGATGGTAGTAAACAACTATATAATATACCGTTTTCAGAATTTACAAATCCTAATGGAGAAAATGCCTCTGAAGCAAAAAACGTGAGAAGTATTGTATTCTCTATTCAAGGAAATTACATTGATTTTTCTTTATTCGAAATCGAAGTATCTAAACTCGCATTTAAGGTTTCAGAAGAGGTTTTAGGTATAGAAGATTACACGAACGAAGTATCCAAAGATAAAATGTACAATTATCCTAATCCTTTTAAAAACACAACAACTATAGCGTTACCTATAGCGCATAAAAAACTTAATATTCGCGTAATTGATATGCTAGGAAGGGTTGTACAGCAAGAAGAACTAAAAGTATCAGTTAATCAACCAAGAACGACAACTTTTACTTCTAAAAATCTTAATCCTGGAGTATATCAATATGTTATTATTGGAGATAAATCGAAAGAATATGTAGGGAATTTTATAATATATTAATTAGATCAAAAGATTGAATAGAAAAAGAAAAATAACAATTCGTACTATCTGAAAAATATGATAAATCTATAGACAACAACCATTAAACAGTGGATCTGAGCAACTCGTCGAAGATAAAACGAATGTCATTGATATTATATGGATCTTTATAATGCCAATAAACTATTAAATCTAACGAATGCAACTAAAAAGTAACTTTCATTAAAACTTGAATTAAAAAATGACAAAAATCTATAAAAATGACTATTAAGAGCTACACCCCTGCATTAACTGTAGAGCAAAAATTCATGTGCAGTGTGATTATCGTAAACGCAGGTAATTATATCTACAACCTTTTACTTGGAAGGATTTTAGGCCCTGAGTTATTTGCGGATGCAGCATTATTGATCACATTTCTCTTAGTATTGTCATTTATAGCAATGACTTTTCAATTGGCTACGGCAAAATTCTCTGTTCTTTTTGAGAAAAACATCTTAAGTAATTTCATAAACCTCAGCTATCGATATGCTTCTCTTATCGGAATTGTTCTTGGAATTTTAGTCATCATATTTGCTAAAGATTTACAGACTGTTTTTAATACAAAATCAGCAGGAATGTTTACCATTTTTGGTTTTGGTATACCTATATACTTTATCATGAGTGTAAATCGAGGAGTTTTTCAGGGGACAAAAAAGTTTGGTCAACTTGCTATAACCTATCAAGGAGAAATGATCAGTAGATTACTATTTACTTTAGTATTGATCTATGTATTGCCTTTTCAGCCCATATTCTCTATTGCTATAGGAATTGTTATATCATTCATTTTTGGATTAATACCTTTTAAAATGAAGGATATTTCAGTTTTCAAAAATCAAACGCTCCCTAAAGAACACACCAAGCATATTATTAGATTTTTTATGCTAACAGCATTCTATGAATTAACTCAAATCATCATTAATAATAGCGATATTCTATTAGTGAAACATTATTTTGAAGAATACGAAGCGGGTTTATATGCCTCATTGGCTTTGATAGGTCGTGTAGTGTATTTTGTTGCTTGGATGTTTGTGATGCTATTATTACCTAAAGTGGTAGAAAAACAAAAAGACGGAGAAGCAACAGCCCCTATTTTATTTAAGTATGTTGGATACATTACTATACTTTCGACATGCATTGTTTTTGGATGTTACTTATTTCCTGAAACCGTAATTAATCTAATGTTTGGTTCTGAATATATTACAGTTGCTCCTTTATTATGGAAATATGCCATTGCCACATCCCTATTCGCAATTGCGAATATCTTTGCCTACTATTTTTTATCATTGGATCAGTATATCCCCGTTGTATTATCCGGATTATTAGGGATTTCTCAAGTAGTACTCATTGTATATTTTCATGATAGTTTAATTCAGGTAGTAGTGATGCAGATATTTGCTATGGCTATTCTTTTAGTATTTCAGATACTGTATTTCTTAAAGAAGGAAAAATGGAATACAACAAAAACCTATAACACTTAATATTTGAAACTTTTATAAATCGATACATAGTTCCCATTAAACTATAGGTAAAGGCAACTCATCGATATTAAGATCAATAGAACTTCTAAAGTAAGGATATTTACAGCATATTAAACCATTAAACCCAAAATACTATGGCACTGCAAATAACAAATAACTATGGAATTTTAGAAATCCAAGGAGATATTAAAGGAACAAATGTAAAATCTCTTAAACATCATTTTGAGCATCTATTACAGCATAAAGACCAAATAGTATTAAGTCTCGAAAATGTAAAAAAAATCGATATTTCTGGAGTTAGTGCATTAACAAAACTTCATAAAAAAGCCATGAGCCTAAACAAAATTTTTTACATTATTGGAAAAAACAATAAAGCAATAAATAAGGCATTCGGAAAGAATAGTTATGTTTTAAGAAACAATTATTTATAATACCCCATTATTCTCCAAAACCTAAATATTATGAAATTACAAATCATAAATCAAAAAGGAACATATGAAATTAACGGAGATTTTACTGGATTAAACAATCATCTTGTAAAAGATCATTTTAATTACTTACTTGATCATTATCAAGAAGTAATAATGTGTTTGAAAAAAGTAAAAAAAATGGATAAAAGAGCTATCCGTGTATTGCAGATCATTCATAAAAAAGCAGTAAAAAGAGGAAAAGTACTTTTTATATTAGGAAGAGAAAATAAAAATATAGTACCTACATTTAAACAGACTAAAACATCTTATATCTTTAGAAATGATTATTAGTATGTTTCCGCAAAAAGGATATTAATAAAATTAAAAGAACTCATGAAACTAGCCATTGTAACAGCTTATCCACCTAGTAAAGTAACCTTAAATGAATATGCATATCATTTGGTAAAACATTTCAGACAACATAAACAATTAACTGAAATTATTTTACTTACCGACACTGCTCCCGATCAAGCGGATATCAATTTTGAAGAAGATGGTTGTAAAATTACCGTAAAACAATCTTGGAAGTTTAACTCCTATACCAATGTAATGTCCGTAATGAAGGCTGTGAATCAGACTAAACCAGATGCTATTCTATTTAATCTACAATTCATGAAGTTTGGGGATAAAAAAATAGCTGCTGCTCTCGGGTTATTATTACCATTATTATGTAAGAGAAAAGGAATTCCTACGATTGCGTTATTGCATAATATTATGGAGCAAGTTGATTTAGGAAATGCTGGTTTTACAACTAATAAAGTCTTGCAAAAAATATATAATTTCATTGGAACTACGCTTACTAAATTTATACTTTCTGCAGATAAAGTAGCTGTTACTATAAGTAAATATGTAGATATTTTGGAACAAAAATATAAGGTGGATAATATTGTATTAATTCCTCACGGGACTTTCGAAATACCAGAAGAACCTTCTTACGAATCCTCTGGAGATATTTTAAAAGTAATGACTTTTGGTAAGTTTGGAACTTACAAAAAAGTTGAGGTAATGATAGAAGCAGTAGAAATAGTAAGAAAAAGAACTCAGAAAAATTTAGAAATAGTAATTGCTGGAACCGACAATCCTAATGTTTTAGGCTACCTAGATACTGTAAAAGAGAATTATAAAAACGTTCCTCAATTAACTTTTACAGGATATGTAGAAGAAGAAGATGTTCCGGTTATTTTTAAAGAAAGTGCGATGGTAGTTTTTCCCTACACATCTACAACAGGAAGTTCTGGAGTATTACATCAAGCTGGGAGTTATGGTAAAGCTGTGGTTATGCCAGATTTGGGAGATCTTAGTATTTTAGTAAAAGAAGAAGGATATAGAGGAGAGTTTTTTGCTCCTGATGATGTAGAAAGTTTAGCGAATGCAATTGAAAAAATAGTTGTAAACCCTGAATATAGAACAGAACTAGGAAAAGCTAACTACCAAGCAGCGACTGCTTTGCCAATGAGCACAATCACAAAAATGTATTTAGACACATTTAACAATATCAAAATTGGTACAAGCAAAAAGAAGGAGAAAGAATTACATGGAGTATCTGCTTAAATAAAAAAGGCTCTCTTTATATGCTTACAAAACGAATTGTTTTTCAATAACTTATGAACTGAAAAGCATCTTTTTTATTTCCTTCAGAATCAATAAATCCAAAATGTTTCTGAGCATTTTTACGCCAGGGCAATCTACCAACTACGCTGGTTGGGATATTGTCAAAATCGTACAATGTCCAAGACATATAGTGCAGTTCATTCTCTTGTATTATTTTCTGAAATTTCTCGTGATAAAAAGCTTGATCTTTTTCAGAATTCCCAAACGGAGCCCATAAACCACTATTAGAAGATAAGCCAAACTCTTGTAACACTAAAGGTTTGTTTATGGAAGATATCGTATTAAAAGATTCCGAGAAATTTTCTAAATCTTTATAGTAATGAAAAGAAATAATGTCTAGATCATCCCTTAGTAAATTTGCAAATTCTATGGATGACCAGCCGACCGTTATAGGATGTACATTATCTAAAGATCGCACTTGACGAATCATCTCGTTTAACCAAGCCAGTACGGTTTCTTTTCTTCTACTCTCAAAATCTAAATCAGGTTCATTTTTAATATCCCAAGCCAAAAGTGCGTTATGATCTTTTATCGCATGTACGATTTGCTCTACATGCCTATGCGTAAAAGTCCAATCATCAATGGCATAATTTCCGTAAAAGTCAAAAAGAGTTAGTACTACTTTTAAGTTAGTTTCTTCTGCAAGGTCTAATACTTGTTGTAGCTTTTGGAGTTTTTCAACTTTTACATACTCTTTGCCAAACTCTTCATAGGGCACAAAAATTCTAATAGTATTAAGCCCAGCATTTTTAATAATTTCTAAGTCCTTTTTAATGGTAGCGATTTCAAAATCATCGCCGAACATGTTCCAAGGAGTCTTTTGGGGATAATAATTAATGCCTTTAATTTGATAGGTGCTACTATCGATTATAATTTTGTTTCCTCTTACGTGCGGAGATTTTTTTTGTTGTATGGTATCCGGTTTAGCCAAAGGTTGTTTAACAATATGTCTAACTCTCCAGAATCCATCTTCTAATAGCATGGCAATTTTGTAATCAGAGGTGTCTGTAGTTTCAAACTGTAACTCATTTTCTTTAAAAAACTGCGTGTAAGATGTTACATTCTGATCCTCAAAAACCACTAACTGTCCATCAGCACTATAAAAATCTAACGCCAAGTTGTGCTTTAAGGTAGTACTAACTACTTTTATATTATTTTCGATATTAAACTCAATACCTCTCATTAAATTTTCTCGAGCACTTTCTGTATAGAAGTCAAAAATCCCTAATGAATCATAGGTTATATATCCTACGTTTCTAACATACCAAGAATTAATATAATCTTTTTGGATATCTATCATGGTCTGTTTTTCGATAGGTCTTGCAGGATTTATAGTGTCTTTCCAATTGACCTTGGGGATATAGGCTTGTTTGTTTTTTACACCAACGTGCAGCATCATAGAACGATCTGCACCAGTATTGAGATAGGATAATGTTTGACTTATACCCAACAGAATAAGTCCATTTATTACTATAAATGAAATAATAATGAAAGATCTATATATCATTTTATTTTGTTTTCTCATTCTAATACTATGTGATCGTATTTTTTTCGTATACCCATACCTATAACTTCTAAAGTGTACTCTCCTTTAGGAAAGAAATCATCAGATAAATAGAATTCTACAAACCCTTTAGAAGAGAAATTGGTAAATGTTTCTATTAATGTTCCGCTCCTATATATATTTAAGGAAATCATGGCGCCATCTGGTATAATTTGATTCATAAAACTCAAGATAGCTCCAACTTTAATATTCCTTTTGTCTTCAGTAAAAGTGATTGTATAGTCTTTTACTGCAGGTTTAAATTCTAACACAAGTTCATCACTTTCTGCCATTTCCGGGATAAAAGCTTGTGCCTTCCACAATGATGCTTTTACTGGATGTACCATATATCCTCTTGCAACACCTTTGATAGTAGTTCCAGAAGACCGTAATTGTTCGTTATGATTGGTTAGAATACTAAATTCTACAATACGTCCATCACTTATAGTATTTCCATATTCATCTTTGATCTCAGAAGTAAAAAATTCCACAATTTGATTCCCATCTGCATACTCGTGTTTTTTTGAAGCATTTAGTTCAAAATCCTGAGCTTGTGACGGAAAAACGTCAAGTGTAAATTCTTTCGAAGCTAAATTATTTGTGTTTGCACTGACAAGAATTCTTCCTGATTTTTGATAAGAATATATGTTTTTCCAGACAATAAAATCATCGATAAATAGATCAGAATCTTTTTCTAGATTTAAAAATTGATGTTTTATAGTAACTAAAGTACTATCCTCAATTGGATTGTCATATTTATCCGCGGGTATTATGGTAAACATACCATAATCTTTTCCTCCTGCAGTAATACTTGTAGGACCTAAATAAGATTCTAGCGGTTCTTTAATCACTTTAGATGCTTTCACATGTAAATTTCCAGAATATATTTCTTGGCTATTAAAAACTAGTTTATAATTAATTACCCCTCTTTTTTTAGATAAAAAAGAAGGTATTTTAAAAACTAAGGTATCCTCTTTTTTTTCAGAATCAAGAATTGATATTCCATAAGAGCTTTTTACAACAAGAGCAATATTAGTAGTTTCATTTGCTTTAAATTTCAAAATAATTTCTTCGTCTGCGGTATAAGTATTTGTAGTATGCAGCTCCGTAACACTTACTTTTTGAATAGTTTGCACAATCGAATTGCTTGTGGTAAACCCAACAACAAGAATCACTAAAAATAATAAATATGTATATGTTCTCAATTTCATTAATTAGGGGCTCCTATATAGTTATTAACTTCTATTTTTATAAAACTATAACCAGCTCCGTCTACTGGTATAAAGGAATAATCCTTTTGATCTCTTCTTCTATTAGGCGTTACTTTATGACTAATATCTTTATTCGGTAATCCATTAATAAAAATATTCTCCATCTCCTGACTTATAGATTTTAAATTGCTTATTTCTTTTAATGTATATGTAAAAGGTTTTTTACGCTGAGGTCTGATTCCTTCTCTAATATAAGAGTGATCTACCCAGATAAGTTCTTTTTGATCATTATAGTAGGATATAATCAACTGAGGGATGGTTATTTCTTGTAAACCAGAATTAAACAATACACCGCGTACCATATTTTTATCAATTTTAACCTCAGAAAGAGCAAGCCCTTTATATAAATCCGTTGTAGCTACATTACCCGCACATTGTAAGTTAAAAGTTAGAGGAATATCTGTTAGGTTTATAGCAGTAAATTCATCTGGATTGAAGGTTTCAGGTTTTTGTTCGTCTTTGTTCATCCAGGCAATCCCTTCAAAATTAACCCTAAAACTAGTAATTTCTTTAGGTACCAGCTTATGTTTCATCTGATCTTTTGCATTGTATACAGCTAATTCCAGATTGTCGGAGTTATAAAGTGTCGCTTTTATAATAACATCTGCCGGTACGTTATCAATATTTTGAATCTCACCAACTACAGAATATGTAGTATCATTTTTAATAAGATTTGCGCTCAGAACCTCTAATACGGGTTGCTTTAAAACATCTTCATGAAAAGTTTGTTCAGAGGATATTCTTCTTCTTCCGTGATTATAGAACTGAGTTTTGTTTTGCGAGAATAATTGATCAGGAGGAATATCAAGATCATAATTAGGTGGTTTCACAAACCATTCCCTTCTATGTTTTACTAACTCTAAGTAAAATACTTTGTCTATCCTTTCTAATGGGGTAATCCAATAAGTGGTTGCTTTCGCTTTTGCTGTACTATCTGTTTGATTGAGAATACTTACGTTAATCTCATCCATTTTGGCATATGAACTTAATAAACCATCGGTTACAGCGATCTCTAACATATATTGATCTTCTTCCTTATTACTTTCTGGATCGATATAACTATACGCTCTTTTAAATTCCTTGAAGTCTAATGCATCATAATAGGCTTTTACTACATTTTGTGGACTTATTTGTGTAGCATTTTTGATGTAAAAAATATACCCCCCATAACTTATAATTAATAAAAGAAATACAGTCCAGATATGTTCTAAACGTATCATATAATTTTTAAAGCCCCTATATTTTATTCCATACTTAAAAAAATCTGGATGCTTTTGATCTCGAGTTTTAAGGGCTTGTATCCAAATTATCTGAATATTAATAATAAAAGCCAGTAAAACAGTTATGACTGGGATCAAACCCCACATTAGTTTCAATGGTAAGGCAACATCATCTTTTGGAATGATATTAGGAATTGGTGGGATGTTTAATTTTTCCCAAACCATAATGCCATTTTCTAATTGTCTTAGTCGCTGCCATCCGCAGAAGTATAGAATAGGGTCATAAAACTTATCATTAGAAAACACATATTTTAAATTGTATTTTTCAGGTACTGTTAGAAATTGTTGTAACGAACCAATACCTTCTACCCCTCTAAACTTTGAATTTTCTAATCTTTCTACTGCTCTAGAAGTTAATTCAGGAAGTCTTCTTGCAGAATGGTAATTACCATCTACTGTCATCGCATTGGTTTGGGCAGATAACCAAGCCATTTGATCTCCAAAACCTAGTGGCAGATAGCGCCAGTGATCATGCTGATCCTGTTTTAGGAAATTCAAAATAGGAAGCATCTTTATTTTTTGTGGTTGTGAAGGTCTAAAATATCCTAAACTCATAGTGAATATACATACAAAAATATAAGCTCCCGCTAGAGAGCCCCCTAATATTCTATGGTATACACTACCATATTTTTGCTGTAAGGTTTTCTTAATATCTCCTTCTATAAAGCGGTAACAGAACTCTCCAAACATAGGTAAAGACATAATAGAAGCCCACAATGTAAATCTGTCTAGTGTTAGAATATTAAAAGCATTATCCCCTAGTAACACCTTAGGAATAGGAGTTGTCCCTCCTGTTCCCAGTATACTAAGTAAAGTAAAAGATAAACCAAAAAACAAATATCTTTTACTGTAATATCTATAAAACAGATAAGGGAAAATGAATAAAAGTATACCCCAAGGAATTAGAAAAAAAACAAGTCCAGAGGAGGTTATTTCTATAAAGTTATCTCTAGAGCCATGCGGAATTGG
Organism: Aquimarina sp. BL5; assembly: GCF_003443675.1. Taxonomy (NCBI): domain Bacteria; kingdom Pseudomonadati; phylum Bacteroidota; class Flavobacteriia; order Flavobacteriales; family Flavobacteriaceae; genus Aquimarina; species Aquimarina sp. BL5. Next base: position 4,266,127 of record NZ_CP031963.1, on the reverse strand, counting down.
AACCTGCGTAATTGGATTATTTTTAGTATTGATCCAGTAAGGTAAAATACAAGTAATGATAAGCACTAGAGATCCCATACCAAAACCTACAATTCTCCAAAAAAGTTTAAAAAAGGTATTTAAAAATATTTTAAACCGAATCGCTTTATAAGAACCCTCTTGGTCTCTAGCGCTATCCATAATTACCATTCCAATAAGCGGAAATATAAAAAAGACCATTCCGAAAATAGGAGTAACATGATGAGAAGTTACGGTAACTGCTAATAAGCTAAAAGCTCTTAATAGATATTTGTATTTACCTGTTTTGATCCATAAATAAATTTCCGGTAAAGAATGCATTAAAACCGAAATTCCAATAATACTTGGTAATTGACCAAATATGTGTAAGGTTTCTACAAAAGAGGAAGAGAATACTGCAACTAATGCTGCATAGCCAGCAATATTTCTCCTACCGGTCATAAGTAATGAAAATCTAAAGACACCTGTTATAAATAGAATGATAGCGATGATACCAACTGTAAAGAGTCCAAACTTAAGACCTCCTATTAAAGATAACAGGCCTATACTTTGGTGCACCAAGGGAGGATATCCCATCACGGTAAAACCTGTGTACCAACTATAATTCCAAGGTTCGAACCAGCTAGATGCATAATGATCGGCAAAAAATAGGTGGATCAAAGCGTCATACGTAGTCTCTAAGGTAAAGAAGATGGCAGAACCGTGGAATAAGACTCCAATTAGTAATGCACTGATTAAATATTTGTTTGTAATTCTTTTCTCCATTAAACAACCGTAAGCGGAAACTTCCCTTTAAATATACAAGAAACTTTCTCTGGATTAAATATACAATGCGGAAACTTCCCTTTAAATATACAAGAAACTTTCTCTGGATTAAATATACAATAAAGCTTTGTGTTTCGACGAGTGGTACACCTTTCGATAAATGCCATTCACCGAAAGTTTTTTTTTAGTGATCGAATTGCCCCATTCTCAGACAGCTACCTGTCCTACTTTTGGTTTGTAACCCAAAATAATTTTTATGAAGACAGGAATAATCATACCATGCTATAATGAGGAAAAAAGGTTAAACGTAAAAGCTTTTAAAAATTTTGTTCGCAAAGAAAATGAGTATCATCTATGCTTTGTGAATGATGGTAGTAAAGACAATACATTAAAAGTACTTCAAGAAATTCAAGAAGTAAATCCCTCTAAAGTAAGTATAATTGATATGAAAAAAAATGGAGGTAAAGCGGCAGCAGTCAGAGCCGGTTCTCGATTTTTATACAGTTTTGTCGAAATAAACTATATAGGATTTATCGATGCAGATCTTTCTACAGATTTTGAAGATTTTGGAGATTTATTAAAGACTTTAAAAACAAATAATGAATTAAGTTTTGTTTTTGGCTCAAGAGCCAAAAATGCATCAGAAGCGATAGAGAAAGATAAAATAAGATCATTATTATCCAAAGTAATTAATATACTAATTGTTTTAATTGTCGGATTATCAATAGAAGATACACAATGCGGAGCCAAAGTTTATAGAGCAGAATTAGTACCTATTGTTTTTGCAGAAACTTTTTTGAGTAAATGGCTTTTTGATGTAGAGATGTTTATTAGAATGAAGAGATATTTTGGAAAAGAAAAGACTATAAAAATAATTTTTGAACAACCACTAAAGAAATGGATTCATATGGATGATTCTAAATTAGGATTAAAGGATTCTTTAGAGATTCCATACAGATTATTATCTATATGGCTTAACTATAACATATTACAGGATTTTAGTTACGCTAATACAAATGAAGTTTCTGAACCTGCTATAGAAATATTCGGACTTCCTATGACATCATTAGCAGCATAATTCATAATCTCCTAAAACTTAGTATCATGATCAATTATCCAATTAAATTCGAGCCGATCTTAAAAGAAAAAATATGGGGTGGCAACAAACTTAAAAATGTACTTCATAAAAACACAACACTTAATAATGTTGGAGAAAGCTGGGAAATCTCTGATGTGGACAATTCGGTTTCTGTAGTTGCTAACGGAGCATTAAAAGGGCTCAATTTAAAAGAATTAATCCATCAGTATACATCAGATTTCATAGGAAAACAAAACTATAAAACCTTTGGAGATAATTTTCCCATATTAATAAAATTTATTGATGCAAAAGAAGATCTTTCTATACAAGTACATCCAGATGATACCGTAGCAAAAAAAAGACATAATTCTTTCGGAAAAACGGAAATGTGGTATGTAATGCAAGCTGACAAAGACGCTAATGTGATCGTTGGTTTTAACCAGAAGATGTCTCAAGAAAAATACAAATATCACCTGAAACAAAACGAATTAAAAGATATTCTACATTATCAAGAAGTAAACGAGGGAGATTCTTTTTTCATCAATGCTGGAAAAATTCACGCAATAGGTTCTGGAGTGTTATTAGCTGAAATACAACAAACCTCGGATATTACATATCGAGTATATGATTGGGATAGAAAAGATACTCATGGTAATGGCAGAGAGTTACATACCGACTTAGCTCTGGATGTAATCGATTACAATAATAATAAAGATTACAAAACTTTATACGAAAGAAGATACAATCAGTCATCGACCATCGTAGATTGTAATTACTTTACAACCAATTTTCTGAAAGTAAAAAACAGTTTAGTAAGAGCATCCAATACTATTGATTCTTTTATAGTATATATGTGTACAAAAGGAGCCGCAGAAATAACAGTAGACTCCAATACAGAAATGATTCAGGAAGGCCAAACGGTATTGATACCTGCAACTGCCAATCAGATTGAAATTAAAGGAGCCAATGCAGAGTTTTTAGAAGTTTTAGTGTGAAACTTATGATTACTACTTATAAACAGGGTGTGACAAAAAATTACTTTTTTACTACCTCACCTTGTTCAAAAGTATGATTCTTGTCCTTATACCGATACACTTTTTCTGAATAATGAAAAGTTTCTACATCCGCTTCTTTCATTAAGATTCCTGTGAAATACACATGTTGTTTGTCTTTAGCGTATTCTTCATTGATAACAGTAAAACTATCACTATTTGCTTCTTCAATTTCAAAACCTTGATAAAACACCTTACCATCTGCTTTAAGATGTGTTTTATTAAGAATATTTACACTTTCAAAATTAGTATAAGGAATTATTTGTAATTGCTTTTCGGTTCTTCCTCTTACATATTCAGCGAAATAATAAATATTTGTTTTGTCATACGCAAAATAATCGTCCATTTTCTGAAAATTAGCTACATCCACATCAAATGTTTTAAAGAATTGATAGGCATTACAATAGGCTTGATTTTTATCTAAATGAAATGATTTATTTATTTGTCTAAAAGTAGTATAATCTACATCGATGATTTTATAATCAAAGAAGTTATTTTTATCATCTTTAGCAAAAAATTGATTTACTTGAACATAAGTCATTGGATTTGCTCCTTCAATAATAGTAGCTTTTACTTTAAATTTACCTTGCTCAACTTCTCGACTGAATATATAAACATTGTTTTTATCTAAACCAATATCCCACATCCAATCTTCCTCTTTCGCAAAAAAGCTTTTCACATCTATATAAGGATAATGAGCAGCTCCTCCTAGATAATAAATCCTGTTTTTATCCTTCCCGAATTTATTAGTCAAAACTTTAAAACTACTAACGTCCGCCTGTAATTTAGTTGCCTCCAGTTCAAACCAGTTTCCATTAGGACTGTAGATAATATCTGTTTTTGAACTATTATAAAAATGGCTATTCGAGATTTTTTCGTCAATTGGATTTCCCAAAGGGCTGCACGCTTGAATTAACCAAATAAATGGAGCGAATAAAATTTTGAAGATCGTTTTCATTTAAATTGAGATCATATATTTAATTACAAAAAAGGTAGTGCTTTTTTTACAATACCTTCTTTAATCAATCTAATTACATAAAATATTCAGTACCATCATAGGTGATATAACCCGATTGAAAATTTGCATTTTTCACGAAAGCAAGTCCTCCCTCAAAACGACGTGCATGAACGTATTTAGGAGGTACGATTTCTTTTCCAGAAGCATCAATAAAACCAAAATTAAAAACTCCTGATATACTTCCAGTAGCTTCTATAGTTTCTATAGTGTTATCAAAATTTAATTTGGGATCCAGAACCGAAACCAAAGATAGATCTTCGCAATAAGGGTCTATTGTGCAATACTTTGGCTCAACTACTTCTTCTCCTTTATAATTTGCATATCCTAGTAAAGCTCCTTTTTTAATAGGAATTCTTCCTCGTTCTATTGTCTGTATCACTTGTCCCATTGCTTTAGGCAAATCATATTGAATCGGAAGTAAAAATGTACCATCTGGTTTTACGAGTCCCCATGTATCATCCTTAACTACATGCATGAAACATTCTTCATCAGGACCAAACATTCGAATATAAGAATCACTTATTTTTTTTCCTTGGGTATCGATAAAATAGACATATTCATCCTGAAATATTGCACAAGCTCCATTATCAAAATCCAGCGCATATTGAAACTGAAAATCAATTACTACCGTTCCTTTTTCATTAATAAAACCATACAACCCATCTTTTTGGGCAGCACTCAGCCCATCTCTTAACTCTCCTAATTCAGAAAACTGAGGAGTCACGACCCATTCACCATCCAGATTTATGACACCCCAATTAGCACCTTCTCGACAAGCTGCCTGACCATTAGAGAAACCTCTTGCCTCATCATATCTAGCATCTATAATCAATGCTCCTGTTTTTGATAAGAGTCCATATTTCCCATTATCTACAAAAGGCCAATTCTCATTTTCTATTGATTTAATATCATCATATGTAGGAGGTAATAATTCCTCTCCTTCTTCTGTGATTAATCCCCATTTATTATTTTTCTTAAAAGGAGCAATTCCATCAAAAAATTCTTTAATCGCCTCGATTTCTTTGATAACCTCTATTGGAATTTTTGGGTGAAAATTTCCCGGAACCATGTTCCTCCATCCTTTATCAAATGCTTCATCTATCACCGTTTCTCCATCGTTGTGAATAATAGGAATGAGTGTTTCGCCAGAGGAAGAAATTAGTCCATATTTATCTTCGACCCTCACTAATGCAACATTATCAATGAATGGATAGGTTTGATCGTAAATTAGCGGAATTATAATATTTTTTGCACGATCAGAAAATCCCCATTTCTCTTCTTTTCGGAAAGGTATAAGCTTTGGAAAATACTGAGTTTGGTTTTGGTTTTTCATGATATCTTAAAGGTTTTTTATTTAGAAATGAATCCATATAAATATATTGTTTTTTGAATAATATTTAATATATACTCATACCCCATTAATTATCAACACTTAACAACGGATCAGTTTTTCTCTTTTAGGTTAATTAGAGTTTTTATTAAAACCCAAAAATTGGCTTTTTTTTCTCATTATTTTTTCAAGTAAACCTTATTTTTAGTTATTAGACTTTTTATCAAATGACTTAGATATGAATATAGCACCATTTAAATTAGAAAGATATTACACAATTCACGAATTTTCTGCTAAGTATCCTCTATGCAATTCTGATTGTGAAGCAATGTCAATAAAGGATTTACTTTCTTTGGAGAAAGGAGCTATGGATAAGTTTCATGATTTATGGCTAGGGTATACAGAAACAAAAGGCCATCCTGATTTAAGAAAAGATATTACTACTATATATAGTCAAATAACTCCTAATGATTTACTGGTATGTACAGGGGCGCAAGAACCTATTTTTTTATTTTCTCAAGCTAATCTTGCCTTAGGAGATGAAGTTATTGTACAATGGCCGTGCTATCAATCTCTACAATCCGTTCCTGAAAGCATAGGGTGTAAGGTGTCAGAATGGAAAGTAAAATATGAAGATAATATCCCTGTTTTTGATATAGAGGACTTGAAAAAAATGATAACTAGTAAAACCAAAGTTATCTATCTTAACACGCCTCATAATCCCACTGGTTTTCATTTTTCTAAAGAGGAACAAACGACTATTGTAGAAATTGCTAGAGCTCACAATATCATTATATTTTGTGATGAAGTTTATAGAGAATTAGAACATTCACCAGATTATACTATCCCCGCATTTGCAGATGCTTATGAACACGGCGTTTCTGTTGGTGTTATGTCAAAGGCTTATGGCCTTCCTGGTTTAAGAATTGGATGGATAGCCTCTAGAAATTCTAAAATACTAGAAAATGTAGCTATTCTCAAAGAATATACAACGATTTGTAATGCTGGGCCAAGTGAATTTTTAGCTGGTATTGGCCTCAGGAATAGAGATAAAATTTTAGAACGAAATCTTAGAATCATTCACAAAAACTTATCTCTATTCGATATTTTTTTTAATAAATACTCTGATTTATTTTCGTGGTATCGACCTAATGCAGGTCCAATTGCATTTGTAAAAATGAACTTTGACAGAAACGATGCAAAATTTGCAGAAAATGTCCTGAAAAAACAAGGTGTCTTATTATTACCAGGAGACATTTATAATTTTAAAGGTTTTTTCAGAATTGGTTTTGGTAAAACTGCTATGCCAAAAGCTCTTGAGCAATTCGAAGCATTTGTTATTGAAAATTTAGTCAACGTATGATACACATAACTTTTGAACAAATACAATCTCTTATTAAGATTAAAGACTTATTTGAACCTGTTAAACAATCATTTATTGATTATAACTCTTCTCGTCTAATCGGAGTGCCCGTAAATCTATTACATTTTCCTAATAATTCAGATGCACATATTAAAACAGCTGCTATAGAGGGATATGAGTATTTTTCTATAAAAGTAGCCACTATGTTTCCTAATAATAGAAAACAAAATAATTCCCCTTATAACGGTTCGATATTTCTTTTTGATTCAGCTACTGGAGAGTTAAAAGCCATATTGGAAGACAAGGGAATTTTAACTGATTTAAGAACCGCTGCGGCAGGTGCAGTTATTACCGATTTTGTAGTATCGCCCCAATCTACTAGAGTTTCAGTGATTGGTACAGGAATCCAGGCATATTATCAAGTTTTAGCTTTAAGTAAATTAAGAACTATTTCAAGTCTGATTATATACGGTAGAAGTAAAGAAAACGCAATCTTATTAAAAAATAAATTAGAAAAAACGCTTCAGAGTATATCCATAACCATTGTTGGTTCTGTTGAAGAAGCCGTAAAAAACTCAACAATTATAATCACAACTACTTCAAGCAAAATTCCTTTGATAAAAGGAGAATGGTTGCAAAAAGGACAGCATGTTACTGCTATCGGAGCAGATGACACCTTCAAAAAAGAACTAGATCTCGATTGTTTTCAAAAAGCAGATACCGTCTTTGTTGATAGTCTAGATTTAAACTTAAAATTTGGAGAATATACTAATGCTATTAGATCATTTTCAAAACTTAAAAATAAAACTATTGAGTTTGGATCAATATTCTCTAACAAAGATTATGTAACTAAGAAAAATAATATAACGATTGCCAAATTAGTAGGTTTAGGAACCCAAGATTTGGCAGCCGCTACCTTAGTTATGAATAAACTGTAGAAGGCTTTTATAAATCAAAAGAGTAGTATAGATTGACTCTACTCTTTTAATTTATAAAAGTTATGACTAGTAGTCTGTGTAACCTACTTCGCCTGGTGTATAGAAAGTATCAGGATTGGGGTCTACTAGTGTTTGATTTGTTCTTAATTTTTCAACCATGTTCGGATTTGAAATAAAAGGTCTTCCTATGTATACCAAGTCGAGACCATTTTCTAAAATTGCTTCTGCCTTTTCTCGAGTATTTACATCGCCTCCTGATATAACTGTCCCTTTAAAGTTATCCTTAATAATTTTTTTAATGTTTAGTGTAAAATCAGGTGCACCAAAAGCTACTCGCTGATCCACAATATGCATATAAGCAAGATTCAGAATCGATAATTCTTTTGCTAAATGAATAAATGTATCTTCTAAGTCTTCATAATCTGCCTTCATGTCATTGAATTCACCATAAGGTGAAACACGTAGACCTACCTTATTGCCATCGATTTCATTTGTTACTTTTTGAGCTATTTCTATGACAAATCGAGTCCTATTCAAGACAGATCCACCATAATGGTCTGTTCTTTGATTTGATTTTGGGTTAAGGAACTGATTTAACAAGTAACCATTTGCTGCGTGTAATTCTACACCATCAACCATAGCTTCATTAATTAATCTTTTAGAAGCGGATACAAATTCGTTTTGAATGCGTTCTATATCTTTTAACGTCATCTCTTTAGGCATGTCATGGGGAACCATTCCATCTTCAGTATCAGTACTTATTTCTCCAGGCGCTTGAATACTTGAAGGTGCTATTGTAATACTACCTTCTGGCATATTAGCTTTTGCAGAAATTCTTCCAGTATGCATAAGCTGAACAAAGATCTTACCTCCTTCTGCATGAACTGCATCTGCAATTTTTTTCCACCCTTCGATTTGTTCATCCGAGTATGCACCGGGAATACGAGAATATCCTATACCATCGGGAGATGGAGAAGTGCCTTCAGAAATAATAAGTCCTGCACTTGCTCTTTGCTTGTAATACTTGGCCATTAGTTCGTTAGGAATATTATTTTCAGCTCTCGATCGCGTTAACGGAGCCATTACTACTCGGTTCTTTAGTTCAATATCACCAAGATTATATTCTTCAAATAGATTCATTTCGCTTTAATTAAATTTTAAAATTATTAACAGTGAGTTTGTTATTAAATACATCATCTTTCTTACATCATAGTTGTTTTTTGCATCGGAATAAAAATTCGTAGTTATGGATTATTAGCTCAACTATTTTTTCATAAAGTAACTACCAAGATTTAACAGATTTAAGAATATTAAAATAAAGACCTACTCCAAAAAACGCAGTTGCATCATCTCCATAGGTACCACCAATTTCGATATAACCTTGAATATAGTCTTGAAGTATTGGCGTAGTAAAACCCAAAGAATATGTTCCTGTATTTCCGGTAAATGACTTGTCCGAAGCAATATAAGTGCCTAATTGATCTATAATACTGTAGGTTAAAAAAGCTCCTGCACTATTAGAACCAAAGTTATAATATGGAGCAAAAGACCAGTCACCTTTTGCTATTGCAGCGGTTAAAAACAGGGAAGTATCTGTTGAGAATGGAGGGTCTCCTTCAAATGTTGTAGCTGCAAAGGGAGCAAAAATTAACCCAATAAGTAGTTCTTTAGGTTCTTTTTTATTTTGGCTTTCATTAAATTGGTAAAACTCGGTAACCTCAACACCTTCAGCAATAAAAGCTTGCTCGTCTTGATTTTGAGCTATTAAATTACTAGTACAAAGGCACGAAACAATTCCTAGAAAGATGGTTTTATACATAATAGATTTGTCTTAAGCGAATAAATATATGTGTATTGATTCTATTTTTTTTCAAAATCATCACACGATTAATAATAAAATTAAAATTGATACTATGATTTACATGAAAGGTCCAAGTTCATCGTAATGTTATGTAATTATTTGGAAAATATATTCATATCGATAGTAGTATTAAACTTGATATTCGTCCAATAAGTTGTTGCCCATTTTTTACCTACAATTTCTCCTTTCCAATTGGATGAAATCTCTACACGTTCTGTGGGTATTTTAATTCCATCGATTGTCTCATAATGAAATTTATATAACTCTGGTTCTGTGATGCCAAATGCCACAACTGTAAACAATAATTGATCTACTAGTTTTGTTCTTTTATTGACATATAACACATAAGTGTCTTGAGCATCTCCAATATTGTTTCCAAAAGTAACTTTTACCAAATCGTAGTCACGTCCTTCTACTTTTTTATTACCAATGTGTTGTAAGTTTACTCCCTCATCTTGAAGTTTAAAGAACATAGCAAACCAGTAATAATTTGTCTTTCTCCAAAATCTTGCGATATCATTTGCTTGTTTATCATTAGAAATCTTACCATTGAACTTCACCCAAACATTTTCTCCATCATAAGCTTCTGTTACATTCCCTTTTGATCCTAGCATGGAATGTTCAGAATACGTTGCGTAAGAACGCTCTTTATCAAAAACATACGTTTCTTTACTACTAAGAGACATTGGAGTATTAGGATCTTTGTATTCTACATCGTAGGTAACGTTTTTCAATCGATAGAAGGCTTTCTTACCTCCTAATTCATTAATCATTTTGTCAACTATTTGATCTGCATTTTGCGCTGACATTGCAGATACCGCTATTAGGGTCAAAACTAACGTTGTAATTGAATATTTCATTTTTTCTTTATTAATTATTCGTTTTCTATTTGTACATGTTATTTTTAAGCATCCGTTAATACTTCCAGGATTTGCATATCCATTTCTGTTGAAAGCAGAGGCCTAAGAGTTTCAAAATCGCCTGTTTTATTTCTCCATTCACCATATTGTAGATAATGTTCACTAGACTCCCAATATTCAATAAGAATAAGCTTGTTAGGTTCCATAGTTGATCTAGATATTTTTGCTCCTTCGCATCCATCATAGTTTTGTGTGTCTGGAAGAATTCTTTTAAAAAAAAGTCCAACCTTTTCGGTATTCTCTGGTCGAGCAACAAGTTCAATTTTTACCATAATTTTCATAATTCTCTCTTTCTGATTATATAGCGTACTTTGATTATCTTAATTCTATGTGTTATTTTTTAACAAAATCAGTCTATGATTTCATCATTTCAAGAAATCTGTATACAAATTGTTAAAAGGATATAGTCCTATGATAAGGTGAAAACTATGTCCAATTTAGAACTTCAGAAACTAATAAATGATCATCATAGGTTGTCCCATAATATGCTTTTTTGACTTTTTGATCTTCGTCTAAAAGAAAATCTGCTGGCATTACAGGATCTTGAAAGGTTGATTTAATACTGAAGAATCCACCTGTCATTGCTTTAAAAACCTTTACAGGATTAAATGAGGTTTTGAGCATTCCTTTATAAGAAATATCAATACCATATCGCTTATAAATTTGATAATGCTGATCAGGAATAATTGGGAAAGGAGGCTTTTGTTTACCAGCATATTTCAAAATTTCCTCTCTGGATGAAGCAAAAATTGCTATTATTTCGATTCCTTTCTCTTTGAATTCAGTATGCTTTTTTATGAGTTCCTGCAATCCCATATTACAAAAAGGACAAGTCGCTTTCCTGAAAAAAACCATATATAGCTTTTTATCCTTAAAGCTTTTCAATCTTATCTCATTTCGGTTGATATCTGTAGCAACAAATAAATCTACAGTATCTCCTTCTTTTAGTTTTTTCATAATTAAAATTCTAATAGTATTAGTTGAAAATAACTGGGATGTAAAAAACTCGGATCAGATTTAGCAATCATAAGCTTCAAGAACTCATCTTATTAAATCTGATCCTCATTTCTAGAATTAGTCCTATATTTTTTAGTTTAACTTCTAATTTTTCGAGTGTGAATCATAGATTTTCCCACTTATTTTCCATTGTCCATCTTTCTTATAGAGCACAAAAAAGTCTGTAAAGCGATGTCCGCCCCAATCTAAAAATTCTACTTTGGCAGCAGCTGCAGGACCAGAAATATCAATCCAAGCGATATGGTGCTTAACATTTTCTGAAGGACCTCCCTGATCAACCGCATCGCCAAACGTATCAACATCCATATTATAGAAATTTCCACTTATTGAGCCTACAATGTGAGCATGATCATAAAAAGCTGAACGTATTACTTTTCCGTCTCCTGTGTAAGCACTATCAATATAAGGTCGTAGTGCTTTTACAACTTCTTGGTATTCATTAAAATTTTGAATCTCGTCTTGAACTGTTTCTTTTGTTATTGTTTCCATAAAATTATTTTTTTTGTTATTACTATTTATAAATTGAGGTTAGAGTAGGATCTACATTCCAAATGTCTACAGCCATTTTCCACTCTCCATTTTTATTTTTTTTCCAAATAGACACTCCTTTTTCAAAAAGTTTTACTTTCTCTCCATTTTCTCCATCAAAGGTTACCAAAATCTTTTCCACAGAATACCCTAGGTCTCCGCTTTTAGATACAAATGCTTCTTGTGGTTCCCAAGTAATGGCAAAGCCTGGAATAGATTGAAATTCTTGTAATGCCTTTTTAATTCCTCCATGACCCTGTATAGATCCTTTATCTGGAGCCATCATAATGCCATCACTGTTAATAAAACTAAGAAATTCTTCAGCGGAAGCTGCTTTAGACCAATTGCGGCTGATTTCCATTAAATTGGCTTCTTTTTGTTCTGTTGTTTGCTCATTTGCACAAGAGGCTAATAAAAGTCCTACTGATGCAATTAGAAATAGTTTTCTCATATCTGTATAGGTTTATTATTGTTATTAAAAATGTATTCTTTACTACGTTATTTATATGACCGTTTTCTTACTTTATAAATTTTCTAAAAAATGTATATAGTTTTCAGAATTGGTATCGATATCCTCCTTCGTTGGATTGTGTTCTTCTCCATAAAAAGCATAAAGAGGTCTGTAATCTGCTTTGACGTACTTAAAAGTAGTTTCAAAAGGTCGGGTTAGCTCTTCAAGTGTATAGTCATACCGTCCTGATGCGCTATAGTCTTCTTCTTTAATACCTGCTGTAACTGCTAGTGCAACTTTCTTCCCTGCCAGTTTATATCCACTATTTTTACCATAAGCCCATCCGTGACTTAAAACATCATCTATCCATTTCTTTAAAAATGGAGGACAATTGAACCAATAAAATGGAAACTGAAGCACAACTTTATCTACGGATTCTAATAAAAGTTGTTCTTTCTGCACATCTATAGCTAAGGTTGGATATGTGGAATGTAGGTTGTGAACAATATATCTATCTGGGTATTTCTCAAGCTCCTCAATCCAACGCTTATTTATTTTAGAACTACCTAATTTAGGATGCGTTACTATAATTAATGTCTTCTCCATAATTTACTTATTGTAAAGCACAAATATTCTTTTTTTAAGATGTGCTATTTGTTCTACAAAAACTTATAGTACAAAAGTATAGAGATCAAACATGTAATAAATGGAGGAAACGTTCGTAGATATGGATAATTGGTTCAATTGCTAGGGCTAAGACGATATTCTGTTGGAGATTTACCTACTTTTTTCTTGAAAATTCGTGTAAAGTATAACGGATCATTAAACCCTACTCCAAAGGCAATTTCTCCAACAGGCATTTCTGTGATGCTAAGAAGTTCTTTTGCCCTTTTCAATTTTTGATCTGTTATGTAATTATTTGGTGAATCATTAAATACTTTTTTAAACTCTCTCTTAAAAGAAGATAAACTTAGGTTACATAATTTCGCCAATTCATCTAAGCTTAAATTAGAATAGTGGTGCAACTCGATTACTTTTTTAATATGGACACTTCTTGTTGAATATAGATCCGAGATTAATTCTTGTATAGAGCATACATTTTCGGATTGTATCAGCAATAACACTAATTCTTTTATTTTTAATTCCAGAAGATCGTTATTTATTAAAACTGGGTTCTGAAAATAAAACTCTAGAGATTCTATAAACCTTGAAATAACCTCTTTTGATACTACTACTTTACTTTGGATATTACAATCTCCTTGCTGTATTATTTTAGGCAACTCGTTCGAATATATTTTCTTTAGGACTTCTGGATACAAATGTACGACCATAACTTCGACCTCTTCATCATTGGTTTGTTTTAACATGTCCAAAAAATGATTGCCACATTTTAACAATACCGCTTCTTGACTATTTACCTGAACGTTCTGTTCTGCAGACAGTAACTTAGGCGCTCTATCCTTAAAATATATAAAACAACCACTGTTTTCGAAAATAGCCTCATATCTAAAAGGAGTACCTATTTTCACCTTTTCGATGAGGATTTTGTCGTCATATTCAAATGTAAGTCGCTCAAGAATCATTTAACTATTTTTATTATTCTGCACATATTTAAGTATATTATTGATACAGAAATAGTATTTAATATAAATATACTATTAAATACTATTTCTGTATCAATTAATAATTTAGGTTATACAAGGTTAAGTACTTACTTCTTCTACTCTTGTCTTGTATAAAATATTTTACTTACTATTTTCCAATCTCCATCAACTTTTAATAAATGCATAAAATCAATATATGTAAAAGTCGGAAACTGAATTTCTAATTGTGCGCTTGCAGCATTGCCAGCAATATCTACTGAAACAACTCTTGTTTTTATCTTTTCCTTATGAGGAGTTCCATCCATACCTGCAGTTAATCCTTCAATAGCATTCACTTCTTTGTAACTATCACCAACCCATTTCATAGTGGCAGTAGGGTGGTACGCTTTTGTAAGTGTTTTGGCATCGTTATTTACGAGTCCGGTTAGATAGTAATTTACTGTTTTTTCTACAAGCTGTAAATCTGTTTGTTGTGCCTGAAGTTCTGTTGCGACAGCCATTGTCATTATAATTAATGTTACTAAAAGCTTTTTCATGTTTTTTGTTATTATAAAACTTAGTTTAATTATCATTCACTAATTTTTTGCGTGAGCATCATATACTTTCCCACTTATTTTCCATTGTCCATCTTTCTTGTATAAAACGAAAAAGTCTGTAAAACGAAAACCAAGCCAATTAATGAATTCTACCTTTGCCGCTGCCGCAGGTCCTGAAATATCAATCCAGGCGATATGATGCTTTACATTTTCTGATGTTCCTAGAGAACCTACTGCTTCTGCAAATTGATCAGCGGTATGGTTTAAATGATCTCCATTCATAGACCCTACAATATGTGCGTGATCATAAAATGCAGTACGAATTACTTTACCGTCTCCTGTCTTTGCACTTTCAATATAAGGTTGAAGCGCTTTTACAACTTCTTGATATTCGTTAAAATTTTGAATCTCATCTTGTGTTGTTTCTTTTGTTATTGTTTCCATCTTTATTTTAGATTTTTAATAATTAAACTTTTAATCCTAATTAGATTCTTTTAAAAACCTGATTATAGAAACAAAAGTATTCTAGTTTTAGAAACAAGAAATGGAGAAAAAGTTCTTTGATATGGACAATACGTTCAGATAATATATTGGTCTTAGCATATACTATTATAAGAGTGACATCTGCGGTTTAATCTTTAAAAAGTATATATTAAATCGCTTTTCAAAATGAAAAACAAAACCTCTCATTTAGTTGCTTTTGCAAAAGCAATCAAATATGACCTGAATATCCATATATAAGGACTATTTCTCCTGTTCATCTCTAAGTATTCCATCTACTTTTGATCTTGATAAATAACAAATGATTATAGCATACATTGATATGCTAAAAAAATTAAATTTTAAAAAATAAAACGATATGAATTTAACAGACAACATTACAGGAAAAGTAATCGTAATTACTGGAGCAAGTAGTGGTTTAGGAGAAACTACAGCACGTCATTTAGCATCTAAAGGTGCACACGTAGTTTTGGGTGCTCGAAGAGAAGAACGTCTACAAACGATAACAAAAGAAATCAATACTCAAGGAAATGGTAAAGCAGTATATGTTAAAACTGATGTAACCAAAAAAGAAGACGTACAAACTTTGGTAGATACAGCGGTAAGTGAATTTGGTAAATTAGATGTCATAGTCAATAATGCAGGATTAATGTCCATCGCTCCTATGAGTGAAGTCAAAATCGATGAATGGGATCGTATGATTGATATTAATGTGAAAGGTGTTTTATATGGTATTGCTTCTGCTTTACCAATTTTTCAAAAGCAAGAATCTGGACACTTTATTAATTTGTCTTCTGTTGCTGGTGTAAAAGTATTTAGTCCTGGAGGAACTGTTTACAGTGGAACAAAATTTGCGGTTCGAGCAATTTCTGAAGGATTACGTCATGAAGTTGGTGGAAATATTAGAACAACCTCCATTGAGCCGGGACTCATAGATTCTGAATTAAAACACGGTAGCTCACATAAAGAAAGTTCTGATTTTGTAAAAGATTTTTATCAAATCGCTATTCCATCAGAATCTATTGCAAGAACAATTGCATTTGCTATAGAACAACCTGCCGATGTGGATGTCAATGAAATTGTGATTCGCCCGACAGTTCAGGATTTCTAATCGATTCAATAGTATTCTTGCGATTCGTTTCAAAAAGTTGATGCAATGCAAAGATTATTTAGTTAAAACATTCAAAAGATTGATTTAGGTGGTTGCAGATCAATAAAATTTGCGTCTACCTTATCAAATCTAAGCCTAAATAATAAAACAAAAAAGCTTCACATTTCTGTGAAGCTTTGCTTAGTAGCGGGAGCCATTGAAACATCTAACCATTCTATTAAACATCTACTTGAATTAGATGCATTTATAAAAATCCATTCTACATTATTAATAGCTTCATAAGGGTAACACTTCTATTTAATGTGAGTTCGATTTAAGATAAATTATTGTTTAAAAAAAAGACCCACAAGATATTAATATCTCGTGGGTTTTTTAGGTTCCAATGTTGATTTAAAATAAAGAATTTCTGACAAAGTTCCTTTTTTTTAAGCATTTTATCCTTTATTTATTCTAATACCAGTTTAAGGGTTTGTACCCTATCTGAACTTTTTAACGTACAGAGATAAATACCACCAGGTAGATGTGCTAGTGCTAGATTTCCTGTTCTATCCAGTTTGATTTCGGTTACTTCGTTTACAGTCATTTGTCCACTGTATACACTAGCTACCTGCATGCCTGCCATATTAAATATACTCACCTCATATTGATCTGTTTTACGAGGGTTTATGGTTAGCATACTTATATCAGTTACTGGATTTTTATCTATTCCAAATATATTGATATTGGATAGGGTATTCTCTATAAGGTGTAGTGGATGTGCTTTGGAAATCGTACCTACATCACTGTTTTTAACAAGTGTCAATGTGTTGTCAACGGAATAGATTTTATCCTCGGTCACTACTTTAAAACTGATATCTTCATTAGGATTACCATAAACGGTCATAAAGTATACGATTTGACCCTTATGAGCTACCGCTTTCGCCACACCACGATATTCACCATTGTACTTGGCAACTACAATATATTCTTGATCAGTGTTTACCAAATCAGAAGCTATAGTAGCGGTTACCGACATGGTCATTGGATATTTGTAAGTATCTACCACAATATCCTTTGCTTCGGCTTTTTGTAAATACCTTAGATCCAACCTACCTTGACCTAGAGTTTGATCAGTATCTTGAACAGCGGCAATTTTAGCAAGTTGTTCTCGATTTGCATCGATCAATCCAACGATTCCTGAATAATTTAGCGTACCATTATTTTGCATTTTGATACTATACGCTTTGTTTGGAATAAGATGTGTTAAACTTCCTTTCCAACCGTCTTCAGTAAATTCAGAAAAACCTTCTCTTCCAGAAATTCTGTCTCCTAGTGCAAACCTATTTGATAAAGAGCGCAATGCATACGGAGTATTAAACATCACTTCAGGGATGTAACCAATGTTATTTGTGATATAGTCACCTTGGATGGCAATATCAGTTTTGATTGGCGCTTCTACTCCTTGTATCAACATCATCTTATTACCAGTTGAGTTTACTGTATATCCTTTGGTGAAATCAAGATGCGATAAATTACCACTGGCAATACCATTTACATCAAAAGTAGCAATTAGGCTTCCGTCAATTGTCATAATTTGATCACCATTGCTAAGTCCTTTGATATCACTGATACTAAGGTTACTAGTACTACTATTGCTTACAGAGTTAAAACTAACTGATTGAAAACCGGAGAGTAATGGTACTCTTTTTATTACGATATCGCCTGTTTCAAAAATTACAGGAGCAGATATGGTTCCTTCACTACTTTCATTTCCTATCGCAAAAATTTCTGTAAGACCGATATATTCTTTACAATTTGAAGCATCCCAAACATGAAAGGTAAGGTTACCAGCTTCTCCTGGATTATAAAATACATCTAGTAATACTCGTTGACGGCCATTAAAATTCGTCACTTTTCCTCTTCCTCGAATTTCATCATTAAAATAAGCCACGACAATATCATTTGGATCTTCTGATACGGCATCGGCAATGGTCAATTGTGCTACAAATTCTTTTTTAAATGCAAATTGAGAAGCATTGAAAGTATAGTCAGGAGTCTCACAATTCACATCGAGTTCCAAAGTAAAGTACTCATATCCCGTTTGTACTCCATCTTGATTATAGGTAATCACACCAACATTGGCATAATACGTTCCTTTATTTAAATAGGCTGAAGTCGTAAATTGTAGTGTATGCTCAAAACCTGCGGGTAAATCAATGTTACTTTCTACGGTGACATCACTGCTTAACCATTCTGGTAAACCTTGTAGTTCGTAAGTAGCATTAGCACCTCCCGTATTTGTCAATAACATTTTGATTTGTGTAGTGTTTCCTATAGTTTGAGACACATTGATATTGGTTTTTTCCCATTGCACACTATTTTTGTTGATACTAAAGGACCAGTCGTGACGTTGTACCAAATTACCATCAACACCTCGTACCGCGTTGCCACTAATCATTGCTGTTAGATTGGCTCCTTCTAGGAAATATTCTTGAAAATTAAGCGGAGTAATAATGATGGTATTTTGATCGATTGTAGTTGCAATTGTGATTGGGATATTTTGTACCAATTGTTCTTTGAGTAATGGTGCTGCTAGGTCTCCTTCGATCCATGAGATTCCTGTTTGCGTACTTCCACGAGTATTATTTGTATAATCGGTTACTGCTTCCTGGAATCCATATACTTCAAGGGCATTATTGTCAAAAACATAATACGCTCGTAAGTGATCTTCGTTTCCTAAGAGTTGTTTATTATTAGATGAAGCGATGGCATTATGCGATTTTGCAGTGTCCCATATTCTTAGTTCGTCCATTAGTCCTATAAATCCTTCTCCAGAAACCATACCTCCAATGATAAAATCTTCAGTATTGATATCGTTATCAAAAGCGTTAAAACCACGATCGGTATGCACTAATACCCCATTAAAATATATATTTAGAGTAGAAGCACCATCATATATCATGGCTACATGTGTCCATTCTTGTAGCGGTAATGACTTTGTGGTACTGCTTCCAAGTTCACCACTCAAATAATTCAGAGTACCATTGGGCAATAACTGCAACGAGTAGTTATTTCCTTTCTGGAATAAGTTGGCTCCTTGACTAAGAGGATAACTCGTTGGGTTTACCCAAAACTCAACGGTATAAGCCTCAGGTAAGTTAAGGAAATCCCCATGCGGAATCGTAATTTGATCACTAGGCTGATTAAACTCAGCAGAAACCAACGCTTTTGGCAATCCACCTAAGGTGCCACGTAAGGCGATATTAAGTGAATTTAACGTAGAAGGATCCAATGCTTTATCATACGTTGCTGTAATTGACCCTTCGGTTAAAAGACCTCCTTGAGCTGGGTTGGTTTCTAATAAAAGTGGAGCGCTTCTAGAAATTGAACCATATGCAAATGGTGTTGGGATATTTTTTCTCCAACTTTCTTCTCCAAGACCACATACAGGCACTAATCTGAAACCATAATCACCATCTACCAATCCAGAAACATCTACTGACAGTCTAAAGGCATTATCGTGATATAGCGTTGATAAATCCTCTGCTTTGATCGATTGTAACAATCTTGGGGTATTATTATCAGCGATTGCATATTCGATATCAATAGCCGTTAAGCTTTCTGGAAGCGTTACGTTACCATTATCTACCGTTACTCCAGAAATCGTAAAGGCAAAATCTTGTTTATTTTTGCTAGCTGCATTTACAACCCAGTTCTCTTGCGGGCTTTGCATCTCTAAGTTATCAATACAAGGTCCATGGAAAGTAGCTGAAAGATACAAGACATCGATACTTTTGATCCCTGCTTCGTTATACACAGCTGCATTATGCGTAAAACCTAGGTCACTATGTGATTCACAAGGAGCCGAAAACGTAAATTTCAGGTCTTTGTATTCAACAACACTATCGGTTTGGTTTTCTGGTACCGAAATTTCTATTTTTGCTTCAATTTCCTGTTTAATTCCCGTAGGGGAGTTTTCGTCAGGTCCAAAAAAGAAGTTTCTTGCATTACCTACAAAAGGTTCGCCATTTATTTTAATCTGGGCTCCTAATGGATTACTCGATTGTGAAAGCGATAAAGCATAGCTCTGAGGACTACTGGCAATTTGCGTATTTCTCAAAAAGATGCGGTATTCTAGTGTTTGTCCTGTAAGACCATCAGCACTATTTTTCTCTGCTGCAATTTCAACACCAGTTCGAATCTGTGTTCCGCGCTCTGCAGGACAAGAACTTTGACCAGATAAAGTCTTGTAAATCGGTACCGCAAAGTTTGGATCCCTTTTGATTTCAACAGCAAATCGATCTCCCGCATCATTATCGGTAAAGGTATACGATAGTACAGTATCATCCCCGTTGGTAATTTCAAAACCACCACCAAAACTTGTATTTAAAACATTGGTATATTCAAATGAGGCACTTACCCCTGTAGTCGCAGTTTTTGCAACGGTTTTGTATCCAATGTCAAAGGTGCTTTCAAAATTAGCTCCGTTCGAAAGCGTATTACTTTTGGTAATGGACTGTGTAAACGTAGTACCCCCACCGTCAAAGCTTCGGTTGGCTTCAAAATTTTCAAAGGTTCTATAGTTATCCCAATTGTATTTGGAACTATTGAACTCTGCGGGTAAGGCATTGTATAGTTCTACAAGAAAAGCATGATCTTGCATAAAATCATAATCAGCTTTGTTGTAGATATTGAGCGCATAGTCGTTTCGGGTTAATTGTTCAATCCATTTGATCACTGAGTTTTCATACGATTGTATTTGTTTTGGATCTTGCTCGTTATCGATTGCTTTTAACAGATTAGGAATGATATTTCTTTGTACATCAAAATAACTATGTACAAATGAATTATCAATTTGATTATTGAATACGGGGGCATTCGTGGCATATACTACATCACAGATACTTGTATCATAAGCAAGCGTTTCTCCAGATCCAACGGTAATCAAATATCCTGTACCGATAAACAAATCTGCATTTTTTCCAGTGAGATTATCACTAGAAGAGGTAGAAACATCCTCAGTATTAGTTACCGTATTCGTTGTACTTCCATTATAGGTCCCTTTAACAGAAATCTCGGTTTGAACACCGCTTGTAACATTTGCATTGGCTACTTCAAGAGAAGTTCCAAATCCAAATACGGTTGCGACTACATCTTGTTTTACTGCTACTCCAAACTGGCCGCTTAATGTACCAGTATATCCAGCAGAAGCACTCCAAAATCCTTTAGTTGTCGATGAGGTTCCTTTTTTTAACGTTGCACTACTACCATCTCCTGGAGGATCGTGTAGTACATAATTTACAATAGGATCAGCAATCGTAAAATCACTATCATTCATTCGAGCTCCTTCAATCAAACCAGATACTTTTTGAGTAAGAACACGGTTATCATGTGATACAGCAATGGTAAAATCTCTAGTATGTGGTGCAATAAAGTTCGGTGATGCTGCAAAAGATGTTAATACAGCATTACCTCCTTCGTCGGTAGTACCATTAATAGAGGAGCTATCATTGGGTAATCTTAGCAAGCTTCCCGAAAAGGTCACTTTGGCATCAGAAACCTGACACTTCTCTTCACCATATTGTTCAAAAACATTGACTTGCATCAAAACTGGATTTCCTTCCCCAAGAATATAAAAATCATTATCACATGCTTTTTGTAAAAGATCGAAATCTTCTTCTTTTAATTCTGAGATCGGCAAGGACACCTTATCCTCTTTGACTACATATAGCTTAATTTCTGTAGATAAAGGTGCACGGTACTCAAAATCATAACTTTTCCATCCCTTGGTCAAGTCAATAATTGGAGAAGAAAGCGTTATCGAAGTATCTTCAGTATTGGTAATGGTTACCTGATATTTTCCAGGGATAAGCCCATCGACCGTAAATATCTTATTATCAGTATCAAAATGATGGAGTTTAATCTCTTTCTTAAATTCTGGAGATCTACTATCGGTTCGTATAATCGTACCTGTCCAAACACCGATGGAGTTATCACATGGAATTACGATATTTCCAACAAAACCATATCGATCTTCCATTTCAAAATCTACTTCGGTCAGTGGTTCAAAAACATTGATCGTATATTTTGCACTGTCTTGTTTTGGATTATAACGTGGATTGGCGGGTTGATAGGTGTATCGATATTTTTTGGTATAGGATACTACTTGAGTAGCGTCTGTGGTGGTATTATCCATCAATTGTAAGTAGTTGTTTTTACCTGCTACAGTTTTGGAGATCGCTCTGTTTCCTTTTTCTTGATCAAATTCAAAAGATAATTCTAAAGCGGTTGCATCTTCATCAATGATCTCTCCATTTTTGATGGCAAGTAACTGTGCTTCTGAATAAGACTGCGTTCTATACTGTATCAGTGCCAGATGCGATAAATTGTCTTGAGTTACTGCACCTGTTGCGGTATTTACCGATGCGCCAAGATTAAGTAAACTATTTCGAAGATCAAAAGAACCAATACGTCCAACTTTGTAGGTTTCATCTACCATGAATCCATAATTTCCTGATTTATCAATAGCTAAAGCAAAGAAAGTGAACGCAGTACTATTACGAATTATCGTTTCTTTTTGAAGTACTCCATTATGCATAAACTGAATAAGTTCATTGTTTTTTAAGACAATAGCATAGTCTCCCCAAGAAAACAAGGTTTGTTTTTCGGATACATAATCAGGATAAACTACAGAGATAAAAGGTTTTACAAAACCAGAAAACGTAAGACCTTGATCGCTGGCGTTTACAGTTCTTTTAGAAACTGCATGACCACCACTAGTAATCACATCATCAGCTTCTATGGGTGAAAAACTAAGACTATGTAAGGTTTGATCCAGGTTTAACTCTGGGTTAAACACTTCAAAATCATGATTTCCTAAAGAAGAGGAAACACTATATACTCCAGCATTATCACTAGATAAGCCACCTCCAATACCTACTTGTGGATTTCCATCGATAGCAATTTGCCTTCCCGCAGGCACAGGAAATAGTTCATCATTCACATTGTAATATATGCGTCCGGCTATAGGTAATGCAGAGATATCGGTAAAATCAGCAACTTTGCTATAATCAGTTACTATGGATGATTTTTTTATAGTAAATCCTCGAGTTGGAGGTCTAAACTCGTGATTAGGTTTAAATGCTTTCGCAGTATATGTATCTCCAAGAGAAGAAGCACTAAACATTGTACTGAATTCATAATTTCCATTTTCATCAGTAAAGGCTACATATTTTAAGGTTGAGGGTTGCTTCACATACACCAAATCATCTTGGGTTGTTCCAAGATAGGATCCACGAGATCTTCGCGCATGGTTATACAGCTCATTGGCACCTTGAAGATCCATACTATAAGCGATCAACAAATCAGGTGCATCTCCATCGGATACAAAAGGACCGTATTTTTTGATGCCTGCTCCATCTTTTTTCCCTTTCCAAACTCGAAACTCATCGAGAGAATAGGCATACTGTACTTCGGCATTGAGGTAATAGCTAAAATCTTCTGTGGTTGCACTCCATTGAAAAGGGGTAGCATGTGTTCCTATAGATTCTTGATCTTTGAATACTTCGATACCATCACGTCCAAAAGTATAGGCATAATGGTGCCATTGATCATCGGGTGTACCCAATGAAAACTCTGGCTGTTGATTATTATATTGGACTACAGCACTGCTTGCGCTAATTTGGATCGCGGTATCGTCCAACTGAAATACAGTATTGTATGCATTACTATTTGTAGCCTCATGTTTGTACCAGAATTCAATCGTAAGTTCGTCATGATCGGTAAAAAGATTTCGATCTAGAAAAGTGATATTGTCAGTATTTGGTGCAAAAGATAAAGCAGTACCGTGAATACTTTCATTGCTATCCAATTCGATCGCTATACCAACATCTTGCACAAATACATTGGATTGTGTTTTGATATTTCCAGCTAAGGTTCCATTTGGAAAAATAAATCCAGTATCATTACCCAATATTTGATTTGATCCATCGGCGTTGGAACCTTTGATTTTATAGATATAAATTGTTCCGGGTAAGGCTTCGGGATCGGTAAAAGAGAGCTTTGTTCCATTACGCTGATCCACATTATTCTCTGATCCGATTTCGACATCATCTCGCAATATTTGGTAATTGGATAAAGCATCGATATGAAACCATGAAAGTTCTATTTTGCTCTCATAAGTTCCTTTGGAAGCGTACATTACAATTTCATCCAACGCGTCGATAGGATTCCCTACAGTAGTATTGATAAAAGCAATATTAATATCTAATTCATTATTTTTTACGTTGGATACAATAGTCCCATAGCTAGGAAAACCTTCTTTTTGTATGGTATTATTCCATTGTAGGTTGGTAAGCTGTGGCAAGTATGGATTTTCTGCCATAGGTTGTGCATCACCAGAATAATTAGCCACCAAACCTTTGTTGATTTCATTGTCCAGAACCGATTCTTGATATTGTCTAAAAGAGCTAAACATATTATTGCGAATCTCTTCTGCGGCTCTTTTTACGTTCCAGGCTCTGATTTCTGTCAAAAGTACGGTGTCATTTTTTCGTCCTTTGGTAAAGTACAGATCATAGTCAGCAGTAATGCTTATGGTATTGAAGGTTTTTACCCGATTACCATTGAGATAAACATCGATATTGTATTGTCCCTGATTATTGATTTTATAAAAGGCAAACGTTACATGCTGCCAGTACGCTTCGGTGTCTGCAATCGGTAATGTAACCGCCTGGTTTTCGGCATTTTCACCTACTAGGGTGATTTTGTTACAGTGGATTGCAATCGTAAGTCCTTTTTGGCGAGATGCATCATTGGTAAGTACCAAGGATTGCGTATTGTTCTGAAACTGGGTCCAGAATTCTAGGGTTGCTTGTCCGGTTGCTCCTGCATCGAGTAGCATCTTTTTTAATCCGATATTGGTATCAAGGTGTACGTTATAGTTGGATTCTCCCAACATTTTCAGTGTAGAGATTTCTGCATTGGTACTTTGTGCCTGCATAGTATTCCACTGAAAAAGCCATAAAAGGGTTATCCAACAAAGCAGCTTTATTGTTGCTAATGTTTTTTTCATTTGTATAGTTTTTTATAAATTTCCGAGTATAAGAACATGTCCTATGCTAGAATGTATTAGTGATGTTTTTGATTTTGTATCGAAAGGGCTCTCCTTTTGGATCATTATTGTTGGCTAGTACCCAATCGGCGATAGCAACTTCCTGAACTCTTAGCGTGTTTCCTTCTTTATAAATGACACTTCTTGGCTTGGCAGGATCACTTATAGTAATCCATGGGAATCCTGAATATTGAATTTCCCATTCGTAATCGTCACGATCGACAGCGGAGGTTTCCTCCTGAATGTCTTTAAACTCCAGGGTATCGCCATTTCGTTTCAAAAACATTTGATTTTCTTGTGCAGCGATAAGATATACTGCCCCAGGATGCTCTATAGAAGGTTTGATGATAAATGCATCAAAAAGCCCATCTTGTTCTGTCTTGTCTTTTTCGGTAAGGACTAGCGTATTACTAGCCTTGTCGATATTAAATACTTGTTTTTGATCTCCTTGCTCGGTGTATAAGACCACGACTTTTGAATCCTGTGCCTGTACCAGCATTCCAAAACCAAGGAATAGAAGGAGTGTGTATATTGTTTTCATTGTATATAAGTTTTAATAATATCTTTAATAATGTAACCTATTGCTTGGATACATTGTTCTCTAACTGTTCTAATCGCTTGCTGAGAGCCTGTATAATGTCGTTTTGTGCTTTTAATTTTTCTTCTTGCTGGATGGTGTATAGGGTTAACTCCTCTACTTTTTCTACCAGTTTTAGGCTGATCATACGCATGTCCATTCCAGAGGCTACCATTTCTTTTTCAGAAGGGATATTGGGCAAATGCTTGTTTTTGGCTACATAATTGGCAACGGTCTCGATCGGCATCAGGTTGTAGCCCTTTTGGAATACATAATCGGGAAAAGACCCAATATTAAGCACCACTTTATCCGTTTTGACACCGCCTGAGATATTGAGTAGGGTACTGGCACCCTCTTCGGTTATGGATTTTAATTGTAAAGTTCCTATTTTCAGGTCTCCTCCTTTCAGTTCGATATCCCCTCCTTTTAATTCGAGGTTTCCTGCATTAGTAAGTACCATTTTATCTATATTTCCAACTCTGAAACCAATATATCCATTACCTGTATCCGCTTTATTAATTAAGGTCATACTCCCACTGGCATGACTTAAGAATCCATAATCCGTTTGATTTTTTCGATCATTATGAGAAAACCCAGCCCAACTATTACCATGGCCAACATCTCCTATATACGTAGATTTTATCAGCATATTTCCATTGATTGTAGCATTCCCTCTGATTTGAGCATTTTTTTTAATATCAACATCACCAAACATATCAGTTGTTCCATCGATTCGAGCATTCCCTCTGATTCGAGCATTCTTTCTGATATTAATATCCCCAAATATCTCTGCATTTCCTTCTGGATTTACCATAAAAACAGGTTTTCCAAATCTATTCCAACTACTAGTATTTGCAATATAGTCTAATCTAAAATCGGTTTTATGATTAGAAAGAGTGAAAGCACTACTTCCTGTATATAATTTCACACGGCCATAGTGGTTGGATCGATCTTGATTAACGACCCATGTGTCATGATCTTTACCTGATGCAGCGCCATGAGATTGAGAATGCATCTTGGCTTGGTACATGAGTAACATCCCCAAGGCTAGTAATAGTGTTTTTGTTAGTTTCATTTTTGAAAGGTTTTAACAGTATTATTTGTTTTCTAATTGTTCTAATCGTTTGCTGAGATCTTGGATAAGATCATTTTGTACTGTTAGTTTTTCTTCTTGTATTTTTAATTTTTCTTCTTGCTGGATAGTGTACAGGGTTAATTCCTCTACTTTTTCTACCAATTTTAGACTGATCATACTTATGTCCATTCCAGAGGCTACCATTTCTTTTTCAGAAGGGATATTGGGTAAATGTTTGTTTTTAGCGATATAGTTTGCAACGTCTTCGATTGGCATTAATTTATAATCACCGTTAAATACATAATCTGGAAACGAACCAATATTTAAAACCACTTTATCAGTTTTTACTCCTCCAGAAACCGTTAGCAAGGTATTCTCATTTTCGGTAGATGAACTTAATTCAGATTGTCCCAATATCATTTTTTCTGTTTCTACACCTCCAGAAATGTTTAGTATGTCATTATTAGAACTTAGTTGAGACGCTCCTATAATCAATTGACCATTTTGGGTAAGGCTCATAAGGCTATTTCCTTCGTATCTAAAAACCAAACTTCCCGCACCATTATAGTTTAAAAAACTATCGGATCCTCCATGCCCAAACTCCAGAAAATTACTTGCACTATTTCTAAACTTCCCGAAACCAACCACGTCTAACTTTTCACTAGGAGACGAAGTACCAATCCCTACATTACCATTATTAGCAATCACCATTTTATTTTGATTACCTACTCTAAAACCAATATAGCCATCACCTGTATCTTTCTTATTTATAAGCGTCCTGTAGCCTGATTCATGTGCTAATAGCGCATAGTTTGTAGTGTTAACTTGCAATTTATGAGTAAAACCTGCCCAGCCATCACCAAATCCCACATTACCGGCAAAAGCGTTATTCATTATCGTATTTCCATTAGTTTTAACTGTAAAAATTTCTTTGCCACTGTTTCTGAAATTTGCACTCGTGGTATATGATAATGACATACGATTAGAGAAATTCGAAAAGGTGAAAGCTTTATTATTAGAATTTTGCATTCTAAATTGACCAAAATGATTTGATCTATCATAATTAGCTACGATTATATCATAGTTATGACCCGTAGCTTTTCCTACTTCCTGAGATTGAGCCGTAAATATGCCTCCTGCTATACATAATGCTGTTAAGAATACATTCCTTTTTTTAATACTTTTTTTCATGATTTAGTTTTAAGAATTTAATTAATAGATTAGAATTGTATGATTATTATTAAGAGACATTTATCCTAAGAAGGTGATAACAGCTTACATTGTTAGGGTGCCTAAACGAAATAGACCTTAATTTTGTATGCATACCTTATCCTTTTTAATAAAGAGGTCTCTCTTTTAATAATTGCTTTTATTTTATCTGGTAATCTAGAATGCTTCAAAAAAACAAATAAAAATTGGGGAAGATGGGCACAAAAAACCTAGTAAAACCACAAAAATATGGTTGTTGATTTCTAAGAATAATGAAAAGTAGTATTCATCTTTTTTTAGTAATCAAGAGTATGGCTGGAGTCGGGTTTCAAAATCAAGTGGTAATCACAATGACTAATAAACTAGACTATATCAGTATCAAACTTCTTCTTGATGAACTCTTTTACTACTATTTTTCATAATACTCGAAACCATATAGATTTTATCATACCTTATTGTTAAGATTTATTGATTTTTGAAAGTTCAAAGGTAATAGGGGTGCTATCTAGAGACTAGTACTAGTCCGACAAATCTGTAAAGATTTCCGACAAAACAGTATTGTAAAATCGATGTGCTATACTATTTCCGACATTTAGAATTTACTCACAAATATTATTGTGGAATTAGGACAAGATATTAAGTAAAAATTCAGACTTAAAAATTATAAAGAGTACTAAAAAAGAGCGCAATTCAGAGGTGTCAAAAATGTAGAATTCTTCCTCTTTAGATTAACCAAAATATTTGCATAAACACAATTTTTGGCAACCCCTTTTTTTCATCCTTTTTAAAAATTCCAGCTTCGATTAATGCAGACATAATTGTTTTTACAGGGATCCAATCAATAGAAGTGTTTGTATTAAAGTAATGAGTGATTATTTCAGAGGAGTCAAAAATGTAGAATTCTTCCTATTTAGATTAACCAGAATATTGCCTAAACACAAATTTTGATGTTGATCCGTGTTTTCTTACCAACCTAATCAGGACTTTTTGATTTATCGAACTTTTAAATAACTGATTATTAAATTATTAATGAGCGTCAAGAAAAACAAAACCTCTGTAAATCATTTGTTTACAGAGGCTTATAAAAAAAGTAGCGGGAGAGATTGAAATATCTAACCATTCTATTTACTATTTATATGAATTAGAGTTATTTATAAAAACCCATGCTACAGTATTAATAGCTCTATAAGATTGTCCTTAATGCATATTTCAATCCTAGTTTTTATTCGTGATATTTTAAAATCCAAGGAAGATTTCTAATTGGGATTTTTTAAAACCTTGGCTTGGGGTAACAATTACTTCTCGTCTAACCTAAATACATTGTTACCTTCAGTTGTAAAAATAACCGAGCAAAAAAGTAAATTTTACATCATTATAGTTCATAGAAATTGTATCCTATACAGTTAATAATTTTGGATAGTTAAAATTGTACTCCTTTACCAATATTCGTATTCAGAATACTATTGATATCTGAGTTCTGCACCTGACCATTCATATCGATATCGGCTTTACTATAGCCAGAAATACCAAGTAATTGTATCACCACATTCGTATCTGTGTTTTGAATTTGTCCATTTTCATCAAAGTCTCCAGCAATCATCGCAAAAATTCCATTACCCATATCCACTACCGAATTTGAGCCACCGAATACAGAAGCTGTAGCATCACTAAGATCTATACTAGTTACAGTTGATGTGCCTAAAGCAACGGTATTCGCACTCATTACTGCTACATGATTTCTATGATTTACTGCTATGTAATAACTATCTGAAGGCAAATCAAATTCTAAAGCTGATATTCCATCAACACTTACTATATCTCCATCCGCTTGTAGCAATCCAGATTGACTGGCGAGTACTACTGTTGGATCATTTTTATCACGTAAGCTTATCCAAATCCAATCGATAATAGCATTGTTTCCAGTGATATCAAAAACCGTTGCCTCACAGGTTACGCTATCTGCATACGGACTAGTTGCGGGAAGTAAACCGTTACTTCGTAAACTATCATCCATGATAACGGTTCCTGAAGTTACCAAAGGTCCTTGCAGAAAAACAACAGGAGAAAGTTTAAGTTGTAATATGATAACTTCTTGATGGAATCCTTGATTCAATGTTGTGGTTCCATTAGACAATGTTGCAATTACCAATTCTCCAACCGTAAAATCTAGGCTTGCATTGGTATTGCTCAATGTTCTACCACTGGATCCGATGACACTACGTTCTAAAGTTTGGGAAAACAAAGAACCCGAAAATAACAAGGTTAAGATAACTATGTACTGTTTCATAATTTTAGTATTATCTTCTTCCAACGATATTTACTACCGTAATAGCATCAGTTTCTGAATTATTATTTTCACTTTTAACTTTATAGGTTACTTTCCCTTGAGCAAGAGTAATAATTTGACCAATTCTTGTTCTTGATGTAGTTGAAATACACGTAATTGTTACAGCTGGAAGCGTTGAAAAATATCCACTATAGTCGATTGTATATGTTTCATCACTTAGAGAGGTTGTAATACCGCTTGAACCTGTTACATTGGTATTAATAGAGCCATCCGTGTCTATTATTAATGATATCATTTCTACTCCTCTGGTAGCACCAGCTGCTAAAAGATCATCACCGTCTTCGTCAATAATTACATTTCCATCAGTTGCGATGTTTTCATCAACTTTTAATTCTCCTTTTACTTGTAAGAAATTATTATCAAACTCTCCATAGATCAAATCTCTGATGTATAAACGATTCGAGAATCCACCGCCTGCAGCTCCTGCAGCAGTTCCTATAAGTACATTAGAATCTCCCTGTAAGTTATATCCTGCAAAATATCCAATAACCACATTACTGTCTCCAGATTGCGCTCCTTCTGCAGCTTGATGTCCAATAATGACATTTCTTCTACTAAGATTAGAAAGATTACCAGTATCATCATAAGACCCGAAGATTTGGTTTTCTGAACTAGATGTTAGTATACCGCCAAAGTCAAAATTTCCTCCTAAAGTTACATCTCCAGAAGTAGTTATATTCCCATTATTATCAATTTGTAAGCCTTCATCACCACCATCATTAGAAATCCAGTTACTATTTAACTTAATATTTCCGTTTACAGCTAATTCCCCAGAAAAGGTTACATTTCCTGCATCGTCAATTACGATACCTTCATCACCTCCATCATTAGAAAACCATTTATTATTTAATCTTACGTTTCCTCCTAAAACTACAACTCCATCATCAGTAATACGTATCCCTTCACTATCGCCATCATTTGATAACCAGTTATTATTTAACTGCACATTTCCACCTAAAGAAACTTTAGCAGATGTGATCACATTTCCACTGGCATCAAATTGAATTCCATTATTGCTTGTTCCATCACCATTTATCCAATGAGTAGCTAGATTAATATTGCTTCCTAGATATAATTTGTTGGACGTAGTAACTCTTCCTCCTGAATTCACTAATAAACCTTCATCACCGCCATCATTAGAAATCCAATTACCGTTAGTTCTAATATTTTCTGTGGCTGAATAATTCCCTGCATAATTTGTATCTGCATATTCCTTGGTAATAAGTGATTTGTTATCTGTTATCTCAGTAATATCAAATGATGGCGCTGTTATCGTTCCATTTTTTAAAATGGTTAACGCATTTGATTTACTTGTGGCACTTTCTCCATTTCCTACTTCTAGCAACGCATCTGTTTCTACCCAGCTGTCTGTGGTTCCTCCACCTATATTATGTCTTCCAATTACAAAACTATTATATGCATCTGCCATAGTGGCACTCCCTAAGCTATATCCATAGTCTCCATTTGCGATAGCAAATTGTCCTAAAGCAACCGAATTACTTCCTACAGCATTTGAACCTAATCCTGAAGCAAAAGAACCAAAACCTTGAGAGGTTGAGCCATTACCTAGTGCTACAGAACCAACACCAGAAGCATTTGCTAACTTACCAATGGCAACGGCACTTACTTCGGTTGCAGAAGCTGTTGTACCTATAGCAAACGCATCTGTTTCTGTTGCAGTGGCATAATTCCCTATGACAATGGCTTGATCATTCTGAGCACTAGCATTTCCTCCTATAGCGATACTTCTTACACCTGTAGCTCCGTTAGTTGTGCTTGCATTTGTTGATACACTTAAATCTATAGATGCATCTCCTATATCGCCATAATTATCAGAATTTGAACCTATTAAACGCCATCCTGTTCCGTTTCCTTCATCTATGGCTTCAAGTCCTGAAACATTTTCGGCAGTTGTAGCATGTGCTGCTTGCAACGCATACGGAACGCTTAATAATTGTGTGGTTCCCATACTTGTATAGCTAGTTCCTCCTGATGTATCCACACTAACTTCTAAAAAATAAGAATCTGAAGACCAATTAATAGTTGAAAAATCAATTGTAGTAGTGCCTTGCCCAACGATTAAGTCAAAAACTCCATAGGCATTTGTAGTTGGTGTATGGGTTTCTGTATACACCACAGTGCCATCTGTGGTGGTTTGGTGTAATTTAAACTCTATTCCAATGGTAGTGTTCGCTAATATATCTCCGGCAGCATCTCTCACTACAGATTGGTAATTAAATCCTTGTGGCGTTTGTGAATATCCTAATATACTTATCAAAAGGATCCATAGTGTACATTGTAATTTTATTCTCATTCTCAATTATTTTTTAATTTCTCACTTCTTTTTTGGGGTAAAAGTTGTCATCACAAATAACACTATACGTTGTTTTTTTATCATATTCTAGATAAGTAGTTTTTATATAAAAAACTTTTCAAAACAACTATAGCGTGAGGATTCCATTTTCACACCGCTAAATAACAATCGAAACTTGAGAAATTAAAAAAACTTGAGGGTGCAAATGAGGGTGCAATAATCAAAAACCCATATTTTACAATACTTTTTAGGTGTTTCTAATGAACCCTTTACATGGTTATACAATGAGAAAAACGTACTAATATGCGAGTTTATAAGGATCGAATATACTCGTCTAAGGAATCATTCTGGGATAGATTTAGCTTCTTTTTTAGTCTAAAACGGGTAGATTTGATAGCATCCAAACTTGTGTTTCTTAGGCTGGAAATTTCTTTTCGTGAAAGACCAATTTTTATAAAAGAACAAACCTCAATATCTGTTTTGGTAAGATTAGGATGAAGATTTTTTAAAGTTTTTAAGAAATCATAATTCAATGTTTCGATATTCTTTTTAAGTATTAATACTTTTGAATCTTCTAATTTGTCTGCCTTTAAATCTGCAATGATACCTTTAAGAGTAACATCCCCTTCCTCTTGCGATAGTTTTGCCAAATTTTCTGCTAACTTTTCCTTAGTGTTTAGATGAATTACCGTTTCTGTTAAAAGTTGATTCACCTCCTCTTTTTTTGTAGCTACTTCAGAGTTTAATACCGAAATTTTTTCATCACTTTGTTTTAACTTCCTTTCAAACTGTTCTCCTAGCTTACGTTCTTTTAACCATTTTTTTCTAAGACCTCTAATCACAAAGAATGTTATTACTAGACCAATAAAACTTAATAAGCCGATAAATTTATTTTGAGCTAAAGCCTTATCTTTTTCTAAAACTAATATTTCCTTCTGTTTAACAAACAGAATACTATCCTTCATCTTCTTCTTTGCAAATTCATTAGCAACCTCTATCCTAATTATTTCTTTAGATTTCTTTTCTGTATAAATTTCATTTTGAGTTTTTTCATACACTTGAAAATCTTTTAAAGCATTTTTGAATTTACCCAGCCTTTCATTAGCCTGACTTCTTAATTTATATGCCCTAGACTCGAGGTGTTTCTTTTCTATTTGGTTCGCTATAGCAATAGTAGTATCAGTATATTTTTTTGCTAAGGTATAGTTCTTCAACCGAAAGTTTATATCTGCTAAATCACGATAACTTTCACTTAAATAATGTTTGTGCCCTTTGGTTTTAAAAAAACTTATAGTTTGTTTAGTCATTTTAATCAAATCATCGTAAGAGTCATTTTCATCCAAATCATCCAACGAATACCTAACAAACTGAATATTAGAAGCAAAATATTCAACATCAGCATCTGTCTCTTTAAAAATTGTTCTAGCTTTCTTTAAATAGTAAAAAGCTGAATCCCGCATCTCCCTGTGATTATAATTACCCGCAAGTAACCTGTAGCTTACACCTAGTTGTTCCTTGAAAGGTATTGTATTAATCTCAATAGATTTTTTAAAATATTTAGCACCATTTACATAATCATATTGATAATCATATAGATTACCAATATTGGTGTTCACATTGATTAATTTATTGGTATCCTTTATTTCTTCATAGATATCTTTAGCTTTGTTATAATTGAGCAATGACTCTGGATAATTACTTCTTATACGCGAAATAACTCCTCTTCTATCAAATATCTGCCCGCGATGTATTCGAGAATCATAATTAACCGTATCTAGCATTACTAAAATCTTACTTAAAAGAGAATCTGCTTTATTTAAATCACGAAAATGATAATATTTATTTAGCCTTAAATAATTAACTATTTTAAGAGAATCGTTGTCCGCATTTTGTATAGCTTCTTTGAGTTCAAGTAACCTAGGATCTTCTTCTTGGGAAAAAGAAAACCAAGAGGCAAGAATCAGAAAAAGACAAATCAGTTTTCGCATTACTTAGAAAAGAATTGATACCGTGAAATTAACGATATTATTGCTAAAATAAAAAACTGGATTAATACTAATCAGACAATTCAATTTCAAGTTTATTAAAAAGCTAAAAGACTTATCTAGAACTGGTCAAAAATGATGTCAAAATTTGCTTACTAATTCGTCTCAAATATGATAAAAAAAGACGAATTCTTCACAAAATACACATATTGAGTTCGTGAAATTTACCAGTTTTTGATTAAAATTTGAACCATAATTCACTTCCTAGGCATTACAGATAAATCAATTTAAGTTATTGAATATCAATATTTTAAAATATTGCACCCGGATTTGCACCCCTTCATTTTTTGGAACAAGCAAGGTTTCTTCCATAATTTTGGCAACAGAATAAGAGCGCTAGCCTTATTTGTTTTTAATATGGATAAACAAAAAAAATAAAACTAACGATATACTTTTTCATCAAGTGTACTTAATGATTGTGTGCTACTAATAAAAAATTGGCAACACTTTTAGAGGCGTATCTAGTCGTAGCAAAAAACAAATAAATACCTAGTAAAAAATAAAAATATTAACCCCAAAATCTATCTAGTATGAAGTTAAAATTACTCCTACTATTACTCTTTCTTACTACAATATGTACGAATGCACAAACAGATTGTTCATTAGACGAAACCAAATTTACGGGAACATTTACCACAGCAGAAGTTGGAGGAACAAAAATTAAGGCTAGTGATGCTACTTCAAACTATCGATTTGGAGAGCGTGTTGCTATAGATGGTAATGTGGCAGTTACAGTATCTCGTACCAACGGGACTGAAGCTGGTAAAGTATATCTATATACTAATGATGGAGCTGGTAACTGGACACAGCAAACAACACTAACAGCTAGTAATGGTTTTGCAGGCGATAATTTTGGATCTTCTGTAGCAATTGAAGGAAATTATTTAGTAGTTGGTGCAAAATCACAAACTAATGCTTCGGCAGTAGATACTGGAGCTGCTTATTTATTTGAATATAATGGTTCTAGCACTTGGACTGAGGTAGCTGTTTTTGAACCGAGCGATGGAAGTTCTGGAGATCGTTTTGGAGAATCCGTTTCCATAGAAGGAAATTTGATTTTAATTGGAGCTAGAAATGGCTGTACAGGCGGATGTGCTTATTTATATGAAAATGATGGAACCAATACTTTTACTTATACAGAAACTAAGTTGGAACCTCAAGTACAATCTAATTATTCAGGAGCACAATTTGGGTATGATGTTTTGGTTAAAGGTGGTCGTGCGTATGTAGGTGGTCTATATGATTATTCTTCTGTAGGTAATGCATCAGCGGGATCAGTACAGATATGGGATCAGGAAAATGATGGATCTTGGTCAAGGACACATCGTTTAAGAGGAACACAAACTTCAGAAGCTTTTGGTTGCAGTATTAACGTAGATGGAGATTATCTGGCTATTGGTGCTTTTAATTTTGAAGTATCTTCTACAGCTGCAGCAGATCAAGGAAGGGTCTATGTTTATAAAGCAGATAGTAATGGTGATTATCTAGACTCTAATAGAGTTATGATTCAAAATACAGATAAAGATAGTTTTAATGACCAACGTTTTGGAACAGATGTAGCTATAGAAAATGGATTTTTATATGTGGGTACTTGGGGAGCAGGAACAATTAATGGAGATGCGGTATATATTTTTAAAGATGATGGAACCAATACCTGGTCCCAACTCAGTAAATTAACATCTGGTGGTGGATGGGATGAGTTTTCAAACAGAGCAGTAGCAGTTTCACATCCATATTTACTTATAGGGCAAAATGAAGACGATTCACCTTCTAATTCTGGAGCAATTCATTTTGTGCCTTTGGCGAGTACCATAACTCCAACCGCTTCGGTTACGGAAGTTACTGAAGCTTTTATTGGTCAAAATAATGCAACGATAACGCTCAACTTTAGTGATGAAGCCACACGAACTGAAATTCAGTTCAGTATCGATGGAGGAACAACCTTTCCATATACATTTAATGATAATGCCTTAACGGGTGCAATAACTAATCTTGGGGTAGGTTCATATGAGCTGAAAGCAAGATATAATGCGGGTTCGTGTATTTTAGATTTAGGAACAGTAATTGTAAATCAAGCCGCATATACTACTATTCCAGATGCTAATTTTGAAGCTGCTTTAGAAACTCTTGGTTATGATGATATTTCTGGTGATGGACAAGTACCTACGGATTTAATTAAAGTAGTTACTGATTTGCAACTTGCCGGTAAGAATATTACAGATCTTACAGGTATCGAAGATTTTGCTGCTCTTGAAGAGTTAAAAGCCAATGGTAATGATATTGCAACTTTAGATCTATCTAATAATCTTGCTTTGAAATTGTTATTTATGACAAGCAATACTGTTCTTTCTACTATAAATTTCGGGAATAATACCGTTTTAGAAGATGTTAGAATAAATTATTTTGGAACTACTATCGATATTTCAAATCTTACAGCTTTAGATCGTTTTTCCTGCACCAACTGTGGACTTACAAGCTTAGACACAAGTGGAAATACTAATCTAAATTGGTTAGATGTAGCAGGTTCAGCAATTACTTCATTAGACCTGAGTAGCAATTTGAATCTATCAATTTTAGAAATAGATAATACTAATTTAGATACAATAGATGTATCTAATAATGGGGTACTACGATATTTCTATGCTAAAAATATTACAAGTTTAACAAGCTTAAACATTCAGAACGGTTTCAATACAAATCTGAACGTTTTCGAAACAAGCGGTACACCCGTAAGCTGTATTCTTGTTGATGATACAGCATATAGCACATCTAACTGGACTATCGTAGATCCTGCTTCTTCATTTAATCAAGAATATTGCGACTATACGACTATTCCTGATACGAATTTTGAAGCTGCATTAGAAGCTTTAGGTTATGATGATATTAGCGGAGATGGACAAGTACCTACCACTTTAATTGAAGTAGTAACTACTTTGGATATAAGCAATAAAAATATTTCCGATGTAACAGGGATAGAAGATTTTTTAGCTTTAAAAGAATTAAAAGCTAACGCTAACAATATTACCAGTATAGATCTATCTCAAAACACTGTATTAGAAACTTTAATTATTGGGGCTAATGATTTAACCTCAATTGACATTTCCAATAATACCTTTTTAAAGCGATTAGACATTTTATATAATGATATTACTACGCTAGACACTAGTAATAATCCTAATTTAGAGACATTAAATGCATACAATACGGATGTAGTTAGTTATGATTTTAGTAGTAATCCACTTTTACGAAATGTACAGTTATACAATAATAATTTCTTAACAGCATTAGATGTTTCAAACCTAACCCAATTAGATCAATTAAGATTAGACAATACAGGAATTACAGATTTAGATGTAAGTAATAATCTAAACTTAAGAATTATTAGAGTAAATCAATCCAATATAAATACGCTGGATCTATCTAATCAAAGTAGTCTAATACACGTTTATGTAGATAATTCACCTATTAATTTTCTAAATGTTCAGAATGGAAATAATACAAATTTCACACAGTTTCACGCTGATAATACACCCAATCTAAACTGTGTAGTGGTAGATGATGCAGCTTATAGTACCACTAACTGGACGAATATTGACGGTACAATGAGTTTTAGCGATACCTATTGTAATTACACGGACATTCCAGATACCAATTTTGAAGCTGTATTATATGCATTAGGCTATGATGATATTGCCAATGACGGACAAGTACCAACTGCTCTAGTAGCACCAGTAACCACATTAGACGTTAGTAATCAAAACATTGGGGATCTAACAGGAATTGAAGACTTCGTAGCACTTACAGATTTAAATCTGGATACCAATGTATTAACCAGCTTAGATCTTAGTAGCAATACAAACCTTCAAACGCTGAATTTTGATAATAATAGTATTGCGAATTTAAATTTAGGAACAATTTCCAATTTGACTTCTATAGAAGGGCGTTACAACCAATTGACGACAATTGATGTAAGTCAAAATTCAGATCTAACATTTATAAATCTTAGAGACAATTTATTTACCACAGTAGATGTATCAAATAATCTATTGTTGGAAACCATCAACCTAAGAGGTAACTCGAATTTAACAAGTATAGATATCAGTGGTAACCCTAATGTTAAGTTTTTATATTTTCAAGATACAGCCTTGACTGGTTTAGATGTTTCGCAAAATCTATTATTAGAAGTTATCGTTATTGAACGCGTAAATTTTAATACGATAGATGTTTCTAATTTATCAGCGTTAACCCAGTTAAGAATTGCAGATAATAGTTTTACACACCTTGACGTATCTAATAATCCAGCTTTAGTGCGTTTAGAATGTGAAAATAATGATCTTACCTATTTAAATCTTAAAAATGGTAATAATATTAATATGCCAAATACAGATTTTAAAGCCACAGGAAACCCTTCATTATCATGCATTATCGTCGATGATACTACTTGGAGCGCTACGAATTGGACGAATATCGATGGTACCGCAACTTTTACCAATACATTTTGTCGTTACACTGCCATTCCAGATGCTAATTTTGAAGCTGAGTTAGAAGCTTTAGGTTATGATGACATTTCGGGTGATGGACAAGTACCAACTGCTTTGATTGAAGTGATATCTAGTCTGGATGTAGATGGTAGGAATATTAATAATTTAACAGGTATTGAGGATTTTGTCGCTTTGACCTATCTAAACTGTAATGGAAATAATCTAACTACAATTGATATTACTGAAAATGCGCAACTAGCATATTTCAATGCGGCTCAGAATAATTTAACAACAGTAGATCTATCCAATAATACCTTACTAGAAAGCCTGTACCTGTTTTCTAATAATTTAAGCACTATTGATCTATCCAATAATACTGCATTGAAGCAATTGTATATTCAAAGAAATACGAATCTACCCAATTTTGATATTAGTAATAATATTCTTTTGGAAGAAATCGATTGTTCTGAAACCAACATTACAACATTAAATACCACAAACAATACGTTGTTAAGAAATCTGGAAGCTAATGACTCGCCCTTAACATCTTTAGATTTATCCACGAATACAGCGCTAGAATTGTTACGCCTGTTCACTACTAATATTACCGTATTGGACCTATCCAATAATACAAGTCTAACGGAACTTCGAATAAACGATACAAGTATACAAAGCTTAGACTTACGAAATCAAGCAGGGTTAACTACAATGAATGCCAAAGATGCAAACTTAAGTTACCTAAATATGCAGAATGGTAATAATACCAATGTTGCTTCATATCTATTTAATATAACCAATAATCCTAATTTAAGCTGTGTTTTGGTTGACGATGCTGCTTGGAGCAATACTAACTGGACGCTTATAGATGCTACAACAAGCTTTAGCGAGACGTATTGTCGTTATACAGCTATCCCTGATGCAAACTTTGAAACAGCATTAGAAGCATTGGGGTATGACGATATTTCAGGTGATGGGCAGGTGCCTACAGCTTTGATAGAAGTAGTAACAACTTTAAACGTAAGTAATGAGACCATTTCAGATTTAACAGGAATAGAAGATTTTGTAGCTTTAACCGATTTAAATGTTGAGAACAACAATTTAACTGCATTAGATTTATCAAGTAATACTGCTTTACAGGAGCTATATGCTCAACTTAATCAAATTGCTATTATTGATGTTACACAAAACTCACAGTTACAAATTCTTGACCTAAATGATAATCTTTTCACCGTATTAGATTTATCAAACAATCCTTTAATTACAAGGTTAGACTTTTCAAGAACAGGAATAACAACAATTGACATCACCAATCTCGCGCAACTTGACTTTCTGGAGGCTAACAGTATTAATCTTACTTCCATAGATATAAGTAAAAACTCAGTTTTAAGGTCTCTTAGATTAATGAATACCGCCTTGACGAGTATAGATGTTTCAGCCAACTCAAAACTAGAAACACTTTGGATCAATGGTTCACCAATTTCATCGCTAGATTTGTCATACAATACCATTTTAGAATCTCTACGTACTTGGGAAACAAATATTACAGAGTTAGATTTAACCAATCAAACATCTTTAGTAGGTTTTTTTGGACACAATGGTGTCTTAGAAAAGTTAGATTTAAGAAATGGCAACAATTCCGCTATTCCAAATGGTGGTTTTAGCGCCTCAGGAAACCCTAATTTAACCTGTATACTAGTAGACGATGAGACTTACAGCAGCGCAACTTGGACTAACGTTGATGTTACAACAAGCTTTAGCGATACGTATTGCGATTACACATCAATTCCTGATTCAGTTTTTGAGGCTAGATTAGAAGCTTTAGGGTATGATGATATTTCAGGAGACGGACAAGTTCCAACTGCTTTAATTGAAGTAGTAACAAGTTTAACTGTCAATGACCTTAGTATCGATGAATTAACCGGAATTGAAGATTTTACGGCTTTGGTAACTTTAAACGCTAGAGGAAATAACTTTACTACTTTAGATGTGAGTCAAAATACCCTATTAGAGCATTTATATATTAATAGTAATAGTCTGTCTTCAATCGATGTATCTAAAAATGTTGTTTTAAGAAATTTAAATATTGGTTCTAATGCAATTACTTCTTTAGATCTATCCAATAATCCAGACCTTAGAGATCTTTGGGTACAAGGAAATGGTGGATTAACTACCCTAAATCTAAGTAATAATCTTGAATTGAGAGAGTTGTACACCTATAGCTCTGGTGTGTCAACCTTAGATTTGAGTATTCATACGGAACTTAGAATACTTTCAGCCTATAAAACATCTCTAACCTCTATAGATCTTTCTAATAATATTGAATTAAGATCACTACGTGTAGATGAAACAAATGTTTTATCATTGGATTTAACTACTAATAATAAACTTGAAACATTACGCATTAATGATACAGGTATTACAAGTTTAGATTTAAGTAATCAAAGTGTTTTAGAAAAACTTTGGGCACACGATACAAGCTTAAGTAATTTAAATGTTAGAAATGGTAATAATACTAATGTAACAACTTTCGAAATTGAAAACAACCCTAACCTGAACTGTGTTCTAGTTGATGACTCTAGCTACAGTACTACCAACTGGACAAATATTCCAAGCGGTTTAATATTTAGTGAAGTCTACTGTGATTATACCGTCATTCCAGATGCGAACTTTGAAGCAGAGTTATTTGCGTTAGGGTATGATGATACAGCTAATGATGGTCAAGTACCAACTGCTTTGATCGAAGTTGTAGAAGATTTAACCATTGTAGGAAAATCCATTGCCAACTTATCAGGTATTGAAGATTTCGTTGCATTGAAAACCTTGAATTGTGCCAGTAATACTTTTACAAGCTTAGATCTTTCTAATAACACTGAACTCACATCAGTTATTACAAAATTTACGCCTCTTACAGTACTAAATATTAGTAACTGTCCAAACTTAGATACTTTAGTATGCTCTTTTAATGATTTAACGACTTTAGATATTTCAAATAATACAGCATTAACGTATTTGGAGTGTAACAATAACACTTTAAGCAGTTTAGATGTTGAATCAAATACTGCTCTACTAGATCTTCGTTGTGGAGATAACAATTTAACAGCTTTAGATGTTTCAAATAATATCTTATTAACCTCCATCTGGTGTCAAAATAATTCAATTACTGAATTAGATTTTTCAAATCAAATAGGATTGGTATCGATTACAGTCAATGACAATAGTTTGACTTCTTTAGACATTAGAAACGGAAATAATACCAATGTAACGAATTTTATTGCAACAGGAAATACTGAATTAACATGTATTCAAGTAGATGATGCTAGTTATAGCACCACTAATTGGTTAGGGGTTGATGATCATACCAGTTTTAACGAGGTTTCTTGTGATATTTATGTTGATATTACTGTTTTTCTTCAAGGAGCGTTTACCAATCCAAATTCTGGAGAGGAAAGCCTGATGCGTGATGATTTACGTGTTAGCACAATGCTTCCAACAACAAGTCCATACAGTGATAATGCTACCATTTCGGACGCTATAAAATTAGATGATGCAGGATCAGATTCTATGGTGGATTGGATTTGGGTAGAATTAAGAGATGCTAATGACATAAGTATCATTGTCGCTCAACAGTCAGGAATTTTACAACGTGATGGTGATATTGTAGCAACAACCGATGATCGAAGTACTCCACTTTCCTTTAGTGTCCCTTCTGGTAATTATTACATCGTTGTGAAACACAGAAATCATTTAAGTATTATGTCCTCCTCTGCTATCAATTTATCAAGTACTGCTACTACAGTTGATTTATCCTCAAGCAGCAATGCCGTTTCAGGAGGAATAAATGCTGTTGTTGATATGGGTAACGGAATTTTTGCCATGACTTCTGGAGATTTTGATGAAAATGGACAGATTCAAAATTCTGATATTAATTCTGTGATTCAGTTATTAGGAGGTTCTGGTTATCACAATGCCGATATGGATATGAACGGACAGATTCAAAATACTGATATCAATAATCTGATGAACCCTAATGTTGGAAAAGGCGAACAGTTTTAACAACACACTAAATGCATGACTTCTACAGTACACATATTAATAAAATCACCTGTAAAACAAGGGGATACGAGCTTGCACCCCAATATGCACCCCTTGTTTTATTGGTTTGTCAAATCATCATATGTACTATTGCATTGAAGTTTATATGAATAAAAAAAGCATATACATACTTTATAAACCCCTTAATATATAACCTATGAAATTAACAAATAACGTATATAAAAAACAGAT
This sequence comes from Aquimarina sp. BL5, assembly GCF_003443675.1. Taxonomy (NCBI): domain Bacteria; kingdom Pseudomonadati; phylum Bacteroidota; class Flavobacteriia; order Flavobacteriales; family Flavobacteriaceae; genus Aquimarina; species Aquimarina sp. BL5. The sequence goes on along the minus strand of NZ_CP031963.1, from coordinate 4,222,613 downwards.
TACATTGATACTATCTGTTTTCACCATCTTGGTCACTAGTGCTCAAGATATTCACTTTACTTTTGCTAATGTTCAAAACACAATTGATAATGGTGAATATTATTATGAAGCTGATATTATGATCGAAAGTTCTGAAGCTTTCAAATTAGGATCTGGACAAATTTATCTAACCTACAATCCTGAGGCATTTGGAACTAATATTTCCAGAAATAATCGAATAGCATATACATCTGAATCTGGTTATATCCTAGGGGAAAATTATATACTTCCTGCATATCAAGGTTTTATTCAAAACGATAATACTGATAATCGTATATCGTTTACCTTTCAACAAGGAGTTAGTGCTGAATCCATTACCAAAGAAAATGTTACCACTATTGCTAAACCTCTATTGCATATAAAATTAAAGTATATAGATGCTACAAAAGATCCATTGGTTGCTTTTGAGGAAGGATCAGTTTTTCAGGATCAGTTTTTTACTGCATGCGGAAGTATGCTTAAGACAGGTGCCAAGGCAGGGTTTCCCGATTGCGCTAACTTACCTGGTATAAAATTGGTTCATGATACGTATGATTCTAGTGGTGCTTCCTTGCAAATCCTAAGTATTGAAGAGCAAGATGTTACAGCAGTTAGTTTGTATCCAAATCCAGCACAACAATATTTCTTAATACAAGGACTGGGCAATATTGAAACTGATATTTATATTACGGATATCAATGGCAAATTGGTACAAATGCTACCTAGCCATCCATTACAGAACACCATTAATATTTCACAACTACAAACTGGTGTATACTTTGTAAAAATAGACACTCAAAACTCTCAGAAAAGTTACAAGTTAATCAAAGAATAACAAAGAGATAACGCAGGCAACATAGTATCCTTTTATTAGCTGCAGTACTCCGCTTTACCCTTTCCCCATAGCGCAGCTAATAGGGATCTGTTTGCCCAAATTTTAAGCAATTTTCAAAATAGCTAGAACATATTAAACCTATAAAATGATGAAAAAAATTACCTTTTTGATTATATGTTTCCTTCTTACCGCTGTGGTTAGTGCGCAGGACATAACATTTACCTTTCAGAATGCCAGAAACACCAATGACGGAACAGATGATTTTTATGAAGCTGATGTTTATATCGAATCTTCTACTGATTTCAAGCTAGGATCCGGACAAATTTATTTCACCTACAATATCGCTGCTTTTGGTGAAAACATAGATGGCAGTGGAAATTTTGAATACTTACAGCCTGATGGCGCTATCTTAGCAGAAACCTATAGCAGTTTCCCAGCTTACTCGTCTTTTATCGCTAATGACAATACAAATTCTAGAGTGTCTACTTCCTTTCAACAAGGACTAAGTAGTGGTACCATTACTGCAAATAATGTAACCAGTACTGCTAAACATTTATTCAGTATAAAAATTAAGTATGAAGATATCAATGAAGAACCAACAGTTGCTTTCGAAACTGGTACTGTATTTTTAGATCAGTTCTTTACCGCTTGTGGTCCTGCAACTTTTGGATTGCCCGATTGTACAAACAACCCAGGTGTACAAATTACCAATGATACCTTTGATTCTTCTGAAGCTACTCCTGATACTACCTCACCGGTAATTTCTTTAAATGGAGACGCTACTGTTACAGTAGAGGCTGCAACTACCTATGCTGATTCAGGAGCTACTGCATTAGATGATAGAAATGGAGATATTACAGCAGCTATTGTTACGGCAAACCCAGTAAACACTTCTATTCCTGGAGTATACACGGTTACCTATAACGTAAATGATGCTGCTGGAAATGATGCAGTAGAAGTAACTAGAGAAGTAACTGTAGTAGATACAACTGTTCCTGTAATTAGTTTAACAGGAGATGCGGCAGTGACTGTCGAAGCAGGAAGCACCTACGCTGATGCTGGAGCTACAGCAAGCGATTCTTTGGATGGAGACATCACTGCAGACATTGTTATAGTAAATCCAGTGAATACTGCTGTACCAGGAGTGTATACAGTAACCTATAACGTAAACGATACAGCTGGAAATGATGCGATACAAGTAGCAAGAGAAGTAACCGTTTCTGATACGACTATCCCAGTGATTAGTTTAACAGGAAATGCAGCTGTGATTGTGGAAGCAGGAACTACGTATTCCGATGCTGGAGCAACGGCAAGTGATTCTTTTGATGGTAATATCACGGCAGACATTGTAACTATAAATCCAGTGAATACTGCTGTACCAGGAGTGTATACAGTAACTTATAACGTAAGCGATGCAGCTGGAAATGATGCTGTAGAAGTTACCAGAGAAGTAACTGTTTCTGATACAACCATCCCAGTGATTAGTTTAATTGGAGATGCCGCTGTGACTGTAGAAGCAGGAACTACATATTCCGATACCGGAGCAACGGCAAGTGATTCTTTTGATGGAGATATTACTGCAGACATTGTAACAGTAAATCCAGTGAATACTGCTGTGCCAGGATTGTACACAGTAACCTATAACGTAAGTGATGCAGCTGGAAATGATGCTGTAGAAGTTACCAGAGAAGTAACTGTTTCTGATACAACCATCCCAGTGATTAGTTTAATTGGAGATGCCGCTGTGACTGTAGAAGCAGGAACTACATATTCCGATACCGGAGCAACGGCAAGTGATTCTTTTGATGGAGATATTACTGCAGACATTGTAACAGTAAATCCAGTGAATACTGCTGTGCCAGGATTGTACACAGTAACCTATAACGTAAGTGATGCAGCTGGAAATGATGCTGTAGAAGTTACCAGAGAAGTAACTGTTTCTGATACAACCATCCCAGTGATTAGTTTAATTGGAGATGCCGCTGTGACTGTAGAAGCAGGAACTACATATTCCGATACCGGAGCAACGGCAAGTGATTCTTTTGATGGAGATATTACTGCAGACATTGTAACAGTAAATCCAGTCAACACCAATGTTCCAGGTGTATATACCGTTACCTATAACGTAAGTGATGCAGCTGGAAATGATGCAATACAAGTAACAAGAGAAGTAACCGTTTCTGATACAACTATCCCTGTGATTAGTTTAACAGGAAATGCAGCTGTGATGGTGGAAGCAGGAACTACGTATTCAGATGCTGGCGCAACTGCTTCTGATTCTTTTAATGGTGATATCACGGCAGACATTGTAACTGTAAATCCAGTGAATACTGCTGTGCCAGGAGTGTATACTGTAACCTATAATGTAAGTGATGCAGCAGATAATGATGCTGTAGAAGTAACCAGAGAAGTAACAGTAGTAAATACATCTGTACCTGTAATAACACTATCAGGTAATGCCACCGTTACCGTAGAAGCTGGAACTATTTACACAGATACAGGAGCAACTGCACGTGATTCTGCAGATGGAGACATCACAACAGCAATTGTTACCGTAAATCCAGTAGACATCACTATTCCCGGAGTGTATAACATTACCTATAATGTAACGAATTCTGCAGGAAATGCTGCAACCGAAGTCACTAGACAAGTTATTGTTGTAGATACTACCTTACCAATAATTACTTTGATCGGAGATGATCCAATAGAAATAGCACAAGGAGAAATTTATATAGATGCAGGTGCAACAGCTTTTGACTCTTTGGATGGTAATATTACAGCAGATATTGTTACTGTAAATCCAGTAGACACCTCCTTAGAAGGAACCTATACGATAACTTACAATGTAATGGATACTGCAGGAAATACCGCAGCAGAAGTAACCAGAACAGTAACTGTATCTGCTCTTCTAAATATTGAAGAGAATGAAATTGAAAGTTTAGAAATATATCCAAACCCAACCTCAGATAAATTATTCATTTCGAGAGAGGTTGAAAAAGTAATTATATACACTATTACAGGACAAAAAATACTAGAAACTAATAACAATAGTATTGAAATGTCATCATACAGATCAGGGGTCTACTTAGTACATATTTTCACAAATAAAGGAAATACGGTAAAACGAATCATGAGAAGGTAATCCATCATATAATTGGCTTATGAGTACTACTTATGAAAAAGAGATACAATAACTAACCATCTGATAATCAAGGAAAAACTCAAAACAATGAAGCCAAAAAATTAAAAATTCTCAGTAGATAAAAGCTGGTTTAAACGATATAAATATGAACATAAAAAAGATCATAACAGATAGGCAAACTATTGCCTACTGGTATTTTACCGATTGATGTTGTACATCATACTACGATTATCTTTTGCTTGATTTGATAATCAAAAAAATTGCTAATTATTATATAGAGAATTAAGGGGCTTTATATCAATTACAATTAGCAATTTATGACGAAAACTGTCTGAAATCGATTTCAGGCAGTTTTTTTATGAACTTGACTGGCACAAATTGTTAATAGTAAACAAATTGAAAAGATTACTTTTTTTAAGTTAGCAAAACTAGCTAATGGACAAACAAAATTAGAAGGAACCACTTAGTATTATCTTGGTATTAAACCCTGTTCTTACTGTAAATTATGGCCAGATTAGATTATGTATAGTATACAAAAAAAGTGTTAAATCATATTAAATATAAATCAAAGGAATTCTTTTAGAAGAGAGAAATCCAAAAACATAAAGACTAGTTGTATATTTTTATGGTGTAAAAATGTAGAATTCTTCCCATTCAGACTAACCAGAATATTTACATAAACATAACAATTGATCTTGATTCCTATAAATTAATACTTTTTTGGTCACAAGAAATGTCTACAAACAAAAATAACCCCTTCAAAATGAAGAGGTTATCTGTTGTAGCGGGAACTGGACTCGAACCAGTGACCTTCGGGTTATGAGCCCGACGAGCTGCCTACTGCTCTATCCCGCGATATATAATCAGTAATTTACTTGTCTTCTAGACTTCGAGTTATGAGCTCGACAAACCACTTATTATCCCTTGCGGACGGCAAATATACAACCTTTTTTAGCTTTACAAAGCATATTTAACAAAAACTAACATTTTTTTTAAACCTGCTATTCTTACCATCTGATTTTAAATTATATACTGAAATAAAAAATAAAGGTTTTTCCTAAAATCCATATCTTTTTTATGAAATTATCTAAAATCAAAGCTAATTTTGAGATATACTTAAAACTACTCCTCTCTTTATTGTTTTATTAGTTGATATCTTCCGTAACTCGTAAATTTACCTCCTTTTTAACATTTTAATAAGAAAATGCGCAAGGCATCATAAATATAGATCATAAAATGAGTAAGACATTATTTGACAAAGTGTGGGATTCACATGTAGTACGTAACATAGAAAATGGACCTGATGTATTTTTTATTGATCGTCATTTCATTCACGAAGTGACTAGTCCTGTAGCTTTTTTAGGACTAAAGAGTCGAGGAAACACCGTTCTATACCCAGAACGTACGTTTGCTACTGCAGATCATAATACGCCGACCATCAATCAACATTTACCCGTAGAAGACCCTTTATCCGCAAACCAACTAAAAGCACTAGAAGAAAATGCTGCGGCTTGGGGAATTTCGCATTGGGGATTAGGACATCAAAAAAATGGTATCGTCCATGTAGTCGGACCGGAAAATGGTATTACGTTGCCTGGAGCAACTATTGTTTGCGGAGATTCACATACCTCTACACACGGAGCCTTTGGTGCTATTGCTTTTGGAATAGGAACTTCTGAGGTAGAAATGGTATTATCTACGCAATGTATCATGCAACCTAAGCCAAAGAAGATGCGAATTAACGTTAAGGGTGAGCTTGGTTTTGGAGTAACACCAAAAGACGTCGCATTATATATCATTTCTCAACTATCAACTTCTGGTGCTACAGGATACTTTGTAGAGTATGCTGGGGATGTATTTAGAAATATGACAATGGAAGGTCGAATGACCGTTTGTAACCTTAGTATAGAAATGGGCGCTAGGGGCGGAATGATTGCTCCAGATGAAAAAACATTCGACTATATAAAAGGTAGACCTTTAACTCCAAAAGGTGCAGCTTGGGATACAGCAATGGAATATTGGCAAACTCTAAAAACAGACGAAGATGCCGTTTTTGATAAAGAACTTACTTTTAATGGTGCCGATATAGAACCGATGATTACCTATGGTACCAATCCAGGAATGGGAATTGGCATTACTAATAATATTCCTGATGCATCCAAAGTAGAAGGTGGTGTTGCTACTTATAAAAAATCCTTAGGATATATGGATTTTAATGAAGGAGATGCGATGATTGGCAAGCCAGTAGATTATGTGTTTTTAGGAAGTTGTACAAATGGTAGAATTGAAGATTTTAGAGCCTTTGCTTCTATCGTAAAAGGAAAAAAGAAAGCAGAAAACATAACTGCTTGGTTAGTTCCAGGATCACATGAGGTAGAAGGATTAATCAAAGAAGAAGGGATCCTAGATATCATAACGGAAGCAGGGTTTACACTAAGAGAACCTGGATGTTCTGCCTGTTTGGCCATGAACGCTGATAAAATACCTGCAGGAAAGCTAGCAGTAAGTACCTCCAACAGAAATTTTGAAGGAAGACAAGGACCTGGATCAAGGACTTTACTAGCAAGCCCACTAGTAGCAGCAGCAACTGCAGTGACCGGAGTAGTGACTGATCCTAGGACATTACTTAAAGAAAAAACATTGGCATAAAAAAAATAATCCCGAATTTACAATTTTCAGGTGTATTAAACATATTGGTAAATCGTAATTCGTAATTCATACTTATAAAATGGCATACGATAAATTTAACATACTAACTTCTTCAGCAGTACCATTACCCATAGAAAATGTAGATACTGATCAGATTATTCCTGCACGTTTTCTAAAAGCAACAGAACGTAAAGGATTTGGAGATAACCTTTTTAGAGACTGGAGATATCATAATGATAATACTCCAAAAGAAGATTTTGTATTAAACAACCCAACCTACAGTGGTAAAATCCTTGTGGGTGGCAAAAATTTTGGATCTGGATCTTCTCGTGAACACGCAGCTTGGGCAGTATATGATTACGGTTTCAGATGTGTGGTTTCTAGTTTTTTTGCTGACATCTTCAGAGGAAATTGCCTTAACATTGGCGTTTTACCAGTACAGGTAAGTCCTGAATTTTTAGAAAAAATATTCAAAGCTATTGAGGCAAATCATAATACAGAAATTGAAGTAAACTTACCTCAGCAAACGATTACCATCAAAGCTTCTGGCGAGTCGGAATCCTTTGATATTAATAGCTACAAAAAAGAGAACATGTTGAACGGATATGATGATATTGATTATCTGACCAAAATGAAATCAGAAATTCAGGAATTTGCAACTACGCGTCCTTTTTAAAGATATAAATTAGAGCGTTTCCGCATAGGCGGTCAGGCTATCCGCTATATCTTTTTTACTTGTTCTCGATAGATCCCGAAGCAAGTTCGAGACACTCGAACTGACATAAAAAAGGATGTCACTTCTATCCTTAACGCAAAAGATAATAAAGCCTGTCAGGTTTTAGAAAGAAAGAAATATGAGTAAACGATCAATAGAAATCATGGATACTACACTCCGAGATGGTGAACAAACCTCTGGGATATCGTTTTCTGCTTCGGAAAAACTGACGATCGCACGTCTTCTTATCGAAGAATTGAATGTAGATCGTATCGAAGTAGCATCTGCTCGTGTATCTGAAGGTGAGTTTGAAGCAGTTAAAAATATTATTGAGTGGGCTAATGAAAATGGATATATTGATCAAGTAGAAATACTAACCTTCGTAGATGGTGGTAAATCTTTACAATGGATGAAAGACACGGGTGCCAAAGTTCAGAATCTTCTGACCAAAGGATCTCTAAATCATCTTACATATCAGTTAAAAAAAACTCCCGAACAGCATTTTGAAGACATTGCAGCTACTTTTAAACAAGCAACTCAGGAAGGAATCATCACTAATGTATATTTAGAAGACTGGAGTAATGGTATGCGCAACTCCTCTGAGTATGTATATCAATTTCTTGATTTCTTGTCAACACAACCAATAAAAAGAATTTTGTTACCTGATACCTTAGGGGTTCTTATTCCTTCTGAGGCATATACTTATTTATCCGCTTTACGAGATAAATATCCTAACTTACATTTCGACTTTCACGCACATAACGATTATGATCTAGGAGTTGCCAATGCCATCGAAGGAGTTAAAGCTGGAGTTAATGGCCTACATCTCACTATGAATGGTATGGGAGAGCGTGCCGGAAATGCTCCTCTGGCAAGTGTAGTAGCAGTGATTAACGATTATCTTCCAGAAGTTAGCATTAATGTAAAAGAATCTGCCTTGTATAAAGTTAGTAAGCTTGTAGAAACTTTTTCTGGATTTAAAATCCCTGCTAACAAACCTATAGTAGGTGACAACGTATTTACACAAACCGCTGGAATCCATGCAGATGGGGATAACAAACACAATCTGTATTTTAATGATTTGATGCCAGAACGTTTTGGACGAAAACGAAAGTATGCTTTAGGAAAAACTTCGGGTAAAGCTAATATCGAAAAAAACCTTCAGGAATTAGGATTAAAATTAAGTCCAGAAGATATTAAAAAAGTCACCCAAAAAATCATTAAACTCGGTGATAAAAAAGAAGTCGTAACTCAGGAAGATTTACCGTACATCATATCGGATGTATTAGATAGCAAATTGTATAAAGACAAGGTGAAAATTAAATCCTATGCCTTAACTCATGCAAAAGGTTTAAAACCTTCTGCAACACTAGCTATCAAAATGGATGATGAAGTCATAGAACAACACGCACAAGGTGATGGGCAATATGATGCATTTATGAATGCATTAGGTAAAGTATATCAACAAAAAGACAAGACTCTGCCTAAGCTTATTGATTATGCAGTTCGGATTCCTCCGGGAAGTAATTCTGATGCACTATGCGAAACTGTAATTACCTGGAAAACTAAGGAAAAGGAATTTGTAACCAGAGGATTAGATTCTGATCAAACGGTTTCCGCAATTAAGGCAACAGAAAAAATGCTTAACATTATTGAGTTATAAAAAGTAAATTTTTGAATTGGCAGTCTGGGCTTGTCGAAGACAATTCAAAAAAAAATAAACTTCGACAAGCTCAGTTTGATAAAACTATTGAGTATAAATAAATTATATGGAATTAAACATAGCACTACTAGCCGGAGACGGTATTGGACCGGAAGTTATAGATCAAGCTGTAAAAGTTTGCGATGCAGTTGCAAAAAAGTATGAGCATAAAATCAATTGGACCTCCGCATTAACAGGAGCTGCTGCCATTGATGCTGTAGGAGAACCTTATCCCGATGAAACTCACAAAATTTGTGTAAATGCAGATGCGGTATTATTTGGAGCAATCGGTCATCCTAGATTTGATAATGATCCTTCTGCAAAGGTTCGCCCAGAGCAGGGATTGCTGAAAATGCGTCAGAAGTTAGGGTTATTTGCCAATGTAAGGCCAACCTTCACGTTTCCTTCATTGATTGACAAATCTCCGTTAAAACAAGAACGAATAGAAGGAACCGATTTAGTTTTTCTTCGTGAATTAACAAGCGGTATTTATTTTGGGAAAAGAGGAAGAGAAGATAATGGAAACACTGCTTATGACACATGTACCTATACACGTGCAGAAGTTACTCGCTTAGCGAAAAAAGGATTCGAAATGGCGATGACGCGTAGTAAAAAACTATGCTGTGTTGATAAAGCCAATGTACTGGAATCTTCTCGTTTATGGAGAGAAACGGTACAGGCTATGGAAAAAGACTATCCAGAAGTTGAAGTAAGTTATGAATTCGTAGATGCTGTAGCAATGCGATTGGTTCAATGGCCTAATTCTTATGATGTTTTGATTACTGAGAATTTATTTGGAGACATCCTTACAGATGAGGCTTCTGTTATATCTGGATCTATGGGACTTATGCCGTCTGCATCTCTTGGAGAAAAAACAGCTTTATTCGAACCTATCCACGGATCATACCCACAAGCCGCAGGAAAAGATATTGCTAACCCATTGGCAACAGTATTATCTGCAGCCATGATGTTCGAAACTTCGTTTGGGCTTAACGAAGAAGCACAAACTATCAGAAATATTGTAGATAGATCTTTAAACGAAGGGATTGTTACCGAAGATTTAGCTGGAGAGCAAAAAGCCTACAAAACCAGTGAAGTTGGAGATTGGTTAGTTAATAATATATAAATATTTTAGACCTGACAGGTTTTGGAAACCTGTCAGGTCTTATACTAGTTGCAAAAGTAATTATTGTTCAATACTTAAGGCCTCAAAAGAAACTAGTTCCTGATCTTCGAATTTTGGCTTTACCATAATAGGGTTACAACAGACTTCACAATCTTCTACATATTCTTGATTAGAAACAGAAACATCTAATAACATGGATATCTCTTCCCAACAATAAGGACATTGAAAAAAATGTTCGAACATATAAACTAAAATTCAATATTTAACAACTGACCTGTGAGTTGTAGCAATTGCAACTCGGCTAGCTTTGCATCGTATTTAGCCAATGTCTTATTAGTTTGCGCCTGTATAAGGTTAATTTGAGCTTGTCTAAATTCTATAGAGGTAATCTGTCCCAGATTAAATCGTTCTTTGGATCGATCAAAATTGTTTTGATTAGTAAGAACATTTTGCTGTTGAATCTCATACACTTTTAAACGATTTTCATAATTCCCCAAAGCATTAGCGATGTCACGCTTTACTTCCTGTTCTATTTGTTTTTGTAAAATTTCCTGATTTTCCAACGTTATTCTAGCATTCTTGATTTGGGTAATCGTTCGTCCACCATCAAATAAATTCCAAGTAAGATTAAAAGTAGCCGAAAGACCTGTAGAGGTCAATGTGCTCAAAAATGACGCAGCGTTATTATTATTTTTATTCCAACCATAAGTTCCTGTCAGGCCAATAGTCGGTAAGTAACCAGATTTACTAACTTTTAAATCATAATCATTAATTTTTACATTACTCTTATTTCTTAAAATCCTCACATTATTTTTTATAGATTTTTCTATAAAACTATTTATTTGTAATCTACTTATAAAATTAGTTGTGGTATCCACCTTTAAATTTTTAGTCAGGTCTTGATTCATAAGTAAATTCAAATCTCGCTTAGTGTTGATAAGCTGTTGTTCTGTATTAATCAAATTAATACTGTCGTTGGCTACGTCGACCTCGGCATTTAAAACCTCTAATTTCGTATTTTGACCATACTCAAACTGATAATTAGCTCGAGTAATTCTTTCTCTTGAAATCTGTAAAGTTTCTCGTAAAATTTGATCATTTTCCGTCAACCTAGCAGTTTCAAAATAAACAGTAAAAAGCTGGAGAATCGTATTCTCTATAGTTTCACGTGTTTGTAATTCAGTTAGATTATATTGCTCTTTTAATCTTTTATAATTATAAAATCGTCCTAACCCATCGAATAATGTATAATTAAGATTTAGAGCAGCATTATAACGGTCACTTTCAGCTCCATCCAAAATGTTAGTTTCTCCGTTAGAAAACTGGGCTTCTATATTATCTTTATTATAAACAGCTGAAGCAGTACCAGTTATACTTGGCAAATACCCTGAGTTTAATATTGCTTTATTATTATTAGCGGCCTCGATATTATTGGTGGCTATTAGAATTCCGTAATTGTTTTCTAATGTCAACCGAATAGCTTCTTGTTTTGTTAGCTTTTGGGCAAAAACGTTGCCGCCAGCCATAAACAAAAGCAAGAGTAATCCTGCTATATATCTATGCTTGTAATTCATGTTCCTCTTTTTGTTCTTTTATAGCACGTTCTACTTCTTCTTTGGTAATTTTATTTCCTGTGGCCAACCACTTAGTTCCTACTTTTAGTTTATTACTAAACGATAAAAACAGTGGCAATACTAACAAGGTAAGTACTGTAGCAAATCCAATTCCGTATGCTATAGAAATTGCCATGGGGATCAAGAATTTTGCCTGACGACTTTCTTCAAAAATTAATGGTGCCAATCCTGCGATAGTAGTTAAAGAAGTTAGAAAAATTGCTCTAAAACGAGATTTTCCTGCTTCGTAAATAGCGCTGTCAAATGTCATTCCAGATCGTAGGTTACTATTAAACTTACCTATGAGCACCAATCCATCGTTTACCATAATACCAATCAGTGCAATAATCCCTAATAGTGATAATATATTGATAGGAAATCCGTGAATCCAATGTCCAAATGCAACAGCAGGAAGACTCAATGGAATAAGAAGTAAAAGCAACAATGGTTGGCTATAACTTCTAAAAGTAAATGCAATCGTAATATAAATTAAAGCTAATGCAGTGAGACCAACAGGACCTAAAGACCCAAGAAATTTTCCAGCTTCACGATTCTGACCTTCATATGAGGGTGTTACTGTAGGGTATTTAGCAATAATCTCAGGCATAATTATCGTGCGGATTTCTTCTAACACATCCGTAGAGCTGGTAGTCTCAGGGTTTTTTAAATCCGCAGAAATCTGAACCTCTCTTCTTCCATCAAGGTGATTAACTGATACATCCCCGCGTTCAATTGAATAATCAACAATCTCACTGATCGGTATCCTTTCGCCGTTTGAGGTAGAAATTCTCATATTATCGAGATCCAGAATGGAAGATCTGTTTTCTCTATCATAACGCACCCAAACACGTATCTCATCCTGACCTCTTTGGAACCGTTGCGCCTGAACTCCAAAAAACCCTCCTCTTACCTGCGACATTACGTCTTGCAAATTAAGACCTAGGGCATATGCATTTTCTTTTAGTTCTAGTCGAATCTCCTTTATACCCGCAGGATCATTATCTGCAACATCCTTCAGCCTAGAATCATTTTCCAGAACTGTTTTAAACTCTGCTTTTGCCGCTTTTAATTCTTGAATATTACTTCCTAATAACGAAACAGAAACCGGACTTCCTCCAAAATTACCACCAGATCCAAAAATTAATCGTTCAGTCCCAAAAACAGGACCCACTTTTTCTCGTATTCGGTTCGCAACCAAACCAGAGTTTACCTCATTTGGTCTTTCTTGTCCTGGTAACATATTAATACGTAGAGAAGCATTAGAAGATGAGTTTACACTTCTGATTACATTTTCGAATAACTGCTTTCCTTCATAATCTTCACCAACTAAAAATTCTTCGCTTAGCTCTTTATTAACAAGCCAAGCTTTTTCTTCTATCATAGAAATAATAGAATCTGTTATTTTTTCATTTGTACCGTTAGGCATACCAAGGTCGATAGAAATGACATCACTGGCAATACGAGGAAAAAACGCAGTTCTTACAATTCCTCCACCAACACTTCCTATTGTAAGGATCAGTATCACTATAAATATGGAAAAAGTAAAAAGTTTATTCTTTAGTGAAAAACTAAGTGTAGGACTATACACATTATCACGAAGCCATCTCATGATTTTATCTCCAAAAGTATTGACATAACGAAGCTTAGAAAACAACTTCCCTATCCCTGTTTTAGGTCTTTTATCCTCAGACTTCAAAGCTTTAGAATGCGCTAAATGAGCAGGAAGAATAATTAGTGCTTCTATCAATGACACTCCAAGAGTAAGAATTACTATTACGGATACTTCTCCAAAAAAATCACCAATACGGCCATCTAAAAATAAGAAGATCCCAAAAGCTATTATCGTAGTCAAAATTGCAGAGACTATTGGAGGAATTACCTCCATAGTTCCATCAATCGCAGCTTGGATAGGACTTTTCCCTTTTTCGTAATGCTGATAAATATTTTCGGCAATTACAATACCATCATCTACAAGAATACCGATTACAATAATCATCCCAAAGAGTGATAATACATTAATGGTTACATTAAAATATCCGGCTAATACAAACATACCTAAAAAGGCAATCGGTAATCCGAACGCTACCCAAAATGCCAAACGGGTATTTAAAAACAACGATAAGAATACCAGTACAAGTATCATCCCGATAATTGCATTTTCCGTAAGCAATTTGGTACGCTGTACTAACGTAATAGAACGATCACTAATTACATTAAGCTGGACATTATTATACTTCTGATTAAATTCCTCTATATATTCTTTGGTCTTTTCTGCTGAAGAAATCAGATCTTCTGTATTAGTACTTGTTATCTGAACATTAACAGAAAGGTTTCCATTAAAATAAGTCGCATTAGGCGATTCTGAGAAACGATCTCTAATTTCTGCAACATCTTTAAGTCTTATCGTACGCCCAGATGCATCTGCACGTATAATCAAGTTAGAAAGTTCATTCGCGTAATACGATCTGTTATTTGCACGAATAAGGTATTCTTCAGTATTGGTCTTAATAGTACCTCCCGTAGTTAATATATTGGCTCGGTTTACTGCTTGGGCCACTTCACTAAAACTAAGACTGAAGGCTAACAAATTATTTTCGTTTACCGCGATTTCGATTTCTTCATCAGGATATCCACTAATCGTAATCTGAGAGATTCCGTCTATTGCTCTAAGATCATTCTCAATCTGCCTAGCAATCTGTTTTAAAGTAACCAAAGGTATATCAGTACCACTTATAGCAAAATCTATCGTAGGTCTAATCGCTTCCTGTTTAGAGGTTACGATAGGTTCCATTCCCGTAGGAAATGAAGGCACTCTATCTACCGCATTTTTAACTTCGAGCAACATAAAGTCAATATCTTTTCCTTTTTCGATTTCGACATTGATATTTCCACTATTTTCTCTCGAAGTTGAAGTCACACGTTCTACTCCTTCCAGACCTTTAAGGTTATCTTCTACCTTCAGTATAATACCTTCTTCGATCTCTAATGGAGAAGCTCCAGGGTAGACAACACTTATATTGATATTTTTAGAATCTGTAAGTGGAAAAAACGATGACTTGAGCGAGAGTGCACCGAATATTCCAAATGCAATAAAAGCAATGACAATTACATCTACAGCAACGTGGTATCTAATAAAATAAGAAATAATCTTACGCATAACTACTGTTTTGAATTAGCATTACTCATCTTACTATCAGCAGTTGATGATTTTCTTCCTTTACTTTTGTATATTTTTACCAGCATTCCGGCATACGCTCCAGGGACTGGTTTGTTTAGGATTACATCTCCATCTGGAATTCCTTTAAGAATGACTTTCTTGTCAGAAAAATAAACAGGGTTTACATCAATCATATCCAAGATACTATCTCTAACCACAAAAATTCTATCTCCATCCTGAAGTAAATTACGATCAATCTCTATAGCGTTCTCAGCTTTTCTGGCATTCAGGTTAGCCTCCAGATACATTCCTTCTTTTAATGACGGATCTTTGACTTCAATAAAAGTAGTGATAGTTTGTGTAGCTTGATCTACCCTACCATTTATTCGGGTTACAATACCTGTATATGTTTTGGATGTATTAAGATCTGAAAGCACTACAGATTCTCCTATCTTTAATAAATCTGAATATTCCTTTCCTATAGCTACTTCAATCTCATAAGCGCTTGTATCTATAAACTCTCCTAGTTTTTGTCCTTGACGAATAAGTGTTCCTTCTGTAACTAAAGCTTCTGTAAGTACTCCAGAAAACGGTGCAGAAATTCTATACTTAGACAAACGTTGTTCTAGATTTTTTACATTATAGTATGTTGTGTAGATATTTCGACCTGTAATAAAATATTTTTCTTTTTCTGAATTAGTCTCGGGAAGTTCGGGTGTTACTTTATTAATATCAAAATTGGAAAGATAGTTTTGCCATTTATCAAAGATCTCAGGATAATCCAAGCGTAAATCGGGCATTATAGAAGTAATCAAATTATATAAATTACTTTTAGCAGATTGTACAGAAGCATAATATTCTGAAGCATCAATTCTAATCAATGTTTGGCCTTTTTGATACTGCTGGCCAGTCTTAAATAATTTAGCACCTCCTCTAAATACACCTTGTACTTCAGAAAATAACTCTAATCTTCTTTTTGCAGTTAAATTACCATTAGCATTAATCTTAATTGGAACCGTCCCATTTTTAATGGTGTCTACAAAAACGGTTTTAATCACCTTGGCAGATCTTGGTTTAACTCTAGTTTTACTATCAATAAGTTTTTTTGCTCCAAATAAAGCTCCAGCAATAAGTAATAATCCAAGGATAGAAAGTATTACATTTCTCATACACAATCGTTTGTTTAAACTTTTAATCTAAAAAGCCACACAAAACTATCAACAACGAACGTGTGTTGCAGTTAAAGAACTCATAAAATAAATTCAACTCCTTAAACTAAAAAAGACATCTAAAATGATTAGATGTCTTTTAAAAAAATTTATGATTATTTTATTAATCTGCTATTTCAGCAATTTTATCTTTAATCTTTTTAAGTGTACTGATCAGGTTTTCAATTTCTTCATTGCTTAGACTTTCCTGTACTGCCGGAATTAGGTCATACATAATCGGAGTTACCTTCTCAATCACTTCTTTTCCATAATCCGTAAGGAAAATTCTATTTACTCTTCTATCGTTCTCATCACTTTTTCTCACCACAAGATTTTTGCTTTCCATGGTATTTACCAATCTGGTCATAGAAGTCTTATCTCTATGGGTAATAAAAGCCAAATCATTTTGTGGTTGTCCATCTTTCACATTCAAACGCTTAAGAACGCTCCATTGCTCTTTGGATAAATCTAACCCATTTTCACCAAAGGCTTTCTGAACTAAAAACCCAAAATCATAATGAATCTTTCCAACCCAAGATAGCGCGTGAGCATTTAAATCGATGGCTTTTGTATCATTCATACATTGTATAATTTAATTTACGGGTACAAAAATATCTATAAATATTCAGTTGTACATGAAACTAACGATAAAAATTATTCTCAAGTATACGATTTGTTTGATCTTAACATTTAGGTAACATACTCTAATTCAAGGATCTTCAAAAATCGATACGTTACAATATAAAAGTCTTAATATACCCCTCTATTTTTTGAATAATTTTATAATATTATATCTAAAACAAGAATTAAGATAATGTATCGATTTCTTCTTGTAAAGCTTCCCAACTTTCCATCAAGGAGGCTAATTTGTCTTTTTTTGCTTGGTACTTATCGAAAAAATCTGGCGCTGAAATTGTCTGATCATAATTGATTGCCAATTCTACATCTATTTCTTTGATCTCTCTTTCTATCTTATTGATCTTCGATTCTACATTACTCAACTTATTATTAAGTGATTTCAGCTTCTTTTGATTCTCGTATGATTGTTTTGCAGTTTCTTTGGTATCTGTAGTTAACTTGACTTGTTTATCTTTCTTTTCTATATCCCGAAGATTATCTACTCGTCTCTGTTCTAAATAATAATCTATATCTCCAAGATATTCTTTAATCTGTTTATTCTTAAACTCATATACAGTATTTGTCAATCCTTGTAGAAAATCTCGATCGTGTGATACCAAAATCAATGTCCCTTCAAAACTTTTTAATGCTTCTTTTAGAATATTTTTTGACTTAATATCTAAATGATTTGTCGGTTCATCCATTACCAATACATTAAAAGGCTCTAAAAGCATTTTACACAATGCCAATCGGTTACGCTCACCCCCTGAAAGAACTTTTACCTTTTTATCAACTTCATCACCTCTAAACAAGAATGCTCCTAACATATCTCGAACTTTACTTCGTGTCTTTTCGTTTGCCGCATTGATCATTGTATCGTGAATAGTTATATCACCATCCAGATATTCTGATTGATTCTGTGCAAAATATCCTATCTGTACATTATGGCCTAGTTTTAAATTCCCACTATATGATATTTCATCAATAATGATTTTAGCCAATGTAGACTTTCCTTGTCCATTCTGCCCCACGAAAGCTGTCTTTGAACCGCGTTCTACTAATAAATTAATATCATTTAAAATCTCTTTTTCTCCATAATTCTTACCTACTTCTTCCGCTTCAATAACAACTTTTCCTGGTTGTACGCTTACCGGAAAACTAATATTCATTACAGCATTATCATCCTCATCAACTTCAATACGTTCTACTTTATCTAATTTTTTAATGAGAGATTGGGCCATGGAAGCTTTAGATGCTTTGGCTCTAAATTTTTCGATCAGTTTTTCGGTTTGTTCAATTTGCTTAGATTGATTTTTTTGTGTAGCTAATTGTTGTTCACGTAATTCCTTTCGAAGTACTAAATATTTAGAATATGGCTTATTATAATCGTAAATCCTTCCTAATGATATTTCTATTGTCCTATTGGTTACATTATCTAGAAACATTTTATCGTGAGAAACGATAACCACAACTCCAGTATAGTTTTTTAAAAAACTCTCTAGCCATATGATAGATTCTATATCCAAATGGTTAGTTGGCTCATCTAATAAAAGAACATCATTATTCTGTAATAATAATTTCGCCAGTTCTATTCTCATTCGCCAACCTCCTGAAAAAGTATCTGTAAGCTTATCGAAATCTTCTCTAACAAATCCTAATCCTTGTAATACCCGTTCTGTTTCCCCTTGATAGTTATACCCTCCAAGAATCTCATATTGATGCGTATGATCACTTAAATCTGTTATCAGCTGATTATAGCTCTCACTTTCATAATCCGTGCGTTCAGCAAGTTGTGCATTAATCTCATCAATTTCTCTCTCTATCTTTTTTATTTCTGTAAAGGCTTCATAGGATTCCTCTAGCACGGTTCTCCCTATAACAAAATCTATATCTTGTTTTAGAAAACCGATTCTTAGTTCCTTATCCATAGCAATCTGACCTGAATCCGGCTCTTGTTCTTTGGATAAAATTTTGAGCATAGTAGATTTTCCTGCGCCATTTTTTCCAACTAGTCCTACTCGGTCTCCTGCATTTAATCTAAAGGCTATTTCTTCGAAAAGATATTCTCCTCCAAATGAAATTGAAAGGTTATGTATGTTTAACATCAGCTTTTGAATATTTTCTGCAAAGATGACTAATTTTGCGTTAGAATAAAAGTACTATGAGCTTCTTAAAAGGAACTAAAATCTTCAGCGTTTTCACAGGTACATGCCCTGTTTGTCAAAATGAAAGTATGTACAAGGAACCGAATCCATATAAATTAGGGAAAGTTTTTCAGATGCACGAGCGTTGCAGTCATTGTAATACTAAATATAAGATAGAACCTTCTTTTTTTTATGGCGCTATGTATGTAAGCTATGGAGTGGGTATTGCTTTCGCAGTTGCAGCTTTTGTAATTGGAAACCTTTTTCTGAAATTAAATCTATTAAATACCTTTTTTGTAATAGTAGGCACTCTATTGGTGTTTTTTCCTGTAATTCTTCGATTATCCAGAAACATCTGGATCAATATCTTTATGCACTACGGAAAAAAGAAAAACCTATCGTAAATTTTCAAAACGTTTGATATCAATTTCCTTTTCTAAAGATCCATTATTCTCTATAAAATTATAGAGTTTGTTTGCCACATAAGGACCAATTAATATCCCTCTACTTCCTAATCCATTGATAATATGCATACTTTTATATTCAGGATGTGTTCCAATCAATGGTCTTCTGTCCCTGATAGTCGGTCTAATTCCGGCAACCTGATCAACTACTTCATAATCGATTTTCAGGAAACGTTCTAGTTTCATCTGTAACTGTTCTCTTGCAGATTCAGTAATATTCGGTGTTTTGTCCTGGTTATTATAAGTAGCGCCTACCTTATACAAATCGTCGCCAAGTGGAATAATGAATATAGACGATTTCACTGCTTCTTTCAATTGCAGACCTTTACATTTAATTATAATGTACTCTCCTTTATTCCCTTGTAATGGCAAATAATTAAAAAAAGGATTACTTCTAACACCAAAACCTTCGGCAAAAACAATATTCTTAGCTCGTAAACCTTTATATTCTATAAAATCAGTTTCAGTTACTAATTCATCGTACTCCAAAGATTCATTTATTAGTAATTCTTTTTTTTTCAAATCTAAAACATATAGAGACAGCATCTTTTTAATATCAATTTTACCAGTTCCCTTAACGCTTCCATATTGAAAAGGTATATCTAACGCTTCATTTTCATTTCGTATTAAGTCCGAAGAAAGAAAAGTTTCTAAAACAGGCTTGTCACAAGCTTCGAACCATAAATTTTGCTCCTCAATATTATTGAATCTTCTCAAAACGGGAAGTTCAGACACTAAGGCTTCTCCAAGTTTATCTTGTATATTTTTATAAAAGGGTAGTGCTAGTTCCAACTGCTCTGAAGCAAGCCAAGCAGCTGTAAATCGTTTAAGAATTACAGGATTATACAATCCTCCTGCAACTCTAGAGGATTTCTGTGAATAGTTTTCATAAACTACAAATAACTTATCATTTTTCTTTAACTCTTCTACAAAAGCTAATCCGGCTAATCCAAATCCAACAACTATATAATCTATCATAAATCAAAAATAACAAAACGCCCAACTAACAAGTTGGGCGTTTATATATTATATTAGAAACATCAGAGTTTAGTAACTCCACATATCCATTTCAAAATTTCTGATACTCTCTTTAATTCTTTCGCTTTCAAGTAATTGCATCAAAGCATTGTCAATTATATAGTCATTAACTTCCCGGTCACCCTGAATGTTATCTTCTTTATATATGACAGAATTAAATCGTCTAGCATTAAGTACATGATCATACGTAAAAGGCATCGAGGTATTCTTCCTATTGAATGCTTTTGCGTTATGAAGTATTTCTCTAACATCAGGATACCAAACCCAGAATAATGGAACCATATCTGGCTCATCATCATTAATAAAGTTTACATCCGGTGCTACTGGAGCAATACCTAACAATCTGTATCTTAATTCTCCCTGACGCTTATCAAAGTACCAATATCCTCTAATTTTATACTCTGAAATATCCGCTGCACTAATAGTAGTAATCTCGATATATTGAGGATCTACAGTCTCACCAGCATTAAACTGCTCATACCCTAAATCTAAAGTGTCAATTTTGGATAAAGTACCATCAAGATCACCTAAAGTACGTGTTTCTGTAAAATATGAATCTGCGTAAATCTTTTGGATTTTACCGTTCTTAACATTGGATAATAAAACATCATATAATGCACGTCTATCTGCTCCTATATTAACAGTATCAATTGGATAATACAATGGAAAATTAATACGCTCATCAAGATCAATTGTCTCCCACGTAGTTTTAGCCCAAAGTACATCACGCTTGTCAACATAACCATATTCTAGCGGAAGGTCATTATCGGCTTGGATCTGTTCGATCGTTTTCTTTCCGATATCTTCTGGACTATCAGCATTCAAAATGTTAGCCTGACCAAACGAAAACAAGGTCACGAATAGGCTAAAAACGGTTAATAACAAATTTCTCAAATTCATAATCATTAGTTTATTTTAGTTCGTTAACTCAACGATAACCGGAGATATTTTCTTTAATTTATATCCAGCATTGGTTGTTAACTGTGCTTTAATGTCTATCACCTGAACAGAAGATCCACGTTTAGCTTTTCTAAGAGCAGATTTAGCTCTAGAATCTAATCTTCCTCCTCTAACATTAATAGTTGGTTGACCTTCTACCTTAAACTTAAAGCCAGTTACTTTTAATTTGATATCAAAATCAAAGTCTGGAAGTATTGCTCCGATAGAAGCTTTATCTAAACCACTCTTAGACATTTTTATACTACCATCCTCACCTCTTACAGTACCCACTGGTCTAGGGATATCTTTTATTCTAAATTTCTTGGTATCACTTACTGAAGAACCATTTGGTAGTTTACCACTAACCTTAATATTTACTTCTCTAGCTTTTACCGTAGTAACGTTCATCATATATTTACCAGCACCACCACTTTTCCTAAGACCTGGAGCACTTGCATTTACAGAAGGAACACCCGGAATAGAAATCGTCATTGGATTCTGAACTCCACGATATACAACATTCATCTTATCAGCAGAAATTACTGCAGAATTTGGTTTTGGTATAACAGCATAAGAACTCTTAATTGGAATGGAAACAGTAGAATCACCCTCTTTAAATTGA
This sequence comes from Aquimarina sp. BL5, assembly GCF_003443675.1. Classification (NCBI taxonomy): domain Bacteria; kingdom Pseudomonadati; phylum Bacteroidota; class Flavobacteriia; order Flavobacteriales; family Flavobacteriaceae; genus Aquimarina; species Aquimarina sp. BL5. The sequence continues at coordinate 4,200,623 of NZ_CP031963.1, read as the reverse complement.
AGCTCTCCTTTTACGTCTCTTTCTCCAACATTACCTGCTGGAAACTCTAACATAATCTGACCGTTCTCAACCTTAGTTTGCTCTTTTCCATTTACTGTAACAGCTGTAGGTTTTAATGTTGCATCAAAACGTCCAAGAACTATCTTACCAGTAAACTTCTCTCCACTAAAGAAAGCCGTTTTGTCCGGAACAACTATTGCTTCATAATTACTAAATGAAAGTTCTGAAGCTTGCTGTCCAGCCAATAAAGCAGATAACACTTTACTCTCTGTAGTCTTAACATCAGTTTGCATTTGAGTTAACTTTGTAATAGATGCCACTAAAGGAAAGCCTTCGAAATTATATTTCAACCAATCAACCTTTACTTTATCTCTATTTTCCACGTCATCTGTAGAAAAAGCTTTCTCTACATCATCAGCTACTTGACCATCTACTTCCTTCACAGAGCGAATTGCAGTAACAACACCTTCCTTATAAGTTTTGATTTTTTCTAAAAATTCCGAAGCTGCTGAAGTATTTTTACCTCCTTCAAAGAATTTAGAATTTAATGCATCTGGCTTATCCATTGTTTCATAATCCGTCGGATCATCCGCAGTTTCAAGCAATTCAGATTTCAATTGCTCTACATATGCATTGAACTCATTAGAAAAAGTACTGATTTCATCTGCTTTTTCTTTTAGGGGTGTATATTTTTCTGGTTGCTCCGAAACTTTATCCGCTAAACCAGCCATAAAAGCTGTATTACGTTCTGTCGCTATACTATTTGATGCTGATAATTTCTCATTCATCAAACCAAAAGCGGATAATACTTCTTTTGACATATTTAATGCCATCATTGCTATAAATACCAAGTACATCAGATTGATCATCTTCTGCCTTGGTGATAATTTTCCTCCTGCCATGTTTCTATATTTTGGTAGTTATTTTTAAATTAAAGTTAAATACTAGTTTCTGTTCATAGCACTTAACATACCACCATATACTCCATTAAGAGAAGATAAATTACTTGACAAGCTCTTCATTTGCTCTTCAAGCGCTTTAGCATTGTCGGCAATTGCTGCATTAGCTTCAGCTTGTTTTGCAGAAGATTCTAATTGCACCTTGTACAAACTATTTAAAGATTCTAAGTGGGTAGCCGCAGTTGCCATTTCCTCACTATATTTTTTAGTTCCCTGAATAGCATCCACACTTGGTGCAATACCTTTAGCAGCACCTTCGAAATTACGGATACTATCTCCAAGACTATTCATTAAACTAGTATCTAATCTAGCTTCTTTAAGCATATCATCTAGTTTCTTAGATAACATTCCTTCTGGAGTTTGAACTTCTTTCTTGTCTTTTCTATTTCCTCCAGCTAATTCTGGATATACTAAAGACCAATCCAACTCATCATCAACAGGTTCGAATGCAGAAACAGTAAATACCAATGCTTCCGTAATTAGACCAATGATAAGCAT